>NZ_QUHH01000031.1:0-78452 GCF_003479515.1 Parabacteroides sp. AF14-59 | reverse complement strand
ATTGTTTTTAGTAATAAATGTTTTATCTGTAAACTACTTTCAGTAAAGGTCATATATAATAAGAATAAATAAAAGAGACTATTGTTTTTACTTTAGAATACAACTGTATTTGATTACAAAAACAATTGTATTCTGTTACGAAAACAATTGTTTTTGTGACCGGAAACGTATAGTCGTTTTTACAACAAAGCTTTCATCGTTTGTAGTTTGTCTTCCGTTTCCTGCCATTCGTCGTTAAGCTCTGAGGAAGAGAGCAGACCTCCTCCGGCATAAAGTGTAAGTATTTTGTCTTCGATATGCATACAACGCAGGTTGACGTACAGGTCGGTTCTGCCTTCGGGGTTCAACCACCCGATAAAGCCGGAATAATAGCGGCGGTCGTAACCTTCATGGTCCAGAATGAACCGGTAAGCATCGGCTTTTGGTAATCCGCAGACGGCAGGGGTAGGATGGAGCAAATTGAGCAGGTTGCCCAACTTATTGTTTTCACGCAAGGTAAACCTGAAATCGCTTTTTAGATGGCATAAAGCGCCGGCACGTGCCGAATACGGACCTTCCATGACCGAGTCGATACCGAGTGAAGTAAGCTGGTCGTGGATATAGGTGGCGACAATCTGCTGTTCTCTCTTATTCTTCTCGTCCCAATAGGTCGGTAGTTCGCCGTTTTGAAGCGGCTGTGTCCCGGCCAGGGCGACCGTGTTCCATGCTCCTTTTTCTCCGGAGAGGATGATTTCGGGTGTACCTCCGATCCAGGTCCCGGTCTGTGGCGTATGGCACAGATAGACATATGAACGGGTATATTGTTGGCAGGCTTTGTAAAAAGCCTTTGCAGGTGAAAAACCGGACAGACGGTTTTGTGTCAGACTGCGTGAAAGGACCAGCTTATCCAGTTTCTTTTCCTGCAAAGGTTTGATGAAGGAATCGAAACAACGGATATAATCGCTTTCCGTTTTCCATTCGGATGGATTTTCAGTTCCATTCGGATGAAATTCCAGATCCATTCGAATGGAATCCATTGGCAAGACAGCCGGTACCTCTGTTAGATCGCGGCGGATCAATACAATGGGACAATCCGGGGTGACCCGGAAAGGAGCGATCACGAATCCTGTTTGTCCGTTCAGCTCTTCTATGCTGTATAAAAGGCGGGCAGAACCGGAACTCTGCATGACGAATCGCGGGTCTTTTTCTCCCGGTATACGGTAAATTGCAAAACTCCGGCCCTGCCTGATCAGTGAATCTATTACTTCGCTTGTTTCTTCTGAACTCATTTCTTTTTTAATATACTATTCACTACACGTATGGAGGATACCAGTTTATCGGTAGAGGTAAACACATCTACGTTCCATACATGTGAAGAACGACCTTTGTGGATAATTGTTCCTACGGCGCGTACGGTATCTCCCTCATGGGCCGATGACATATGGCTACCGCTTACCTGCATTCCGACAACGATCTCGTCCGGTTTTGCCAGGATCATGGAACCCAATCCGGCAACAGTTTCAGCCAGGGCCAGTGTCGCACCACCGTGCAGGATACCGAAAGGCTGGCGTGTACGCTCGTCCACCGGCATGGTTGCTTCCACGCGGTCTTCAGAAGCATAAGTATATTGAATGCCCAGATTGCCCATCAGTGCATGTTTGGCACGTATGTTCAACTGGTCCAGAGGAACTTCCGTCGGTTTGATCGCTGCCAGGATCGCTGTTTCCACAGCTACTGCAACACCATCCATATCGTTAGCCAAAGTGGTAAAGTCCGTACAGCTTTTTACTGAATCGCGGGCGTTGCCCATCGCAACACTGGTTCCGGCAAGCTGTAACATCGGTACGTCGGCAATACCGTCGCCGATGGCTACCACTTCTTCTGTCGTGATATTCAGTTTTGCCATCAGAACGCCCAATGTATTCCCTTTGTTGATAAACTGGGGGACAACCTCCAGATAGTAATCTTCCGACCGGAATACGTCCAGTACACCGTCCAAACGTTTCTTCCAGTGATTTTCCAAACCTACCAGTTCTGCTTCATCGTCGCTGGCAAGAACACATTTGCAAGGACTGAAGTCGACAGCCTCCGGAAAATTATCGACGCCGATCACACGCATATTGTTCAAGGCGGCTTCTTCCTGCACATGTTTGTTGTCGGGTTTGTCCGTCAGGATGTAATCTTTATGGTAAGTGAAAATGGCAAAGTCGTTTTTCTTTGCTTTCTTATCCAGATAGGGCAACATTTCCGGGTTGATACGTTTTTCAAAAAGTAATTCACCCGTTTGTACATTGATGATCTGTCCACCGTTATATGAAAGAATGAAACCACCGTAATGATCCAGTTCCAGAGCCTTAGCCAGCGGCATGACCCCGTTGGTCGGTCTGCCGGATGCCAATACAATATGTATTCCCATCTGCTGAACTTTCAGTAAAGCAGCCTGGGTACGGGCAGTTATCTCTTTATTGCTGTTGAGCAATGTCCCGTCTACGTCTAAAACTAATAATTTGTACTTCATGGCTTGCTGTTTTTTTTGTTTAGATGACAAATATACATAATTCTGACTTACCTTTTTACCAATCCTTGCATGAAATATACAGATAAACCATACTATTTATCCGTTTCAGGGATTGGTTTTATTGGAATTACAAGGCCGTTTGCCGTAATATATTTGTAAAGTTCCCTGTAAAAGGCATGCTTTGTCAAGGTAGAAGCGTCTCCCAGGATGATCAACTTCATGCGGGCACGGGTGATCGCGACGTTCATACGACGAAGATCGTTCAGGAAACCGATATTTCCCTGATCATTGGCACGGACCAGGCTGATCATGATCACATCGCGTTCCTGTCCCTGGAAGCCGTCCACCGTGTGTACGGTGATCAGTCTCCGAAACGGTTTGAAAAAAGAGTTCCGCTTGATCAGGCTCCGGATATATTGTACCTGCGATTTATAGGGAGAGATCAATCCGAAGTCGATACTCTCATCCAGCACGCGTTCTTTGCTGATCTTCTCGATATAACTTTGTAGTTGTTCGATCAACAGTTCTGCTTCCTGCCGGTTGATCCGGCTCTGGCTTTCAGACTGTTGGTCTTCTTCAAAATTACAATCAGCCGTATCGAACCAGACGATAGGAGTATCGTAAGCCAGGATACCACGATATTTTACTTCCGGTGCCGCCTGCAGTTCATCCCGGTAAAACCAGTGGGATGAAAAGCGCATAATATCGTCATGCATCCGGTATTGTATTTTAAGTAGCGATACCGTTTCAGGTTTACTGATGGCTATTTTCTGCATCAGCGTGCGATCGAGTCCGCCGCGTGCCGCTTCTATACATTTGATGGTAGGAGGGAGTTGGTGGTGGTCGCCTGCCAGTATCACCCTGTCTGCTTTATTGATCGCGATCCAGCAGGCAGCCTCCAGAGCCTGTGCCGCTTCATCGATAAACAGGGTAGTAAAGTGCCGGTTCGTCAGGACCCGGTTGGCTGATCCCACTAAGGTACATGCGATGACACGAGCCTCATCGAACAGGTCCGTATCTATCTTTACTTCCAGTTCGGTGGCCCGGAAACGCAGGCGTGAAAGGCGGTTGCGGGCAGTATCTTTTTCCGCATGGCTTTTCTTGCGGAAAGAAGATTGTATGTCCCGGATAGCCTTACGGATTCCCCAAAGTTCCGGATAGTCCGGATGCGATTCGAAGCGTCGTTCGTAGGTGAATGAGAGCATCTTGTCGTTCACTCGTGTCGGATTACCGATGCGGAGCACGTTGATTCCCCTGTCTACCAGCTTTTCAGATATCCAGTCGACAGCCGTATTGCTTTGTGCACAGACCATTACCTGGTTTTCCCTGTGCAGTGTTTCATAGATGGCTTCTACCAGCGTAGTCGTTTTCCCTGTCCCGGGAGGACCGTGCACGATCGATACCTCTTTTGTTGCCAGTACATGATTGACTGCCTCTTCCTGGGTTGTATTCAACCACGGGAAGCGGACGGGGAAAAGCGTTCTTCGGGTCACCGGTGATTTCCCGAGTAAGACGTCGCGTAAATAAGCCAGCCGGTCGTTTTTCGCTTTCATGACACCGGAGAGTGCATTGAACATCGTTTTGTAGCTTGTCTCATCGAAATAAAGCTGAACTCCCAGTTCGCTGTTCACATTTTGCAGGTCGAATAAAGCGGAAGGTGTCGGCAAGACGACAACCATCCGGTCATCCTGCACATAGCTGATGACAGCCGAAAAGTTCAGGTATTTGGGTTTCCCGCTGACATCTGTCGTGAAGAAACAGACCGGACGGCCGTATTCGAAATTGTGTTCTATCTCCTTATCATCCCGGCGTTCGACTTCGACGACGAGCTGGTTCAGCGAATTGTAATAACTTCTTCCCGGAATAGCAGGATACCAGCAAACTCCCTGTTGGATACGCCGGTGTATTCCGGTCCGCTCTGTCTGCTCCCTGTACATCTCTTTTTCGTATTCAAATTCTTTTTGCAGAAGATCATACTGATGTTGCAAGTCTGCAGATGGAGTCTGAAATTGATTGATCATTATTCTTTGTTTAAGAGACCGCAAACTTACATAAAAAAAAGGAAACGGATGGGGGTTTTTCCCCTTTCTGCTGTCATAAAGTCAAACCGGAAGATCTTATTTGCCGGTAAACAGTAAAGAAATAGTTGATATATGAAAAATGTAATTCTCTTCCTGATGATTTCTTTGTTGATACTGCCTGGTTGCGGGGCAATGAGGAATATGAGCACTGAAGATAAGGCCGGCTTTGGGGCACAGGTCGGTTCTTTTATCGGCTGGATCTTTGGCGGATTGATCGGGGAGGCAATCGATGATGACGGAGGAGGTGAAATCGGTTCTTTCATAGGAACGGCAGTCGGTGGTATTGCCGGAGCGTCGATCGCAGCCAGTACGGATAATGAAACTTATGTCGAGCGGAGCAGACCGGCTAAATATACGCCATCGTCTCATGTGCTTCTTCCTGACTTGAGGATAGAAGACATCTTGCTGGATGAGGATAGCCTGACTTATAACCAAAAGATCGATGCCGGTGAAACTTGCCGTATCTCGTTCGTGATCGTAAATAACAGTTTTCAGGAAGCGGTGAATGTTGTTCCCATAGTGAAAATAAAAGAAGGGGAGCATCTGGAAATATCGGATCCTGTGCGGATAGCCAGGGTTTCACAGGATGAGCCTATCACGTATGAAGTGACAGTACGTGCCTCACAAGAGTTAAAAACAGGTGAAGCAGTTTTCAGTGTCCGTCTGGAAGAAGGACGCGGTAATGGGACAGATGAGGAAATATTTACTGTCGAAACGGTGGGCGCTGATAACTAGCTTATAAGAACCGGAAAAATCAGAATAAACGAGTATGTTTCAAAAGTTCCATTCAGCACTTTTGAAACATACTTGTCTTATATAATAATCTTTACCACTTATCGGGCAAGGATGAAATTTTCTTCCGCAGCTTCGTATTCGAATTATAATGATAATATGTCGGCTTAGAAGAAGGGAAATAATAGAGGTCCTGTGCTTTGTTGTCAATTTCAACTTTGTATGCTGGTAAAGGCAGCGTTTTCAGGCCGGACCCCGGACGGTAATATTCATCATATTCTTCCAATAAAGACATCTTCAATAAAGGAATAGGTTTGCCGTATAGTTTTTCCAGTGAATGCAGAATGTCCGGCCGGGTAACGACGAACCGCCTCGGCGTACTTTTCGCTGCGTAAATATATTCCGGTTGCACGGTACCGTCATCCGCCTGCCGGATAATTTCCACCAGAGGCTTGTCCAAATACGAACGTAGTTTCAGCATACAGACTTTTTCACCACCTGTAGCCGAGATACCGTAAGCATCCGGTTGGAGCAGTTTGCCGGGGTCCATACTAAAACCTTCCAGGCGAAGAGGCGGATGCAATTTGCTTTCTTCGTTTTTCCTATGGCTGTCACCCAGCCATTTCGGGATTGGTGACATGGATAATAATCCGGTCATAATAAATACGCTGATACAGATATAAACTCCTGTGTCCGTTATCTGTATCCACTGACCTTTACCCCAACGGCAGGGAAGGGGTTGTGGCTTACTTTCGTCTATGTGTACCCATTTCCGGCGAAGTATTCCCGCTGTAAGACAAGCTCCCCGTACTGATAACAGGAATAGCAGGAATACGACATAGATTGTTGTCGGTATCCATAATTCCGGATATTCTATATTGAAAAAGCTATCTTCACCTTCCGGTATGGTGGCCAGGAATGTTTGATAATGGTGTTCCGGGTGATGAGTTGGGGTAGAAGGAGCAAAAATCGGAGAGATAAGTCTGGTGATAAGAGTATCTGGATAACAGTAATCCAGTTTTAACGAGTCGTTGTGAGAATAAACAGAAACAGAATGTAAAGCAGGAATACCTTCCGGCTGATGGGTCCGGACATATTCGAGTGAAGGGAGCGCGCGTTCCAGTATAATCCGCAAAACGATTTTTCCAATTTCCCAAAACGAAACGGGAAAGTCAGGCCGGAAAAACCTCAAAACGAAAAGGGTCGGTTTCATTCCACGCACACAAAAATAGAACAGCGTTTGAACACCTTTAAATAGGTATTCAAACGCTGTTTTTTTATTGCAAAAAATACTCAAAAAGCCATTGTCAATTCAACGGAAATGCCTATCTTTACATAGTAATCAGAAGGGATATTTCACTAAAAAAGTGAGGTCTGCTTTCCGTGTACATTGTCGTAGTTGCATACCATCCACTCTTCTTGCTTTCGTCTGCTCGTTTTCGATGCAGAGATAGTTCGTTCTACCCTGTGGATAATCCAGCCGTTTCTATTTGCATATTCCTCTATCATCGGCAGCGGGAACATAGTTAGCATGAACTTACCCTTCACGCCTTCCAGGAGCTTCAGCAAGTCCTCCATGTTCTGTTCGTTAAAGCATCCCTCGTAATGTCCGCAGTCGCTGTTTATATACGGCGGATCGACGAAGTGAAACGCCTCCGGACTATCATAGCAGGCTATCACCTCCAAGGCGTCACGGTTCTCAATGGTTACACTCTCCAAGCGGGCACACAGATGCTCTGTGAACTCATCCTTCGCATTGGCCAGCTTCTTGGGCATACCACCATCGAAATCATAACCGAACGATCCGTCCATCATACTGGCAAAGCTCATCTTACACAATGCCCACACCGCCCATGCTCGCTGTGCCTGGTTGAAGAACTGCGGATAATTGAGTATATGTGCCGCATGGACGTGCATATCCCGGCTATGAAGCGTTTTATCGACTTCAACCTTCAGTTCCTGGTAGCATACCTTTGCCATCCAGTAGAAGGTTGTCAAGTCCATATTCAGGTCATTTATAACTTCCGCATCAGCGGTTCTCTTTGCAAACAGGACGGCAGCGCCACCACAAAACGCCTCAGTGTACATTTTGTGAGGCGGGATCAGCGGCAGGATGTGTTTAAGCATCGTTTGTTTGCCGCCATAATAACTTATCGGAGTTTTCATTTTGTCAGGAATTTAATTGTTACTACTTTTGTAGAGCCAATCACTTATAAATAAAAAAGCGACACGTCGCAGCAGAAGGCATTAAGCCCTCGGCTGTGCGGCGTGTCGCATTTTGTTAGTAAGTGATTGGCGTCTTTACTAACGGCCGGGGGCTTTATTTTCACCCCCGGAAAAATCAATTTATAAATTTAGGATTGCTTTAGCGTCGTTTTTGCATTGTTCCCGGTACGCCTGATATGTATCCCATTCCTGGCGGAATTCAGCAGAACGCTCATTATCCGGGTCTGCAAGGGAGATAAGCATGTTTGACTGGAGGGCTTCCACTTCGCTTTGAGTATAGCGTTTGCGGATCAGCCCATTCACAAAGGCTTCATAGCAGGCCTCTGTGGCTTCAATAAGTGTTCCGCCGTCCGTTTCCTCGCCTTCATAGGAATAGCCCGTTACAGGCTCGGAAAGTGGCGCAACTGCCGGTTCTTCGGCCGGCATTGGTACTGACGGAATATATTCTTCACGTCCTTCGTTCAAGTAAAGCAGATAATGCTCTGCGTCAAAATGTAGATAAGTTCTTCTTTCTTTATAAACTTGCTTATTCATAATTCTTTTTTTTAGTCATCCGGGTCGACAACCGTATAAAAACTATTGCCTCTGTCCCCGAAATTTTGTTTTATAATCTTTGCCTCACATGGATAATCCTCCAGTTCGGTCTCTTTAAATACTTTTGCCAGTGCCTCTGATCCGGTAAAACTGATGTGCTTCTCTCCAGCTTTAGCGACAGTACCATCGGGAAGTTGGATATCCTCCTTCAGGATGTACTGGATCGTTAATAACTCACCCCGATATTTGGAGTTGCTGATATCGTATGCAGTCAGTTGAATTACTTTGCCTACGATAGCTTCTATATGCAGCTTTTCGCCGTCCAGTTTGCCCTGGCCTTTTCTGATTTCTGAAAACTTTTTCATTCCTAATATTTTTAATAAGTTATTTGAGTTACAATGTGACATGAATCCCATCTCGCTGGCTACCTGAAGGCGTATCTCATCATCCGGCAACCCTCGTTTGCGCAATCGTGCCACTTTACGACAGAGCGCCTTTTTGTTCTTTTTCCGTGCCAACACATGCGTATGGTAGCTGACATATCCGATAAAGTCTACGCCCCGGCTTTCGACCGGATAAACCTGATAATTCTTTTTTATGGAAAGACGCCGGTAATCATTCAGGTAGTCATTGATTGCCACGAGCCAGCCGTGGAGCTTCTCTTTATTATCCGCTAACAGGACGATATCATCCGCATATCGGTAGTAGTACCGAACTCCATAGGACTCTTTTAGCAAATGATCCAGCTCTGAAAGGTACAAATTAGCAAAAAACTGGCTGAGATAGTTGCCGATGGGCACACCTGTATCGGCTGAGTCGATGATCCCGTCCAGGAGCCATAACAGCTCCGGGTCTTTAATCTTCTGGCGGATTACTTCTTTCAGGATTTCGTGATTTATACTGGGGTAGAACTTACGGACATCCAATTTCAAACAGTAGGCGGTTCCTTCAGGATCATCCTGTAAGTCCCGGCGAAGTTTGTTTAAGAGCGGATGAATGCCCCGGCCTTTGACACACGCATAAGTATCACGAGTAAAGTTTCGTGTCCAGATCGGCTCAATTAGCAGCATAATCGCCCAATGAACGACCCGGTCACGGAATGGGAGTTTATAAATTATTCTTTCTTTGGGTTCATAAAGCGTAAAAATGTGATAGTCCGATGTCTTGTAAGTATGGCTTAGAAGTTCCCGGCGGAGTTCCTCCAGGTTGGCTTCCAGATTTTTACCATACTCCAGAACATCGCTACGGTTACGTTTGCCGATAGAAGCGTTTTCAAACGCCTCACGTAGATTGTCGATGGAGCATATACGCTCGTAAAGGTTACCGTATCTTTTCATTTTTCTGCTTTGCTTATTCGGGAGCCTTCGAACCGTTGCCGGCCTACCAACACCCTTTGTGCTTCGTTATCTTTTGCCAAGAGGCAAGGTCTTTCCTTCAAACTCCTACAATTTCTATTGCAAAGTATAGGGGAGCCGAGACATTCGCATTCGCATTCGTGACTGCATTGTTCGAATTCGTATAAGACGACCCTGCATTCGTACCTGCATTCGCATTAGAGCCGGCAAGACGACAGCGGAGACTACTCATCCCGGAAGAAAACAACCTGATATTAGACTCGTTAGCATATTCAAATACCGGTGAGCTATGATATCACCGCAAAAGTACTGTTTTACGGGCACTTACACAAAAAAACCAAAAAATAAAAAAAATCGACCGCCTGACGGCGGAAGGAACACTCCCGCCGGGGAATAACCTTTATTTAATAGGAATGAAAAATATTTCAAAGAACGCTTCGCTTTTCCGTTTCCGCCTCGCTACGCTCGGAAGGAATGTCTTAGTTTATTACAGGGTCTTCTTTAAAGTAGCAGAGGGGAGCCGAGACATTCGCACTCGCATTCGTGACCGCAGCGTGCGAATTCGTACAAGACGACCCCGCATTCGTACCCGCATGCGCATTAGAGCCGGCAAGACGACAGCGGAGACCCTGGGAACTGGCAGCATTTGTATAAAAATAGTCTGCAAAATAAGTCGAAGCAGACCCGCCGACTTCCGTCGGAAGCATCGCAAGTTTATTCATGGAAACCCTTTTTATGTAACCTTCCGAACGGGGAAGTTCGCACGCTTTAATCATGCCGTCCAGGCTGGCGTCATTGTAAGAAGCATAAAGCGACGGCGCCACGTAGCCTTCTGTTTTGCTGGCGCCGGCATTGATAATGATACCCCGGACGATACGGTAAATGTGCCCGTACAAGTTCTTCAGCCCGAAGAAAACCGGGACTTTGGCCGCATAACGGACGGTTCCGTCGGCGTTCATAACGTTATAGGTCGCTTCGCCGCAACCGTCGCCCAGTTCGACACCGGCGGAACACGGAACGACAGGATTATAACCGTTGTAGCCGTTCCAGTCCGGCATGTTGGTAACACCGGCACCCAGTCCCCCCTGATACAGCCCGTTTGCGTCCTTTTCGGGGTTTACGGCGGTCTGAATATGACGGGTACCGAAGATGATCCGGAAAAGGTATTCGGGTACCGCTTCAGCGACATACCAGTTTGCGTCCCAGCCTTCACCACGTTTACGGGCGTAAGTGGAATAATTGCGGTAAGTGATGCCCGTCGCAACTTTTCCCAGTTGGGTGCGGTAGGTGCCGTCCCAGTCGGTTTGATTGCCGCCGCCCCGGTATTGCGCCGTTTCGTTGATTATGGAACAAAGTATCAGGTTCGTGCGGTCGACAACACCGCCGCCGATGGCTGCCGTACCACCTTCAGGGATGCAGTAACATTCTTTACCTTCGATTGGCTCGGTACTTACTGCCTCATACAGATAGTTACCTTCCTTCCAGGAAGCATAATAATGTTTGTTCCAACACCACATGTACTGGCCGTCTGTACCGTCCAGCTTCGCCGGGCTTCCGTCCTGGAATCGGTAGTGGTTTGTCGGATCAAGTTTTCTCCGGACACGGTCATCGGTGACCAGGTAACAGCCCAGTCCCAGCGTACTGGGGAGGTCACGAAGGAAGTCGATGTTACCAAAGGCTTCACCTACAGGAGTACTCAGGGTTTCGTTCCAGCGACGGCAAGCAATACGCTTGTTTACAAGGTTGATCGCTTGCAGGAGATCGACGTTCTTTGACTCTCCGGTATGATCCTGAACCTCGACAGTATAGCCTTCTATGCCGCCGCTGGTTTTGCTTAACTCATTAATCTTTTTGCCTCTGGTGAAGGCATCGGCAACCTGGATCAAGGTCGCCTCTTGTGCTGCTGTTAATGCCATAATTTTGATATTGTTTTAAATGAATACTATGTTAGTCTGATACTGCCGTCCGAATTCAGACGGATGGCACCGTCACCGGTTAAACGCATCGCCGGTTCCTGGACTTCGACATCTATCGTTTGATAGAGTTTCGTATTGTTCGTCGGAATCACATGAATTTTCGTGTGACCGGCTTTATTTATCGCCAGTTTGCCGTCCGGTTCCACATATACGGAGTCTCCACCGTTGACAGGTTGCTGATAAATCACGTTCTGAAGCACATAGGACGGAAACAGCCGGGCAGCGACATATTGAACGAATGGATTACGCCGTGTGATGACCTTATTATAGGTCAACTCCATACGAGCAGGCGCCAACAGCGCTTGGCTCATCAGGGAGGACTCGGCCGCTTTCATACTTTCGATTTGTTGATGTCCGGAGACAATCATCTTTTCAGCTTCAACGGCAGTAGCCAGCGTTTCTTCTGTGGCCGCTTTAGCGTCAGTAGTCGCCTGGGCTGCCTTTATTGTAGCACTTTCAGCCCTGGAAGTTGCCTGACTGGCGTTGCTGGCCATCTTTTTTGCGTTTTCACCTTCAGCCAGCGCTTTAGCGGCGGCGGCTGTGGCCGGCTTGCCGTCGGCCAGGCATTTCCACCAGGCAATGTCCGTCACCGGATGCCCGATGTTGTTGTCTTTGATAGATAAATAGCAACTGTCATCCGTTCCTATAAAGTCGAACATGGCATATTTGACGGTTGCGCTATAAGTGCCCTTATCCCTAAAGGCTACCTTTCCTAAAATTCTTTCTCCTTCTGCCATCTTATTTTGGATTAAAAGTTAAATTTCCCTCTGCATCGATGTTGAACATGTCAGCAGCAATCTCATCCTGGTAGTGCATAACCAGTTCCAAAGTTTCAGGGTCGATACTAAAGGTCGGATATAAAACACCCCCCTTTGCCAAGACACCCGTATCAACGTATTTTTTTAATGCAACGTCCCACTTCCACCAGTTGCCATTATCACCCATCATGGTTGGATGATCTGCCAGCTCTTTAGCCCGGTCGGATTGTGTTTTAGCTTCAGCGGTAACCGTTGTAGCCTTACCGGTAGCTTCCTCCGTTTTGCGGGTCGCTTCAATAGCTTTATCTTTTACCAGGATGGTGGCTTCCTTTACGGCGTTGGTTGTGTCGGCTGCCTGGTTCGCTTTGTTTTTAGCGTCGTTAGCGCCGGCGGTAGCCTGAATGGCGTCCGCCGTAGCTTTCACCGCTTTATCTTTTGTTTCATCCACGCTGTTGGCGGCAGCGTTGGCACGATCACCGGCGGCAATCACCTGCCCTCGGACAGCCGTAAAGTCCGCCGTGGCATCCTTCGTCTCCTTTGTTGCCTGCCGGGCTTCACCGGTGGCCGCTTTGGCGTCATCCGTCGCCGCTTTCACGGTATCCAGGGCAATATCCTGGAGAAGTGAAACCGGAGCTTCCACAACCTTCTCTACACCACCGATTTTTTTATATGCGGGAAGCGAGAATACACCGGTCAGGTCACTCACGATTTCAACCTCGGAGACACCCTGCGACTCAACACCCAGCTTTTCCAAAACCACAGGCAACAATTGAGCGGCTATATAGTCCAGTTCTTCACGCTTATATGCCATACCGGTGCCTCCTACTTATTTGAGATTATTTCGGCCACATCAGCAGCGGCGACCGGCATGATTGCCTGTCTTTCCTTTGCGGTGGTGGCAGAAAATGGTTCAAAACTTGTGTGCATACGGTCAGCCGCCTTGTCATAGCTTACGCTGCCCACGTTCTTATTCTCTTTTGAGATGGTTCCGTAAATGTTGCTAACTTCTTCACCGTTTTCTACGGGTACCAATGTCGCCCGGTAGTTTATCACTACGCCGGTGCCTTTCACTTCTGACTGGAACGCTTTCGTTCTTTTTTCTTCTACTTGTTTCATTTTTCGGTTGTATTAACAGTTTCAAGTTCTTCAGCATTTTCAGCCGGGACGGGAGTAAGTGCGCTGATTATCGCTTTTTTCCCGGCACCCAGTATATTATCCGCATCCGTGATAATGGCGATAATCACCGGACGGTAAACTTCCGGTATTTCGACCGGGTTATCATCGTAGTATATTTGCCGGGCTAAATCAGCCAGGCCAATTTCAGCAGTTGAACGGTTGATTGTGTTACCAACCGTATGCCTTACATCCATCACTTCCGGTTCCTCGAATTTCACTTCAACCGGCATTTCTTTAAAATTCACTTTCATATTCTGCATCTTTAAAATGTTAAGACCAATTGCTATCACGGAAAGCCCCGACTATCCACCCCCGGCCGAGCAGGTTCGTAGCCGGTACCGGGGTCATGAAATCTTCTATGTTTCTGCAATCTGCTATTTCTCCCCCGTTCCATTGCACCTTCCCGCCGTTTGAGTAGATATAGATATTATTATTCTGGTCATGGGCATTTACGACCGTAACCCTTTGACTTTTATCCCCACTCAATAAATATCTATATGTGCCAGCCGTCCTGATAATCACCAAATCGACAGGGTAGCCGGCAGCGTCACCTGACGTTCCATACAAGGGAATTGTATAATAGGTTTCGTTGTTGGATGACTGGGCGGAAACAAGAGATACGTAAACCTTTCCGGTTTCATTATTCAGGCCATTTACATAGAAATAGCCATAACTACCCAGTACGACCAGCGTGTTCCGTCCGGAAGCGCCAAAATTCCCACGACACCATATATTTGTTGAATACAAGCGATAATTTCGGTTTTTGGCATAGTCCCAACCTTGATGATACATGTCACCGCTGAACCACATTTTCCCGTCCGTACCGAAAGAAATACCGCCTACGGTCTTGCCTTCACTGTTTACACAGTTCAGTGATTTGAAGGAGCCGGTGACACCGGTAAGGGTGCCGCTGAATTTTCCGTCCACCGCTTCGATGGTGCCGTCCTGCAATACCTTAAACTTTGAATTGACCGTTACAAGCCCTTCAAGTTCGATCCGTTTAGCTTTGATCTTTGCCAGGTCTTCCGTCAGGTTGATATATGTTACCGGGTCTTCATAACCGGATAAATCAAACACCGTCGCCTCCTTCAGGTACCAAGTGACGACGGTATTATAGTCATCATTAGTTTGCCCGGTCGGCACATCTTTCGTCAGATAAAAAAAGTTTGTCGTCGAAAAGCTACCGGAGTCACCACAAAAGACCTGATAACGGTATTCTTTCCAGTCGCCGGTTCCGGTGTTGTCAGTGATCCACTGACTACGCCCGTTGTTTCCGGTGGCATTGCTGGCAAAATTCAGCCTGTAACCTTTAGGTACGTTGGCGGTGAAACGGGCTTCATAAACGGCGTTTACACGGGTTTGGGTGGAGAAGGTAAACCCGCCCAGTCCGGGGCTGGAATTCCCTACTACCTTTTGAATGCGTACCTGGAACACGCCGCTGTCTTTGGCCGTCTCGTAACGTGTTACCGTCACAGCCTCGCCTCCTGAATTGTTATACCGGGAAATACCATTCATACCTTTTACAAACTTCACATCTTTGTTCAGCGGGTAACCGGTAGCCTTATTGATTGAAAGCAGAAGGTTCTTATCTGTTTGCTCTATGGCAGACCAGTGACGGTTCAGGGTGACGTTTATGTCGCCCACCGTCCCGTTAAAGGTGTCTGTCAATACATAGTTCGTGAACTTCTTTTCCACGGCGTTCATACGGGTGCCCATGCTGGTAAGACTTCCGTCGATAGCGTTGGTTTTGTTCACATACGTGTCCAGTGTCCCTTCGGCGGCATTCATCCGGTTTCCCAGACTGGTGGTCGTACCGTCCAGTTTATTCAACCGGGTAGCATAGGTTTCCAGTGTTCCTTCAGCCGAATTCATACGGGTGCCCAGGCTGGTAAGTAGTCCGTTTGCTTTATCTTCAAACTTTGAAAACAGCTCCAGCTCGCCTTCGGCAGCTTTCATACGCAGTCCCAGATCAGCGACAGTATTATTTATGTCATCCGTCTTTTTTACATACAGCCCTAACGTTTCTTCAGCCATGTCCAGATCAATGCCGATCTGCGTGACGGTCGCATTTATCTTATCAGTCTTCTCACCCCACAGGCGTATATTTTCATTAGCGGCATCCAGCTCGATACCCAGGTTCGTAACCGTTTTATTAGTTGCATCTATCCTTTCCCCCAGGAGACCGATTTTTTCGGCCGTCTGCTCAAAGCGTGTGCCTACTTCGATTTTAAAATCATCTAATGGCCGGTTTGTAAGTGCCAGCACGTCGATGTAGATATCACCGGTAAACTTCAGGACAAAGTCGCCGGTTCCATCCCATGAACCGGAATATTCCAGGCTTTGGGTTTCGATGTTTTCCTCCAACGACTCAACAATAAACGGCAGGCGTCCTTCCGTCTGGTCTGACCCTTCAAAGCCGGCAGTCAATGTTCCGCCATTTTTACAAATGTATTTGAACGTCAGATACAGGACACTCGTGGCCGGTTCTGGCTTGCGTACATCGGCGTTTGCCTGGCGGATACCACTATTCTTAATCCGGAGCATGTTGCGGCCATCCAGGTTCACAATACCGGATACCTTGTCTTTTTGTGCGAAGAGGTTACGGTTGAACATTAACAGCTTGCCACCTGCCGTATATGTCCGGATCAGGTTCTCACGTTCCCATCCGTCGAGGTTCTCGGTAAAAGAGGCATTCTTCAGGAAGTTATCCTTCTCACTCATGTTATACGTCTTATTCTGCATATCGATGCGGAACAAATTCTCCATCATGTCGAGCCGGGTCTGGATGTTCTCACCGTTTTTAAAGTGGAACTCACCGATGGCATACAGGTTCTCAATGAACTGGCCGAAACCTTTGAGCCATCCGAACCAGGTATTATATATGCCGGCGAGATTCCCGGTTCTGCTTTTGATGGCATTGTCCGGGTCTGTTTTGGCGCCGTACAAAACGTCCGTATATGGGGCAAAGGCTCCAACGGTCGTGTTCATGATGATGCCTTTACGGTCAGGGTTCGTCAGGTTATCCATGCGTACCAGGACATCGCCCTTTGCAATATCGGCCACGTTCCCTGTAAAACTGTTATAGGTGATCCAGTCCAACCGGTTCTCACCCTGAGCGTCCGACCCGATGCCGCTGCCATCTACAACCAGCTCGTAATGCTTCATTACGTTATAGTCGTTTCCTGCAGCCGGACGGCCGCCAAAGCGTTGGCATTCCAGGCAGTCGTTTACCCAGAATGGATTATACAACAGGCCGCCACCGGTGTCCAAGTATATCTTTTTGTTTGGGATATCCACATGATCCACTTTCATCATGCCGGAAAAAACCGAGTTATCACCCTCGCCTTTCAGTTGATTGATGATCAGTTCAAATACACGGAGCGCTCCCCGGATCGTAACCTCATCGAATTCGGCGTAGGACTTCTTTTCTTTAGCCCCGGCAACATTCATCACTTCCCGTAGAAGGATTGCCCAGCCTTTGCCGTTCAGGAACCCGGACGCAAAATCAGGGGAGTTTACACTGTCATGAAATACACCGGCTCCTTTTACGTCTATGCCCTTTAAAAAGTGGATCAGTTCCCGTGCGGTGTCCTCTATATCTTTCCGGAGATATTTATCATCCAGTTCCCCAATGGCGGCCTCTATCTCTTTGTCAGTCCGGAGAGAGGAATACACGCTCTGATTACTGGCTTCCGCTTTGTCTCCGACACGCAGGATGTCATTGAACAACTTGCCGCAGACTCCCAGCCCCCGCATGAAATTGATATATGCTTTCGCTTCGTCCGGCTGATTTTTCAGAAGGAATTCACGCATGGAACGACGGGAAGAAAATACATTGTATTCACTCGGATCAGCGCTGTTCCAAGACTTCAGTACCTGGAGAACATCTTTATTAAGCTGCTCTTTAAAGGCAGCTTGTATCTCGGTGATGTTATTCTCCATCTTACTCAGTTTCGTGCTGCTGACGGCCATAGAACAGCCGATGTCCATTGAACACGGGTTGTTCAACTTACGACTGATTGATACGACACGACTATCCTGGTACCCGGCATCGAAATATTCACTATAAAGACGCACCCGGCGCCCTATCTTCAGGTTTATTTCCCGTTTTTCAAAGTCGACGTAATCGGTCGGTGCCTTGTAAACAGCCGTATCAATACTATATTTTTTCAAGAAATCAGCAACGGCAGCGGCCAGTTCTTCCTCGGCCAGTTTATAATACTCATCCGGCATCCGAAGGTTATACAGCACATAATCGTTTCCGGTTTTCGGGATCAGCCGGCCACCGGGCAGTTGTTGATTTTCATAAGGGTATTGGTTGATGATTTCAAACTCTTTCGTATCATTATGCCAGTTGACTTCAAAGTCCTGTCCATTGAGTTCTCCGGATTGAAATTTAACCATCTTCACCAAACCGGCGATTTCATAGTCATCAGGGTTAAACGTCAAGCCGGGATCAGTAAAATAATAGATATCACGTTCTACGTCCTCAATCATTTTCTTTTCGCTCCGGACGATACCTACCTGGCCGACACGTCTGGGATAAATATCTTTGAAGGCGGACTCTTCGGAATACTCCACGATGCCCAGGTCTGTATTCTGCTCCACATACTGGGCACCGCCGGGAAGATGTAACCGGGAACTGCCATATTTGGTACGGTCGATATTCCTGGTACTTCCAATCGGATATAACCTCGTGAAAAAAGGCGCATTGTCGTTACTGTCTTTACTGACACTTAACAAGCCTTTGCCATAGCCCAGCTCCAGCAGGTCTCCATGCTCACAACGACATAGGTTCATTGTGTAACCTTCCACCCACCACTCGGTACCGGTACCTTCAGCAAGTTTACCCAGACCATCAAAAACAGAAACGCAGTCATACTCTATATTCAGGTTCGGGGCGTCGATCACCTGGCCGATCGCCCACACGTCGCTCCCGGTTATACGGTTCATATTGTCGATAAACAACTGCAGATGCTGTGCCGGGCTATCGTTCAGTGAGAAGGATGTGGAGTTGTCACCATCTACCATCTTCAGGACGAGTCCCTTTTTTAACTTGGATTCGATGCCGTAAAACTTTACGTCATATTGGTACTCAACGGAGGATTTTTTCTGCGGGCGGTAGTTCTTTAGCAGCCAGTAGCGCTTACCCAGGAAATCCACATAGTCATTCACCTTCAGGCGGATGTATTCGAAGTGCGTAAAAGAGAGGGTCAGCACGTGGTCTGACATCAATTCCTCGTTTACGGTCGAACTATCAGCGGGAGGTACGGATGCCCGTAATGTTCCGTTTTGACTGTATATCTTAATTTCCATTTGAATACTGTTTGAACACTATTTGAACGTTGTTTAAATACTATATTGAGGGAACGGGTTCCCTGAATTTCACTTTGAACTTTGCGGCCACCGCTTCACCTTCCAAGGGCGTGAGCTGATCATATCCGGAACACTCCTTATAATACATCCGGTATGTTCGGTTCAGTTCCGGCAGCCGGATTTCCAACCAGCCGGATTTCAGTACGGCCAGGAAATCCTGATACTTTTTTATGAAGTCTGCCTTACCGTCAGCGACAATGGCGAACTGGAGTGTGACATCCCTCGCCTCAAAGGCCGGCGTTAATTTATCCGGCAGTTTCTCGCCGTCCTGCTCCCGGAACGTAACCGCCACATAGGCTTTCATCTTCGGTGGAGTCAACAGGGCGGCATAATTGGTGTTGTCACCGGCTTTGTCTTCCGTGAGGAAAGCGCCGTAATTCTTATAGACGTCGCCGCCATTGATGTAAAGTAATCCTTCCAGTATATTCATGGCTACTGTGTTTTTATACCATCCCTCCGCATCGTTGTGACTTCGTCGGAAATGGTTTTTAATTTTTCATTGCATCCGGCCGTATTCTCGGCTATCTCTCTCAGGTACTCCGTCGACTGGTGCAGCTCATCACTGACATACTGCACGTTTTCGTCTATATTTGCATCATGTTGCTGCACGGAGGTAAACAAACCTTTCAGCTCGGTGCCGGTTTCCTGATCCATTGTCTGGAATGATCCGGACTTTCCGCTTTGCTGGCTGTCTCCGTCATCCTTCCACAGATTGAACCCACGCTTTGCGGCCTCGGATTTCCAATTTTCCATAAACTCTTCGGCGTTATCCATGTCTTTACCGATGCCGGCATAGAAATCACCCATGATGTTCATAGCGTCTTTCGCTATCTGTTCCTCCGATTTACCGCTGCCATAGGCTTCCTCCAATTGCTTCTGCAGCTTATCAAATTTGCCCGCAAAAAAGAGGGAATAGGCTATCTGCCGGCCGAGGTTCTCCAGCACCTCGGCACCTTTGTCGCCGAAGCTCTCCCAGGCATCACTCCCGGTTTTGATAGCATCCACGATGCTGTCCATCATGCCGTCACCCAAAGAGCCAAAGGTATCCTGGAGATAATCCCAGAGCGCCTGCTGGGCTTCGTCGGCCTGTTCCTGTAAATCAATCAGGCTTTGCAGTAAGTTCTTATTTTCGTCCGACATGGTCTGCGTGCTGATGATCGTTTTCGCACGCTCCATGTTCAGACGGTTTTCCCCGTCAATCAGGTCAGGGTAAACTTGCAGTACACCGGTATAGATATCCTTTCCTTTGCCCCAACCAAACAAACCGGTTTTTTTATGGCCGGTCTTAACGGTGACATTATAAAGCCCACGTATTCCCTGTTCATAAGCCGTCTTTTGCTTATTGAATTCGTCCAGGCTGCCCTTCAGGTTAAAGGGGTTGAGTCTCTTTTCGGGGGCTTCACCTTTCAGTTCATCCTTATATGCCTGTATGGCATCCCGGTACACTTGCACAGCCCTGGCCGCCTTTGCAATCGACTGCTCACCGAAGATGTTCTCCGCCTCTTTCATCAGCAGGTTCTGCTGGAGTAACAGCAGGTTGTATTCCCGCTGCATGGCCAGTTTGTTGGCCGCTACTTCCGCCAGTGCCTGCTGGTGTCGTTTTTCCGCCTGGGCGCCCATGCTGAAGATGGCGGTCATGATCTGGATGGCGGCACCGACAATAGCGAGAATAACGGATGCCTTCTCGACGGCGGAGATACTTTCCCCGGCGCTCACACTTAATGTCTTTATTCCGTCAATCATGGCGATGGCACCGCCGGCAACATTACTACATGCCTGGAGAGCGGCTTTCGTCCCTTCATCCAGGAAGTCCATGCTGTCGATCATGCCATCTATCTCGGCTTTACAGCGTTTAATGGCCTGGGAGTTTTTCTTCCATTTTTTGGCATCGTCCGGAGCCTTTGTCTCGTTCTCCGCCTTCACGTATTTTATCTCGTCCTTCAGGGCGGCTACTTTAGCACGGGCGACCGCTGTCTCTTTGGAATTTTTACCATTACCCAGTTCGCTGTCATGAAGTGCCTTTTCTGCATCTTCCAGCGCTTTCTCCAATTGGGTTAGACTCATGCTGCTCAATTGGGACATCAATGCCTGGAAATAGACATCTTTCTCGGCATATACCCGGTCAAGTTCAGCCAGGTTGTCATTCTTCACCTGCTCGGCCTGCACGATGGCTGCGGCTATCTGACCGTCCACGTCGGCGTTCTCTGATGTATTGTTTTGCAGGTCATAGTATTGCTCCTGGAACTCATGGAGCATCTCACCGGCAGAACCGTCAGCATCTACACCGACACTGATAACGATACCTTTGGTGTCGGCGGCCAGCAGATCATCGGCACCATTCAGGACGTTATCAACGTATTCCTGCAGCTCTTTTTCTGAAAGCACGGTACCATCGGGCAATATCGGCGTGACAAGTATCTCCGTTTTCTTTCCGGAGGCATCCTCAATGCCATACTGGCTACTGAATACGGTAGCGATACCTTCACCGGCATCTTTCCAACCTGCTTCTACTAATTTGGCTGCGTCGATCTGGGGACGGGCGAGCAGGTCTACATTCCCGTTACCGAAAGCGGCGGTCATCTCATCGCCTATTTTTTTCAACCGGGCGGCAGAAGTTTGCGCCTGCAATTTGGCAATATCATCCTGGCTCTTTTTCTCAATATCCAGACGCTGCTGGGCGAAGTTGCGGTAGGGTTCCAGAAGTTTCTTTAAACTGTCCTCCCTGTCCTTCCGTTCCTTCTTATCCAGTTCCTCCAGTTCCCGGTCATACAACTGGGCGGCTTTCACCCGCTGGACACCGGCCTGGGCAGAGATAATCTGTTTTTCTTCGGGCTTGACTTTTACGCCGGCCTTTTTCAGCTTTTCATAGATGGCCAGGCGTTCCTTTTCTTCTTTGTCAATCCGTTGTTTCTCCAGTTCGAATTCATGCGCAGCCTGGGCACGCTGTTTGTCGTATCCGTCCTTTCGTAGAGCCAGGGTTTGCTCTTCTATTTTCATACGGGCTTTGACCTCCAGCTCGGCCAGATTATTGGCCGGTTTCTCCTTCGGGTCTTTCGGATCAGGCACGAAGTCGCCCAGTTTCGACTTTTTCTTCAGAGCGGCCAGTTCGTCCTGGAGCTTGGAGGCTTCATCCAGGTACGCTTGCTTTTCCTCTTTGGCAGCCTTGACGGCTTCCTCTTTTTTCCACTTACCGTTATTACTGTTTTTATAACCTTTATTGGAAGAGAAAAAACGGTCTACTTTACCTCCATATCCCCACCAGGTATCGTACTCTGCCTCCGGAGTGGCTTCGGCTTTATTAACCTTTTCATCTGCTTCGACGGCTTTATTCACGAGGCTCTGGGCTTTCGCCTGGAGGAACAGCATTTGAATATAGTCCTCACCCTTTTGCTGCAGCACGTCGTACCATTCACCTACCGTTTTGTAATAGCCGAACGTTTCGCCGTACTTACGATTTAACTCTTCAACCTTTACCTTTTCCTGCTCTTTGGTGCCATTAAAATCTTTTAGGGCACGTTTGGTATTATCAATCTCCACACGGGCTTTCAGCATCTCAGCACGGCCGTTCTTCTCAATTTCGACACGTTCGGCCGCTTTGGCGGCTGCTTTGGCCTGGGCATCGGAGTATTTGTCCCAGGCAATGATAAGACCGGTAACAACGACGGAAAGCCCCAGGGTAAGGGTTGCCATCAGCGCTTGTGCGGCAACGGTCGATATGCCCAGGGAAGCAGCTAACCGGGTATTGGCGGCCGTGAGCATGTTTTTCATTTTCACGACAGTCACCAGGCGAAATGCGGAGTCCTTATTCAGGGCATTCATCACCTGCTGGAGTCCCATCGTGATGGCCATGACGCTTTGCACCTTCGTCTGTATTTTGATCAGGTCTTCATTTTCGGAGGCAAAAACGCCCATCACGCCAGTAGCGACAGTAAAGCCGCCGGCCAGACCGTTCACGCCGGAGATGACTCCCTGCAAATTGGCGTCATCGTTGGCCAGGATGTTCGTTTGCGTCCGGAGATCACCGATCGTATCAGCCAGGTTGGCGGCTGCGGCTGCCATCTTCTGGTATTCCGGTGTGGTCTCTTTTCCTTCCAACCGCATTTTCGCCATCGCATCCTGCATTTCACGGAGCTGCATGGATAGACGTTTACCGGAGGCACGGGTCTGCTCGTATTCTTTCTCCACTCCCTGGAGCGCCGCTTTCTCTTCGTCCAGGCACTTTTTACAAGCGTTGATCTCAGCCAGCATTTCAGCCTGACCGGCTCCCGGCGCCATCTTGGCATATTGTTTTTCTAAATTCTTTAAATCCTGCTCTACCTGGTTGATGACAGACTTCTGCTCGGTGATTTTCGCTTTCACCTGGTCAGCGGTCTGGGCTACTTTATCACCCATAGACGTGGCTGCCTGGCCGGCTTTATCCAGTCCGTCAGTCAGTTTGTCTCGCATGATGAATTCTATCTCAACAGGTTTCATATTACTTTTTTAATCGTGATTGAAAATAGCCCAGGGCACCGCTGCCTTGACCTTTTTTATTATTCTCTTTATTTTTACCGCTGACATAACGAACGGCATCGGCCGACATCATGACCAGGGTTTGATAGTTTACTTTCCACATTATATAATATAAACTCCATCCGGTAGCAGTAGCAATCTGCCAGATGACACCAAAGGGGCTATGGGAGCCGACAACCCGGCCACTTAACTCCCCTTTCCTTTTTGGCTCAGTTTCGGCCGGAGCGGATTCGCTATTTCGGCTGATCTGATAATATTCATAAAATCCTTTGTCCCCAGCAGGGTGATAAAACGGAGGTTGGCACCCTGAATAAAAGCGTCAGGAACAAACCAACGGATAAACCAGGCCATAAAGGGCGAAAGGAACCAACCGGAAAAGGCGCCCCGGCAAATGGTTAGTGCTATCATCTTACTAACCCGTGCCCCATGTTTAGCCAGGAAAACCATTTCTTCGTGTTTGTTGAAGGCTTTCATTTCTTCGTAGGTGAACCCGATCTTCAGGTAGTGCCGGGCAATCCTTATCTGATTGCCCAGGCACGGCCGTTTCATTGTCATGCGTAAGGCGAAGCGCTTGCCGGTAAAAGGTATTCTGACCGCTTTTAAGGGTAGGGAAACACCTATATCCAGCAGCGCTTCCGCTGCTTCCAGTTCCACATTCATATTTTAAGCGCCTCCTTCAGCCGGAATGTCATCGATGGTGAATGGATCGCTACCATCGGCCGGTTCCGCAATACCCAGTTCGCACTTGATTTTAGACACGCTGGTCAGGTTCAGGTTCCCACTGATATACGCCGACAACATGCAGTTCGGGATCGTAACACGCTGTCCGGAGTCCGTATCAATAGTTACTTCGCCGGTAATGGTAACCAGCTTACTGGGAGCTGCCCAGCCGGTTGTCTTTTCACCCGTCTTTTTGAGGGTACCGCCCATTGTAGCCTGCAGGTTCTCGTAGTTGAATTCGATCAGATCAAATGTGGGTTTTACGGTACCGTTGCTCTTTGGAATGATTTTTACCGGATAGCCCTTTTTTTGGGCGGCTCTGATTTCGGTAGTCTCACCTTTGGCTCCACCCCAATCGAACGACTCATCTTCGATATAGCCCAACGACTTACCATTGAATTTAAACTCGTCCAGGCCGTACATGAATTTTTTTTCCATCTTATTTTCTCTTTAAAATGATTAGTATAATGATTGATAATACACCGGAAACAAAACCGATTGAACACCATTTGAACGCTGTTTGAACACCGTTCTTTTTCACTTCGGTGAGCTGCTTGTCTGTGTCACTCCGGATGCGGGTCAATTCCTTTTCGTAACGTTCGCACTGAAGCTGCAGGCTATCGCAGGATGCTGCCACGTAGAGGGTGTCATTCCGGGCGGTAACCTTTACCCCGGCCTGTCCTTCCTTTCCGGTAAAGGATGCGCCGGGAGGCAAGCTATGGAGGCTCTGCGTCGGTATCTTCAGCTCTACCCTCGATGCCGGTACCGGGATGTTGATCATCTGTCGGATTTCTTTCAGAAGCACGCTGTCTCGGACGACTCTGGTGTTTTCGGTCATTTTCTTCGTACTTCCGCAGCTCACCACGAATAGGGCAATCAGCGTAATGCTTACAAGTGCTGACCATCGACATAGCTCTCTCCAGACGGGAGATCGCACGGTATAATTTTCTATTTTCATTCTGTAACGATTCTAACGTGGTTTGTAAGTCCTCACTGGTGGACTTATAATAATCAAAAATTTCCTTTTTTTGCCTGGCCTTATTCACCTTCCTGTTTACAAGCCATGTGCCCAGTGAGAACAGGCAGCCGGAAGAAATAAAAGCGATCAGGAGTTCAAGCCATGTGTACATGATACTTTTCCCTTTCATTGTTTAATTAATAAATCCCAGCCGGCATTCACATCTGCCATGTTGGCCGGCACTCCGTTTTCGACTCTGCTCATGGCGGCAGCAATCCGGCACATAATATTCCGGTTATACACATCCACTACCTGGTCGGGCTGTACACCGGCACCGGCACAGACTGCCCGGATGTAATTGTCCGTATGGTTCTCGCAGGGAGGCGCCCAGCGGTTGATCATCTGACTCACTGTTTTGCATCCGTTCAACCGGGAATAGTTCTGCAACAGCTTCAGCATGGCACGGTAACCGTAAGCCATGCTGGTGAACTGCTTGAAGGCCGGATCAGTGGAGGGGACTTTCTCCCCTTGCCACTTGGTCGGACTTTTACGGATGTTGCCCGGATTGTTATTATTCAGTCCCCTGCTCATAATCAGTTACCGTCCTCCTCGTCGATGTGCTGAAGAACTTCTGCCGCTACACTGCCGGCATCCGGGTCGCTACTGAACCAGGCTTTCCCGTCAAAGTACAGATCAACCGTTTTGCCGCCGCCGATCATCACGTCACCGATCGTGATTGTTTTGTCCGCAGATTTATTTACGACTCTCAGGTGCGCTCCCAGGACAGCAGCGTCACCGGTGATGTTCCAGGAAGCATCGGCCGCCGGGGTGGCTTCAATAGCTGAAGAATAGGCGCTCACCGTCACAGTGGTACCGGTCAATTTCGCCGCCTTATTCTCACGAGTATCCATCAGGACAACCTCTTCACCGAAAGCGATGTTTGTATCGGCGGTCATCAACATCTTGAAGAAATAAAGCTCGCCGGCATTTTCCAGTTTGTCGATCTGGATCACGTCCATGTCGTCCTGAAGGTTTACGGCACCCCAGGTATTGGAGTCGATGTCCATCGTGGCGATAGTACCGATGATAACTCCGTCAGGCCATTGTGATAACGGCACAATGGTGGTGTTTTTGAAACGCTGGGCGTTTTGGTCTGTCCAGTTGGCGCCTTTTGCGGTCTGGGCGGTCAGTTCGTTATCATAGGTATCCGCATCGTTCACGCTCATGATATATTTGAAACGGGGATCATTACGGAGAACCTCCGGAGTAGCCTGGCGGATAGCCTGCATCTTTTTAATCATGCTGGTCTCTTTCGTTTTTACACGGATCACCTCCGGATCGGCAAGCATACGGGTGAGGATACCGTTAAACAGGTGGTCATCGTCATCACCGTACACACCGTTGATGAAGTGTCCGCCCAGTTCGAAGTTCACCACTTTGCCCATCTCATTCAGCAGTTCATTCTGCCCTTCAGGCGGAAGTTCCAGGAACACCAGGTTTCCTTTAGGCTGCCATTTACGCCAGATTTTCTGGAAGGTACGGGGATTAAACGTGGTAAAGGCCATGAAGTCCATCGGGATCAGTTCCTTTTCGTCATACTTGAAATCGCCTTTGGAGTCGGACAACTTCGGCATTTCTTTGCGCTTCTGCAACATCTTACCCGTTTTCATGCGGGGAATGGAGAATTTCTTCGTCACTTCCGGCTCCAGGCGGATCAGTCCTTTCTGGACGAGTTCATTACCGGTTGATGCTTTGGTGAGCAGCTTTTCCAGTACCTCACCGTCGTAATTGGTATTTACAATAATAATTGCCATATAAACATTTGTTTTTAGGGGTTACACTTCGTATCCGTTCTGCTTACGGATTTTGCTCATCTCTGCATCCCAGGGACTGGAACCGGAACCATCGGCAGGCTTACGCAGGTTGTTCATGACACGACGCTTTGCCGGCAGCGCTTTCAATGCCGCCTCGGCGTTTGTACGGTCGGATTTCAGTAAAGCCTTATAAGTGGCTTTCTGAGGTTCGGTAATGCGGCCTTCATCGAATGCGGTGGTTACAAGGGCTTCGATTTCCGCCTCTGCATCAGCGGCCGCTTTGTCCTCATACACTTTATTCTTTGCCTTCAGGGTGGTGACCTCGGTAACAAGGCCGGGAACTTTGTCCGCTTCTGTCTCCAGGTGAGTGATCTGGCGGAGTACGTCATCATCCGTCGCACAGTTCTGGAACGCCGGACGCTTTCTCAAATCATCTAAGTTCATTTGATTTTCATTTTGTGACTGGCTTTGCAGTCGGTTATTAAAAATGGTATATATCTGATCCGGCGTTGAGTCTTCCGGAACGGTTTCTTCCATGTCGTAGATGCCGTCAATCAACCCGGCATCAAGAGCCTGCTGGGCAGTCAGCCAATGGTCGGAGCCATCAAAGTACGCCGCTTTGATTTCTTCCACGCTCTTTTTACAACGGGCAGCGAGCATTTCGGCCAGGGTACTCTCCAGGGAGTCAATCTGGTTAATGACTTCGGCCAGTTCTTTCTTATTTCCGTAGGCACCTCCCTGGATACTATGTAGCATCAGTCTGGAAAAGCGGCTCATAAAAACCGGCTTCCCGCACAAAGCTATGGCAGAGGCAATGCTGGCGGCAATACCATCCACATACAGCGTTATATCCGATTTGCTGTTACGGAATGCGTTAAAGATGGCAATGCCGCTATACACGTCACCGCCGTTGCTGTTTATCCTGGCGTCTATCTTCTGATATAATGCCTCCATCTCCATCAACTCCCGGACAACGTCACCGCTGCGTACTTTGTCGTAATCACCGATATCGCCGTACAAGAGAATACAGCAGTCCGTCTTACCCGGTATCATATTAAAAAATTTGCTCATGCCTTATCGTTTTTAAGTGGTCATTTGCGGCAGTTTCCCTGCCCGATTACTGCGCAAATTTGAGCTAACTTTTACCGTTATGCAAATCGCAAAAGCATGATAAAACTTTAAAAATGAATGATATGAACATAGAGTTGCATGATGCGTATCCCGTTTTTTTTCTCCCCTTTATTATGACAATTTTGCCCTAAAAAAGAAGCTGAATATGGCAGAATTATCGAATAAGCAAAAAAAAGGAATGGGCAAAATTGCTCTTCATAAAGGAGAACCTTACACAGGCGGAAATAGCCGAACGTGTAGGGATTTCACGTATCACCATTAACAAGTGGATCAATACGGAAAACTGGGAACACCTGAAGGCGTCTATCACCATAACAAGGGAGGAACAGCTAAAAAGTTTGTACCGTCAACTGGCAGAGCTGAACACGGTTATCGGTGACAGGCCGAAGGGAGAACGCTACCCGACCACACCGGAGTCGGATACCATTTCTAAACTCGCCAATGCCATAAAAAAAATGGAAACGGAGGCCGGACTGGCTGATATCACGTCCGTATTCAGCGAATTTTTAAAATGGCTCAGAACTTTCGATCCGGAGCAGGCAAAACAAATCTGCCCGGTTCTGGATGCCTTTGTAAAATCTAAATTATCCTGATATGGCAAAAAAGAAACTCACACCTAAAGACCGGCAGGCGCTGGACGTATGGAATGAACTTGTTGCCTCCATCAAGGAAAGCTCGGACATTGATCCATCCGATTCGGTTGCTGAAATTGAGGCACGGAAAAAGCGGCTTGAAGCGGATGACGAAGCATGGTTCCAGTATTACTTCGCTCAATATTACACCTGTGAACCGGCCGATTTCCATAAGAAGGCTACCGCCCGGTTGATGTCGCACAGTCGTTGGTATGAAGTGCGTGCATGGTCACGGGAGCTTGCCAAATCGGCACGGAGTATGATGGAGATAATCAAACTGGCTCTGACCGGCAAAGTCAGAAACGTACTGCTTATCTCAAACTCGGCGGATAATGCCGAACGCCTGCTGCTGCCGTTCATGGCCAACTTCGAAGAGAACCAGCGTATCATTCAGGACTACGGGATACAGAAGAAACCGGGAAACTGGGAGACAGGAGAATTCACCTGTATGTGCGGATGCTCCTTCAGGGCTATCGGTGCCGGACAATCACCCCGTGGTACACGTAATAAGAACTTCCGACCGGACTTTATTCTCATTGATGATATTGATACGGATGAAGAATGCCGTAACCCGGAACGAATAAAGATTAAATGGAAGTGGCTGGAGGAAGCATTGATACCGACAATGTCCGTATCAGGTAACTACCGCATACTGTTTAACGGGAACATCATCGCTGCCGAGTGCTGCATCACCAGGGCTATCGCAAAAGCAAAAGAATTAAAGTCCAAAGGTATCGGACACGTTGATATCATCAATATACGGGACAAGAACGGCGTGTCCGTATGGCCGCAAAAGAACTCGGAGGAAGATATAGACCTGTTTCTTTCGCTTGTTTGCGCCTCGGCCGCACAAAAGGAATTCTTCAATAATCCGGTTTCGGAAGGGGAGGTATTTAAAGAGATCACTTACGGCAAAGTGCCTTCCCTGAAAAGATTTAAATTCCTGGTAGTATATGGTGACCCGGCACCGGGAGAGAATAAGACTAAAAAAAGCTCTACAAAAACCATCTGGCTCTGCGGGATGCTGGATGGCACCTTGTACGTGATAAAGGGATTCCTTGACCGGGGACTGAACAGCGGGTTTATAGATTGGTACTTCATATTGAATAAATATGTGGCAGGACGGACTACGGTCTATAACTACATAGAGAACAACTCCCTGCAAGACCCTTTTTTCCGGCAGGTATTTATGCCTTTGGTTGACCAGAAAAGGAAGGAAAGAAATGCGTCATTAAACATCACTCCCGATGAAGAAAAGAAAACGGATAAGGCGACCCGTATCGAGGCGAACCTGGAGCCTCTGAACAGGGAGGGATACCTGATCCTGAACATTGACGAAAAAGAGAACCCGCACATGAAACGCCTGGATGACCAGTTCCGGCTTTTCGACCTCTCCCTGAAATTCCCAGCAGACGGGCCGGACTGCATCGAAGGGGCAAAGCGGGTAATTGAACGGAAGATGGAACAACTCACGCCGGCCGTTGCAATACCGGTAAAAGCACTACGGAAATTCAACAAATACCGCCGATAATACTCACTTTTAAATATATGACAATGGGCAAATTCATTTCAAAAACAGACTTTGACGCCACCGTACATAGGGATATTCTGGAAGCCATTACACGCCAGGACGAGACGGTGGTTGAAATTTGTACGGAGAGGGCGATCAGCGAGATGCGCTGCTACCTCTCCGGACGCTACAACTGCGATGCGGTGTTCTCCGCTACCGGTACGGAGCGTAACCAGCTCGTACTGATGATGTGTACGGATATAACGGTGTATCACCTGTTCTGTATCCATAATCCGCAGAAACTCTCCCAGATGCGTAAAGACCGTTACGAACGTGCGGTAGAATGGCTAAAGGCCGTCCGCAGGGGAGATATCTCCGTCGATGGACTTCCGCCGGCCGAACGGACTCCAGAAGAAGCGGTGGCCTGTTCTCCATACCAGATGCGCAGTAATCCAAAACGTATAAATCACTTTTAATCATGGGAAAGAGTAAGAAGAAATTCAATAAAATAACCGTCCAGGGTAATGTCGGAAGGCAACCGGAAAAGGCCGGTACAAAAACCATCATACTGACCCAGGCACGTCGGGGGAGCATTGATGTAGGCGATTACATGACTGCTATCAGGGCGGCGGAGAATGTGGACTTCCCGTCCTGGTCTAAGCTGTATGACATCTACGATGACGTACTGACTGACGGGCATCTCTCCGCCGTTATCCAGAAAAGGAAATCGCCGATCCTGAACACGCCGATCGAATTCAAACGTAACGGCAAAGTTGATGAAAAAATCGGGGAGCAGTTACGCTCGCCCTGGTTTCGTAGTTTCCTCTCCGACCTGCTGGATACCGTTCAGTACGGAACATCCACAATGCAGTTCTTTCGGGATGGGGAGTGGATCGGCTACGACCTGATACCCAGAAAGCACGTAAATCCGGTAAAGCGTATCATCCTGCGCCGGCAAACGGATATCACCGGGGACAGCTTCGACGATTACGCCGACCTGGTGTCGATTGGTAATCCTCGTGACCTGGGATTATTGGCGAAGGCAGCTCTTTATGTGATTTACAAACGAAATGCGATGGCTGACTGGGCACAATTCATTGAGTTGTATGGTCATCCCTTAAAGGAGGGAATATATGACGGCTGGGATGAAGAGTCACGCAGGAAAATGACGGATGACCTGTTCAATATGGGCGGGTCGGCAGTCATCATGCACCCGAAGGGCACGGAAATAAAGATACATGATGCCGGCAGTAAAGCGGCCAGTAGCGATCTTTACAAGTCATTCCTGCAGTTCTGTAATGACGAAATCAGTAAGTTGGAACTGGGTAACACGCTGACCACCGAGGCCGGCGATAAGGGCACTCAGGCACTGGGTACCGTGCATCAGAATGTGGAGGACAAGATTGAAAGAAGCGACCGGGAAATGGTGTTAAACGTGCTGAACTACGAATTGACGGATGTCTTCACGAACCTGGGAATGAACACCACCGGCGGGGAGTTCTCTTTTGTGGTACCGCAAAATAAGGACTTGTCGGCACGTATCCTGATTGATACGCAGTTGAAAAACATGGGGTTGCCTATTTCGGACGATTATCTTTATGAAACCTACGGAATTGAAAAGCCGAAGAATTACGAGGAACTGAAGAGCAAAAAAAACATGCAGCCGGGCGATCCGTCTGAAAAGCCGGAGGACGGACAGGAGAAAAAAGAAGCGGAAGAGGATGACAGCGCCCAGGAGAAGATAGACAAGAAAAAAGAAAACTTCTTCAAAAATTTGTTTTCCGGTTTTTTTCCGGACGCCCCCAAAGGAGACCAGGGGGCAGCTTTAGAGTTTTAATGAACGATCTGTACCGGGATGCCAGGAAGGTTAAACCGGTTGAGAGCAGCTTTACCTTTGATGATGAAGCCCTAAAAAAAGCCCTGAAGCGCATATATGAAAAGGACGTGAACCCGATGGGCGACATTGAAGAGAATTTATTCAATGCGGTATTTGATACAATGTCATCGGCTGTGGATAAAGGGTTCGGGGTTCCGGATGCGACTGATCCGGACATAGACTTTTATAAGGCTCTCAAAAGTGATGCCGCCGTGTTCTCCGCATTCAAGACACACCGGTGGCAGAACGACATCGCCCGGCAGATGCTCGATGAAAAAGGGAACCTGAAAAGTTTCGATCAGTTTAAGAAGGATGTGGCCAGCCTGGTAGACCCGCAGCATAAGGACGCCTGGCTCAAAACGGAATATGACACGGCCATACTCCGGGCACGCCAGGCAGCGGAATGGAAACAGTTCGAACGGGAAAAGGATATACTTCCGAACCTGCGCTGGATAGAGAGTACCAGTATCCATCCCGGAGCGGATCACCGCCAGTTCTGGGGGGTGATACGTCCGATCGACGATCCCTTCTGGAACCGTCACCGGCCGGGTGACCGCTGGAACTGCAAGTGTGGCCTGTCTGCTACGGATGAACCGGAAACGCCTGAAGCAAATCTTCCGGCAGGTGGGGCTGATGATAAACCGGCATCCGGTCTGGGTGGTAATCCGGGAAAGACGGGGAAGCTCTTCAGCCGTGATCATCCCTATGTTACCGGGGCATACAAAGGAGCAAAAGAGGCGGTTGAAAACTTCATCCGGGAAATGGAAAAGAAGATGGTATCACCCCAAATGCCGAAGGCTCTCCGGACGGATGGCGAGTACCTGAAGGATAAGAAGATCGTGTTTAAAAAGAAATTCTTCGACCTGATAGACAATACTCCAGGTAAGGATGTACGCTTTCAAATTGATAAAAACGGCAAGGGATCGTATTATATGCCGGACACGACGCATGTACAGGAAGGGCGTAAGGTGGTCTCTGTACCGGAACCGATGCGGCGCATGGTGCATATTGCCGAAAATGCAAGGAACCAGGCGAGCGACTGGCACCGGGAGAGTGTGGTCTATCACGAATTCGGGCACGCCATCGATGCGCAGCGCAACATGTATAAGAGCCGGGAACTTCTGGAGTTGATGGAAAGGCAAAGGAATTTTATGAATGAAAGGCAGACCTACATGGTTCGGAAAGAAACGTATAATCCTGCCACGAACCGGTATGATAAAGTACTCACAAAAGTAAGGATGTCACGTATTGCCTATGCTGACGAACGCCTGAAGGATTTACAGCGAAAACTATACCGGATGGATATCAAAACATTCACCCGGCGGGGTATTACTAAAAGCGATGTAATGGAGCAGATCGGGTCTGCCAGGGATACCATAAAGGCTCTTAACGTGAAGTATGGCTTCGGTCATGACACCGCATATTTCAAAATACCGGGAATGGCGGAGAAGGAATTTATAGCGCACTGCTTTGAAAACACGTTTGTCGGGAATAAGGTCTTTGAAAAGTGCCTGCCGGAATTATATGCAGAGATGGTGGAATATATAAAAGGACTTTAGGCAATGGTAACCTCGAAAGGACAATCAAGAACACCGGCGGCCTGCAGGGCGTCGTCATATCGCAGCACGATACGTTTACCCTCACGCTCGCATTGTTCAAGCATAGGGAAAAGCGCATCATTGAGTTCCATATATGCCGAAAGCACCGTGTTACGGTACTCCTGGTCTTCGCCGTCGAACGCATAATGTTCGAACAGAGCATCACCAGACATACGGGATGTGTCGATTTTCTGCTGCATATCTATTGATTTTTCGCAAATATACAATAATTATTTTATAAACAAACGCTTATGAACTTAGAAACATTAAAAAAGGGCAATACGATCCAGGAGAACATTGTCTATCTGACTAAAAAACTGGCTCTGTTGACAGAGGCCATTAACGGGATCACTGAGGAAGATACGCTTTATACGGATATCAGGTCAAGTGCGTGGAATGAAAAAATTATCATCGGTGATTTGGTGCCGGGCAAGGAAATATTAATCCTGTACCGGGATAGGGTCAGGAAGAAAATAGATTCCCTGGAGACGGAATTCGCAGCTCTTTAATACCGTTCAAACACTATTCAAACGCTGTTAAATGGAGATAAAAGATTTCGTCAGGCAAATAAAGGAAAAGCGCAGGGAACTGGATGAACTGATGCGCCGGAAGATGCCGGTACATGCCGGGCGGCTGGCTAAAGACCACTACCAGGAGAACTTCCGTAAAGGAGGGTATGTCAATGGTGGCCTGAAGAAATGGAAGCAGGCCAGGCGGCTCTCTTCCGGAGGAAAGGATGCCGGCAGCAATTACGGCACGCTACTCAGTTCCCGGAACCTGTTGTACGGCTCAATCAAGTATATACCATCGGCCGGAAAGGTGAAGGTCTGCAATGACCTGGTATATGCGCCGGCGCATAATTGGGGAGAAACATTGCATCCGACGGTTACGGCCAAAATGCGGCGCTTTGCATGGGCGAAGTATTACCAGGCCGGCGGAGGCAAGAAGAAGGGCACAGAGGGCACGAAAAACGGCGAGGAAGCCGACCCGCCGGAGGCTGTCAATTGGAAGAGGTTAGCGCTTACCAAAAAGACAAAACTCTCCATTAAAATGCCGAAACGCCAGTTCCTGGGAGAAAGCAAGGAACTGGATGAAAAGATCGCTAACAAAACAGAAACGGAAATCCGTAAAATTTTAAATTCTTAAAAATGGAAGATGTATTTTTATCAATCCAGGAAAGGATTGCGGAAAGCCTGCCGGAACTTTCACTCGTGGACGAGGATTACGGCCAGTTGATTACTGACGAGGACACATATCCGGTTACCTTCCCGTGTGTGCTGATGGGAGACATTGAAGCTGACTGGGAGAATATTGGTGCCGGCGTGCAAAAAGGCGTCTGCAGTATTACCGTGAAGTTGGCTATCGACTGCTACGATGATACGCATTATACCTCCGGAACGGCAGACAAGATCCGGGAGCGTCTGGCGCTGAACAAACGATTATATAAAATGCTTCAGGGGTTCAGGAATTCCAGGGAGATGAGTGCGCTGATCAGGACGAAAAGCACGGATTACTCGCTACCGCACCAGGTGAAGGTTTACGAGACCACATTCCGCTTTACCTACCATGATGACAGTGCGGCTATTCGTTAGTAAAAAGGGTAAGTTGTTCAGCCGTAAGACGGGGTTTCTTTACTCTGGGTACAGGCTGGACAACGATATCCGTAAGTTTCCGGCAGTTGTTCCGGATGATGGCCATGATACGTTCCTCGGAAATGAAAAATTCCTGCTCGGACAATACCTTCAGGGCATCATCGAAACGCAGGCGTTGCACTTCCGTCCAGTAGTAGTACCGGCGGAGTAACTTTTCGTCCCGTTTTGCTATCAATTCTTTATTCCTTCCTTTTGGCATCTGGCTGTAAATCTTATACAAAAGTATGTTTTTTATGTGAGAAAGCTGAATGATGCCCATTAAAAAAGCCTGTAAACATCAAATTTACAGGCTCTTATTAACCGGGTTAAGTTACTACATCGTAAGCGGCTCACATTTATCATCCCTCCCTACTACAAACGGCCTTACTTTTGTGACAACATGGCTACTTACTTTTACTTTACCGGTTCCCTTACAAAACCGGCACTCACATGGAGGCTGGCTTTTGTCCGTCCGATTGTACTGGAGACCGGTACCGCCGCAGCTCCGGCAGATCGTAATGTGAGGCGCCACCCTCCGGATCACCGTCCGGACTTCCGGGTCGGTCATTTCTGCCTGCTTATCCAGGTACCGCTGTTTCATTTGGCCGATGACGCAGTATTTATACGTCTTAGCAAATCGTTTCTCAGGGACTGTCCCTCTGTTTTCTACCATATCGGCAACAAACAGGAGCGTTTCTTCACCCCATCGCCTGGCGTTGGCAAGCTGCTCCGGGGTTTCACAAGAGTCCAGCACCCGAAGGATGGGTGCCAGTTTCTCGTTAAACATTTTTTCAATCTGTACCATACGCAACATTACATAGCCGCCAGGGAAAGCGGAAGTTTCACTTCGTTGCCCTTTTCATCCTTCAGGGTTACTTCGATGAACTGGCAAGATGGAATCGGACGATACGCCGCTTCTATAATACTAATGCCGTCCAGGAACATCTCATTCTGCTTTTTGGCTGCCAGCTTTTTCAACTCCAGCACTTTGCTCGCCTTCAGGTTGCCTTTGCGGTCTTTGGCCAGCAAACCCATCACCGTGTCGATCAGGTCGGCGGAGTCTTCGTCTTTCGCCAGGGAGTTCAGGTACTCCTTAACCTTCGCAATACCGTTATTAACCGTATCATCCCAGCCTTCGTTAATGCGGTTTCCCAGAGTGATGGACATCAAACCATCCTGAGTGGTAAAGGTGTTGCTGCGACGATCGGCTTTCGTCTTGAAAAGATCATCTTTCATGTCGATCAACGTGTCGGCAGCCTCAAAAACGGCTTGCTTGATCAGTACCATCTGGCTGCTCAGGTTCTGTAACTTTTTCACATTACTGACTACAAATTTATCCACGAGTTCTTTGTAGGTTTCACGGTCTTCCTGAATTTTCAGTTTCGCTGCTTTGTCCTCTGCTTCAAGTCTGGCACGGAGTTCAGCTTTTTCTTTGTCTGTCAATTTTTCGTAATCCATAATCTTTGTTTTTAAATGGTTATTAATCTTTTGTCACTTTGTATCCATTTTCTCTGAGATATATTGCTACATACTCATCGTTACCGACATCCTTAAGAACATCAAAAAGGTAAGATTCTACATATTTGGCAACTGCATCAGCATTTGCGTAATCAATATTTTGCGAAATAAACTTCGCTTTCTCTGTTCTTCCTAAACCTCTAAAGGCTTCTTCTATTTTGCTCATATTTTCTTGTTTCGATTATTATAATGTACCTACAAACTCACGTAATTGGTTACGATAAACCTCTCTCTCTTTCTCTTCCTGATCGTTTAATTCGGAATAAAGGTCATGGTCGAAAAGTTCATCAATTGCATCCCGACACATCTTTTGTAGTTTCTCAGGTTTAACCGCATCTAACTCTACTTGACCTAATCCATCCCAATTGGCGGTGCGACTATCTGTTTCTTTAGCCGGTGCCGATGGCAGTTTCCATTCAATTACCTGATGTTCCATTAAAGCAATTCGACGCACTTCAATACTTTCGCAACCAAGACGGCGAATGTTCTCTTCAATAGCACGAGGGATATCTTCACCGGATGGATCGTAGTCTCCGAAATAGATTATTACAGGTATCTTCCCTCGTAACTCAGCTTCTTTAAAACGCTGTGACGCTTCGTTTAAGAATGTTAGTGACGGATAACCTTTGCAAGCTCCAAGTGCGACATAGCTACGTGTACATGGACTTTGGAATACCCCTTGAAGGGCTTTCTTTTCGATGAATACTTCTGGGTAATAAAGCTGATTCTCCCATCGGTTTTTATAGTAGATATCCATCCAGTTCTTTATCGCCTCTTTGCCTTCTTCGATTGAGGAGTAGAGGTCTGTTTCCTCATACTTCGTTTTTCCAACCATTGTACGGTCAAGGTCGGAAAACGTATCAAAGTCTACCAATCCAGCCCAGCGTGCGTCAATCATGGCAGATACAACACGTTTATAGTGCTTAATGCTATTTGTCATTCCAATTGATACAAGTTGGTAATGAAGACCACGAAGAGTCAGTACTCCTTTCTCATAACGACTAACAATTTCTATGGCATTGTCCGTTATCCACTTTCGTGTAAATTTATCTTTCGTTATTTTACTCATTCCCCAATAGTTATTAGTTAATCCCAAAATCCTATCTGTATCAATTCGTCGCCATTCTTAACAGCTATAATGCCTTTGCCTTCCTCCGTCTTTTTGAAATTATAATCATCATCTAATATCCGGAGGAACACTTTCCCGTAATCAGAGAATTGAGAATGCTGCTCATCATTGAGAGCAACGGCTTTCACCGTTATTCCATTCTTATCCACATATTTAAAAATTACACCTTTGCTCATTTTTATTCAGATTTAAATTATTATTCATCGTCGAAATCTTCATGATGCAAATTATATCCAGCCAGAACAGCCTTCTTTAATTCTTCCCGGAGATCGCAGTTTTCAGACCCAGACGAAAGCATCCGGTCGGCTATTTCGTATGCACGTTCTTCCAAAGTTTTTTCACCAACTTTGGAATATTGGATGGTCATGCGTGTATTATATTTCTCGCCTTCGCAATCCATAGTTTGACTTAAAGCTATTTCTGCAGCATTCATCCGGATAGCTTCTTCTGATAGCGTCATAAGGATAAATTGCATCAACGTAAACCTTTCTTTACCACCCTCTTTCGCTGCATTATTTAAGAACTTGCAGACCACTTGGTCTTCTTCTTTTGTCAATTTCATAAATTCATTTTTTACTTTATAGAATATTACTAAAAACCGGTCTTTCCCGGCTGTCAGCCTTAGCTATGCGATAACTTCAACACTGGTGTAGGCATACACAAGACACCCTCTTAATGCGGGCAATGGTGTCCTTAACCCGCCCCGTTCCTTTCATTTGTCAAATGTTCCTTTTTGCTTTCACTATCACGTCGAACAACGTGTCATATACAGCGTCATCCGGATCGAAATAAGGAAGGGCATCTTCGCAGGCGTCGAGCAGTTCTGGAGCAGCCGCTATCAATGCTGCATTTTCCTTCTGAATTTCGGTTCCTCTTTCATGACCACCGACCGGCATGGGGACGATGGCGACCGGGCGTTCTATGGCGTCATCCACTTTTATCATGATGGCGCCATCCGGGAATACCGGAGTATATGTTTCCACGCCTTTCCACTTCTCTATTTTATACTCAGCCGTTTTCCCTTCAGCAATTGCCTGTTCCTTTTCAAATGTTTCCAGAAACAAACAGATTTCACCGGCAGTGGAAAAAACACCGTCAAACAGTTTGTACATCAACTCTGGTTCCTCCTGCCATATTTGGTAAGCTATCACCTTTTTGCCGGCACCTTTCATCCAGCCAGCTTCTGCATGTGCAGAGCGTCCGCAGGGAAGCATCAGGACGCACACGTCAGCCCACTGCATAGCGTCAAAGTCCGATTTGAACCCGGCTTCAGCGATAGGATGCGTGAGAGCTTGTTTGTACTGATCCACTCCCCACTGCTGCCAGTCCTCATCTATATCCGACCACTGGAACCCAGTGTGTCCGGCCGGGTGTCTAAAGTCATATACCTCATGTCCCCGTTCCCGAAGAAAGCGGACAATGTCCGGCTGGTATTCGTTTCTCCAGCTACTTGCTACATAAATCTTTGCCATAATCACTTTTTTTAATTGTTAAAATCACTTTTGATATAATTTGCACCCGGTTCTTTCCTTCGCCTTCAGTAAAAAATCAGCAGCCTCGTTACTGTCTATCGTTATCCTTATCGCCGTCAGTCCTGCCGTTTTAGGCTTTTGAACCTGGAAAGAGCAGGGCTTATCGTAATACGTCCACCAGTAGAAGAACTCCGCCATCAGCGAGTCATCAATGCTGACAATGAAATTTACCGGGTCTCTTTTCACGGCTCCTTTGTTGCTTTAATCGCCTCCAGCAACATGGAGTCAGCCATGAAAACATGTTCCCGTAAAAGGTCGATCCGGGAACTCTGAAGGGAGTCCATGAACTGCAAATATTCTACTTCGGACTCCAAGGCACCGACCCTTGCACCTTGCTTAAAACCGAAAACAGCCATTACAGCACACATCACAATGAAAGCCAAAACTTTAAAACCTTTTTTCATACTATTCTTTTTTATCTGTTATTAAAATCAATCCTATGCCTCCGCATCGGGAACAGGCCACCAGGATCGGATCATCTGTCTTTATTATTTCACTCCACCAGTCCAGGATCAGTCCCCTGCCATTGCAGCAGGGGCAGATACACAACCTCATCAGTTTAGTGACGTACTCGGAAACGTTAGAAGGCTCGCCAGCAGCTCCGCTGAAATGTCTGGTTCTGGCTCCGGTTGTTTTACCGGTACCGGCTTTTCTTTTGCCTTACGGGCGATAGCTTTCAATTTAGGCACCAACGCTTCCAGCTCCGGGATAGTCAGTTTCCTGAATACTTTACCAGCGATACGTGCGTTGGAACAATAGGCATCCACCCGATCCCAGTCCGTTGTATCCACCCCGATTACCTGAAGCCAGTGTAGTACTTTTGAACGGTAACCTTTAATCCGGGCGGTGAACTCTGCCTCACCGGTACTGCCGTCAATCGTTTGCTGCATAGAGGCGCACATCGCATCATATTCACTTTGCTTCATCTCCCGCACAGAAGAACTTCGGTTCCCGGTATATGTAAGTACCAGTTGTTCCTTCAGTCCGTCTTGGTAACCGGGCATACGTTTTAATAGCGTGTAAAAACGTGTAAAATTGGTAACCTTAGTCATTGTTATTCCTCCTTGTTACATTCATTTATAATCGCTTTTGCCAGTTTCACGGCTTCACTGGCTATCACCTCCCGTGCAGCATCAGCATCACGGTTTGTCCGGTTGTCAATGTTTGACATCATAGGAGCATTCGACACCATCGCCTGGGCGATACGCACGGACATATACTCCAATTTTGTCAGTCCTTCATAGTCCAGAAGTTCCTCACCAATGATAATCGGTTCCCCTCCAGTCATGTCTTCATTACTTCGTCTAAAAAATCCTTCGTCTGGGTTCATACGTTTACTTTTTATCAGTTTGTTTACTATTATCCGGAGACCAGTGTATCGTAATTTCCGCTTTCAACTGACCGGCTCCGCCACATACCGGGCATGGGTTGTCTATGTACTCATCGTATCCGACCTGTGTAGGAGTGAAAGCTCCCCGACCATTACAGTAGCTGCATTCATGCCCTTCGCTTGTACAATGCTCATCATGTAAGCGGCCTAAAAATCGGCCAGGCTCAATGGTCAACACCTCACTTTTCCGGCTCATCGTTAGTCCAGATCAGGGGTTTCACAATCTTTCAGCTCCTGCATGGTGTACATGTTATCAAATGCCGGATCGCATTCGTCCGACTCATATACATCGTCATAGGCTTCCTGGCAAAGTTTTCTTTGCTCGGTGCATTTAGAGTCTGCGTAGTTCTTCATTGCGTCTACCATTTTCTTTAGGACTTCGGGCGGAAACTTCCTGCCCAACTCCTCATTTTTCTTCAGGCTGAATGCCTGGCGTAATGCTGATAATGCTTCCATAATCTTTCTTTTATATGGTTTATATTCTGTTATTCTCCCCAGTATTTGGAGGCACCCGCCTCCCAGATAGTGTAATAATCCGCAGTTCCAAAAAAACGGCCTTTACTGAAAGCTCTATATCCTTCGACCCATATTTTCAGGGAAGCGTCGTACATTACACTTTTGGCACTTCGTCCGGAGGGGTTCTTTCCGTCAGCATGACTGATAAAGATTAGCAGCTTATTACGATGTTTCGCTTTTAGCTTCAGGTATCCTTTGTAGGTCAACTGCGTATATTGAAAACTGTCGATGATGACAAAGTCCGCACTTTTACGATCCATCAGCCGGTCGCTCAGTTCCTCTATTGGTTCGCAGTTCAGTATCTGCAGACGGCCGTTTGACTGGATCATATTAAGCCGGCGCAGCGTATTCTGCATCGTGAGGCTGGTGCCTTCCTCCAGGCTGTCGTACAATACCTTCCCATACTTACAAAGCTCTGCGCACAAAGCCATCACGAAGGTACTTTTCCCGTTTCCGGAATTCCCCCAAATAAACCAGACACCATAAAACTCCGTTATGCCAAAGGTATCGTACCAGGCTCCTGTCATGGTTAGCAACTTCTTTTTCATCAGAAGTATCTCCGACACAGAGAACGCACGCTGACGCTTCTTCTTAGGGGCTTCCTGGGGTGTTTCCGCTTGTTTCATTCTTTACTACATTACCCGTTCAAACGCTGTTTGAATAGCGTTTGAACGACGTTTCTTTTATGCCGAACGGCGTTTCTTTTCGATCTTTATTTTCTTAGCTACCCGGCGCATATCATTACCATAGGCATCGGCATCTTTTACAATGGTATCCAGTGCCTTCTGGTCATTGATACCGTTACCCATACATACGGCATATACATCCTTGGCCGTGTTGGCTGAAATCTCGTAGAACTTCCTGCCGATGCGGCTGTTTATTTCCTGGTAACCTCTTTTATTATGGTTCAAGCCACTCTCCATGCGTTTTTTGATATAAGAGGTTGAGAGGAAAATGATACCGGCTTTATCCCGGAGCTGATTGTATATCGTAATGAAGTAATGAAATACCAGGTCTGTCAGCTTATCGCCTTCATCAAAAATAAGGAGCGGACTATCCATCTGAATAATGCGGTCAATGATGGCCTTTAATGTTTCACGGATATTATGCCCGTCCGGACTGATCCCGACCGTAGCGGCCAGTTCACGAACGAAATCACCCTTTTTCATGTCTTCGCTGCAGAGCAGGGTAAACACCTCTTTATGATTACCCTGGTACACGCTGGCTGCTGTCGTTTTTCCGCAGCCTGAGTCACCTACTACCCAGGTGACATCCTGCCATTCCTGCGCATCCCTCATAGCTGCTATAATTTCATGAAGTGCGGTCGTCTCTACGATCTGCATACCGGTGGTCTGCTGGGGTGTACCTACCTGTGCGAGAATGTTCCGGAACATGTCATCCGAAATATTGTCATACTTGCTATGCAGTATCGGAGAAATGGTTCCAGCGCTCACACCTCTCAGGCTGGCGGCTGCTTTATTATTGCTTGGATATCGTTTGCAGTATGCTGCCAGCATATCCCGGATAGCGTCTTTTTCGTTCACTGTTAAATCTTCCATGATGGTAATTATTTAATTGTTAATATTTATCCAATAATGCTACATCGTTAAATGTGAGGTTGCTTACCTGTTTACCCAGCAATCCGACATCTACCAGCTCTTCGTGTGGTTTGGCCTTCTTTGTGGCTTTATCCATTAAATTCTCGGTTGCTACCACACTGAGACCCCGCATCTTCGGGCGATTCAATCCGAACTGTTCTGGGGCTACGCCGTGCTTCGTTTCCAGTTCAGCAGCGGCCAATTGAAGATTGACACGTTCCTGCTTGTTTCGGATATCCATGTTTCGGATAAAGTCCATCTCTCCGGGCTTTTGCTCCTGGATGTTACGGTGTATCGTGACATAAGGCTCTGCCGTAGCCACGTACCTCATACCGCTGGTCTCTTTTGTGTAGAGCCGTACCTGGGTCATGTCCTCCGGATCGTACATCGTGTAGAACTTACGGAAGGTGTTCTTCCGGCGGAACTCCAGGTCTGGCATTTTGTCTGTGCCCAGTACCTCGTAAGTATATTCTTTCTTATTGATCGTGATGGTGATCCCGGAGTCTGTAAAGAGGGAGGGTTTCGGGGTGGTAAGCCAGAACATCTCTATCATATCCAGGTAGTCCACTGCTGTAGTATCCGGGTTCACGGAGTTCTGGTACATTTCAATCCTGGCAACGCCGGTAGCCGGATGTTTGGCATGGTTCCACTTATCCCTCGCAATGGCATAAGCGACTTTTAGCTCTTCCAATGTGTAAAGGCTCTCCTTATTGGCTGCGACCCGTTCCAGGTTCGGACGGCTCTCTTCTCTTTTGGCAGTTATATTCTGGCCGGTGAAGCGCCAGTCCTGATGCAATATTTCAGCCTGGAAGCGGCCGAAGGTACTCTCTATCGTTTTACTCTGACCGGAGTAAGGGGCGGTAAATCTGAAAATGTGGCAAATACGTTTGAAGAAGTCCGTAGCCTCCAGTTTTTTGTGACCTCCCTGGTTATCAGTGACGATCTCGTAAGGGCGGCAACCAGCCGTTTTAATGGCCATACGGAAAGAGTTATATTGTGCCTCGTAGTTCTCGCTATCGCTGATGAAATATCCCAGCATGGTCTCGCTAAATGCGTCCATGACCTCATACACCTGTGTGGTACAAACTTTCAGTTTCCCGTCTTTGTCATAAGCCTTATAAAAGAGGTTCACCTTCGTACCATCGGCGTACCAAAGGGAATCACGCATGGACGGGAGGATCGTTTTGTTTTTCCGGGAATACTTCTGGTGGGCTGCCAGTTCTCCATGCACTGCATCGTACCACATGCGCTTCACCTCCGGACGTTCCAGGAATGTAACGAGTGAATTTATGCTTTTAAGCGGTTTCCAGCCCTTCTCTAAAGCAATCCGGTTATACTCCCTGAATATCTGGGCATTGTTGTACACGGGCACCATACTGCGCTTTAATGCGATGATTTGGTTTCCGGCCTCTTCTGTGATCTTCAACGTATTCTCATTCCCGTCCTTACCGGATATCAGGGAAACGTAACCGTTACGCTTATAGGCATTCACCTTTTCACGTAGTCCTTTTACCTTGCCTGGCAGCGTATGGTTATAATCCGCCCGGTACGATTCCACAAAATCCAGGGCTTTCACCCATAAATCTTTCGGAATGCCACCACCCAGGGATTTGACCTTTGCGGTACGTTCATTCAGCGCAGCTATTAATGCGCCCAAAACAGAGGCGTTAATCGTGTACTCTTCTATTTTTGTATCTACCAGGTTTTTGCCGTTAGGCAGTATGTGTGCCATGTAGAAATCACGTGCATCCTTATCTATTTTCAATACTTTCTTGTCCATATTTTCTTGCTTTAAAAGTTCATCGGGATTCCCGTGTATTATTTCAAAACGTTTCCGGAAACGCTCCGGGAGCGAGGAATACACCACGAGAGCATACACACCCAGACCTCCCGCTTTACGAGCGATGCACAAGCGCTTACGAGCGCATAGCTGCTTGTAATTTGCAAGGCTCATCACCTTTTCGTCATTATAGGTGTCAGTCAATTCCTCGACCGTTACGCATATCATTTTATTGTAGTATTCCATCTCTTTACAATTTACTTCCCGTTACCGGGTGCTGTCTGATTCGCTATCTTCAAAGTCTGAAAAGTACCCCCATTGATTATTCATGTAAATAAACAGGTAGTCAGTTTCTCCGCTACTCGCCTGATAACTGCTCCGGCTTCGGTAGCTCTGGCAGGCATTCACTTCTGCATTTTGTCCTCTGTCCCTTATTTCAAAGACACAGGTTTCAATGGTACTATCAATATCCAGGAGGTTGCCACCGGCGAGCAAAGCATTGATTTTATCTTCAGTCCGGTAATGGAGGCTTAATATCCTTCCAGCGTATGCTGGATCGCCGTCACGGAAACAGGTGATACAGTCAACTGATCCGTTCTCCCGGAGGATTCCTATTTTACATGTGGTACTCATAGCATCAGGGATAATTCGTCAGCCAAATTTTGAGCAGTAGCCTGGATGGTTCCCAGTTCGACGAGGGTAGGGTTCTGATAGGTTGTTTTCAGATCGCCACCAACATACATGCTTACCTCTCCATTCTCCAGGTTTCCTAACAGTCTGACCTGGGCACCAAAATTCTGGATCATGGTGCGATCGGCTGTATTGAATATTGTATCGCAGGATGGTACCGCACCTGGTTTACACTTTGGATCAGGATACAAAACGCCACCACGTTCGTATGCGGCAGCTCTTAATATCCGGGCAAAGCCGCTGTTTGTCGTAAAGTTCAATGCAGACCACAAAGTCTCCTTCGTCGTCTTAAAGGTTTCAATCATTTCTTTCTTGACTTCCACCGGAAGAAAAATCTGTTTTTCAGTTTTCATATTCCTATATGTTTTTTCGTTAGTCATTATCAATCCATTGTCGGATAAATACTTTTCCGTATATTTGGGGCGCCTTAACCGGGTTAAGACGTTGCAAATATAGTATGAAGATTTCATACTACAAAGTAATAATCGTAATATTTCATACTAAAAGTGCTATATGTCGGAAAATATCAGATTTTTTAAGATTGTAGAAGCTCTAAAAGAACAAAACCTGCTTACGGACTACGTACAGCTTGCACAGATACTTGAGACAAACAAAGCAGGTATTAGTGATATAAAAAAGGGGAGGAAGAAACTCTCTATTGAAACACTTAGGAGTATGAAGAAATCATACCCACAGATTAGCATTGAGTATATAGTCATGGGAGATGGAGATATGTTTGTTACTCCCATATCACATGCCGTGCAGGAAGATGTGATAAGTGACAGCCCTATTATTGATAAACTATTTGTAACTATTGAAAAAAAAGATGCAAAAATAGAGGAGCTATTGAAAGAAAACGCCCGATTGGAAGAACGACTCCGATTAGTAGAACATGATACAGATTTTGGAGATTCTGCAGAGACTCCTGCTTCTACCGAAAGCAGTTTGTTGCAGAACATCCCTGTAACATCTGCCGGTGCCCGTTTAAAGGAATAACAAATGAAAACTAACAGGATACAACATACCTCAAATACCCACCTAAAAGGCGCTATTATTACTAAAAAAGTGGCATCACGCACGTTTTTAGTGGATGTTTTACCCGTGCTTTATTCTTTATTGCACTATAAATCAACGTTATACATCAGGAATTTATGTGCAAAACAGTCTATTTTTGTGGCATTTTGTACCCTTTTAAGCTGTATTTTGTATATCTTAAAACATAAAAAAGAGGTATTTAACCCCTATATATGTACCTTTTCTATCTATGAACCCTGTATTTTTACTGTAAAAAGTGTAACCCCAAACGTAACCCCAAATACATATTTTCGTTTTGAGTTTTAAAAACATGTAACCCCAAACTGTAACCCCACATGTAACCCCAAACTGTTTTTTGACCGTTTTGAACTGTTTTAGGAAATATCCATAGTAGCTCCCATTTCTCTCCAATTCTTCAAATCTATCTCCAGGAATATGGCATGTAAGGCTTTTCTTTTGTAAGGGTAGTCAATCCCTCCACTACAATAATAAAAGCCGTTGTAAGGCCAGAAAATAGGCTCTACAACGGCTTTTAGCGATGCTCCAGTATAAAACTACCAGTTCCTCTTGTATTATATATCTTTTTTCGTATCTTTGAATAGTGGAATACTTCTTTCCAATGCGCTGATGTAAGCACATTCATTCAAACAGGTGTTCAAATAGGCCATAAGTGTAAAGCAGAAGTAAAGCAAAGTAAACCATTCGTTTTGAGGTCTCATGCACTACAGTCGTGCAATATCTGTTTAATTATCAAACCATTACGCCTCAAACACTCACATTCAAACTTTCCCATTTCGTTCTGTGCCCCTTACCAGAAGATCATCGTTTTCAGACAACAGGCTTTCCGGCGGCGAAGAGGAGGGCGGTGATGCCGGTATCAATATTTTAGCCACTAACAATAACGCTACGAGCATCGCCAACCCGTAGAAAATAAATCTTTTCCTTTCCATAAACAATCTTTTATTTTTAATTCATTCAGTTTTCCCCGCTATGGCGTTGGACGCTGCGAATTTATCATATTCATTCTAAATTTAGCGAAACGTATAACATAAATTACAAATCATTTTGTATCTGCCTTTTCTGCCTGAAAACAAGTGATAATTTTGATCATATAAAGTCCGGTAATTAATTAAATCATTACCTTTGCCCCAATCTAACGCATAAAACATAGTTTTCATGGATAATACGACAAAATCACAAATTATATCCCTCATACATCAGGAGGTAATTCCTGCTATCGGCTGTACTGAACCTGTTGCTGTCGCTTTGGCTGCTGCCAAGGCTGCCGAAGTTTTAGGACACCGTCCCGAAAAGATCGAGGTGTTACTTAGCGCCAACATTCTGAAGAATGCCATGGGCGTAGGAATTCCCGGAACCGGAATGGTAGGATTGCCCATTGCCGTTGCTTTGGGTACGCTGATCGGAAAGTCTGCTTACGAACTGGAGGTGCTGCGGGATATAACGCCGGAAGCTCTGGAGTTGGGAAAGGCCATGATAGAGAATAAGATTATCCATATTGCTTTAAAGGAAAATGTCGACAAATTATATATAGAGGTTATTTGTACTGCCGGCGAAGAGACGTCGAAGGTTGTCATCTGCCACGAACATACGCATATAATTTATGTGGAAAAGGATGGGGTGGTACTGACCGATCTGCGGAAAGAGTTATCCGGCGATACTATCTGCCACGAGGAAGAATTAAAATTATCTTTTTCTACCGTTTATGAGTTTGCGATGGAAATGCCGCTCGATGAAATCCGTTTTATCCTTGAAACTGCCGATCTGAATAAGAAGGCTGCACAAGCCTCTATAAAAGGTCATTACGGGCATACTGTCAGCAAAACCGTATCCGGAGAATACGGACGGAAATATATGGGCGATTCGGCCTATACACATATGTTGGTGATGACGGCTGCTGCCTGTGATGCCCGTATGGATGGAGCGATGATCCCGGTTATGAGTAACTCTGGAAGCGGTAACCAGGGTATTGCGGCCACGTTACCGGTTTTATCTTTCGCCGAAGACATCGATTGTCCGGAAGAGCAGTTGATACGCGCCCTGACACTTAGCCATCTGATGGTTATTTATATTAAGCAGAGCCTCGGACGATTGTCTGCTCTTTGTGGTTGTGTGGTTGCGGCTACCGGTTCCAGTTGCGGTATTACTTATCTGATGGGCGGTAATAAGGCACAGATTTCGTATGCGATCAAGAATATGATCGGAAATATTACGGGGATGATTTGCGACGGGGCTAAGCCCAGTTGCGCCTTGAAGGTTTCGAGCGGTGTCTCTACGGCAATGATCTCCGCTTTGATGGCGATGGAGAACAAAGTGGTGACTCCTGTGGAGGGTATTATCGACGAGGATGTGGATAAATCGATCTCGAATCTGACAGCGATAGGTTCCCGTGGAATGGAAGAAACAGACAAATTGGTATTAGATATTATGACAGGCAAGTCTTGCTAAAAGATTGTTTTTGTTCATTACTTTGGCCTCCCAACTGTTTCTTTGCAGTTGGGAGGTTTTTTGTGATTCATATCATTATCATTCGATGATTTCATTTAGTTTGACTTGCTGGAATACCATGTCGGCCTGACTGCTTTCATACAGGATTCCAATTGTACTTTCATTGACAGAAGTGATACAAGAGTACCCCCGGCAGTTATATTCGTCTAACAGTATTTTCTTTTCATCAGGCCATGTATTACCGTCATCGAAACTGACTTTCAGTGTCATATGATTCCGTTCCGAATGCGATTCGGGATTAACGAAAAGCAAGATAGATTTCTCTTTCCCTTCTTGCCGGTAAACATGTTTGTGGATACTGGCCATACAGGTCGGTTCTATCAGTGCTTTCCGCGAAGTCGAATGTTCAGTCCAGCTTTGTCCCAGATCGGTAGTGATGCAAATCCGCCGTCCGTTTACCTCCATATTCCCCCGGTTACGATTATCACGCATATTTAACATGATACTGCCATCAGACAATTGAACGGCCATACATTCCGTAACATTATCGAAAGCCGGATTGCTGGCTGTCCATGTTTTTCCGCCGTCTTTACTCCAGGTGATATTGGAAAACGCATGTCCGTCCTTATCGCGTCCCTGCGTTGGAAAGACAAGTGTTCCATCGTTCAACGTAATGCCATGACCCGGAGCAGGGGCATAGAGCCACCATTCTTCTCTTTTTGTTTTAGCTGTGATATTGACTGGTTCATTCCAGGTTAGACCGTCATCCGTACTTTTCGTTATCAGGAACTGGCTGGTCTCTTTTACTCCGAATCCGGGTTGTGAGCCTTTTTCCCGCCATTGATGCATCCAGCGGGTACTATCTTTAGTCATACCAGGAACCCATTTACCGGTTTGACCGTCAAGAACGCCATACATCCAAAGACCGGCTACATAAATATCACCGGAGTTTTCATCTACCAGGATATTAGCATCGCTTATCCCGTTATATTTTTCAGGTAGACCACCCCATTCTTTTCTGTCTAAAACAACTTGCATAGGTTCCCAGGTTTGTCCGCCATCCGTACTGCGGTTCAAGCAAATGTCGATGTCTCCCTGAAGATCGCGTGAATTGTCGTAACGAGCATCGTAAATAGCCAGTAATGTCCCGTTCTTAGATGTAGCCAATCCTGGAATACGTGATGTATGCACTCCATCCTGCCTATGCTGCCGTACTGCAACTCCGGCACGTAATCCGTTTGATGTGCTTACAGGGATATCGATATATCCTGTATTTGTTTTCAGGGCGGTACAGGAAATATTGAACCGGTGGTCGAGCTCAATTTTGTTTTTCAACTTAAATGAAACCCAAAGTAAGGTTGTATCTGTCTCCAGGGAGATATCGGTATTGAATGTTATATTTTCTGATACAGGGACAGGTGTGAGTATAGGTTTGTCTGTATCGAGCATTCCTTTGGAATTAGCCTGATAAAGACCGATACTCTCGATATCGTCGATATCTGTTGTTCCCGATAAATCGAACGCTAACTGCTGCAAAGAATAATTACCCGGCTGTTTCCGGATCACTTCGATTTTCAGTACAGGATTGGCCTCCTTCATGGTAAGGACCGGTAATACCGGTTGTTCCGTAGATACGAATAGTTGGTCTGTATAATTTTTACAGGATGTAGCCAAGACTGATATGATTATAAATAATAGTGCTTTATTCATGGTGTTTTTATTTATGATGAGAATTTTTATACTCCTGAATCAACTCTTGTAATTCATTTTCTATATGGGCATATTCCGGTTTTCCGCTTATATTTTCCTCTTCCGGTTTATCACCGTTCATCCGATAGAGTTCCCGGTCAGTGATCCGATCCGACGCTTTTTCATACCACAGGATGTAGCGCCAATTAGTTGTCCGTACCGTATAGCCCATATGAGTTTGATGTTTATGCGAATTGATTGCTTTATATGGCCTGGGAAACTGGCTGAATGCCCTGTTTTTCCAATTGGCTTTACCTTCCGCCAGATAGCGTAAAGACTGTCCGGATAATGTGTGTTGAGGTTTGAGTCCGCATAAATCGATAAGGGTAGGATAGATGTCGATTAACTCGACTATCTTGTTTATCTCGCGCGGACAATTCTGATATTGGGGACTGTATATGAGCAACGGAACTTTACAGTCGAATTCGAAGTTGGTCGATTTCCCCCACAATGACTGCTCTCCTAAATGAAAACCATTATCTCCCCAAATGACTACGACTGTGTTCTTATCCAATCCAAGTGTCCTGAGCTTATCGAGTAATTGCCCGATCTGAGCATCTATAAAACTTACACATGCGTAATATGCCTTAGATAGTTCTTCTTGCTTTTCCGGCGAAAGATCTCCTGATTCGGGTATGTCCGTATATCCCCGGAGTTCTTCCCAGTTATGATAAGCAATAGTAGGAGTATGAAGTGGTCTATCATAACCGGATTTATTTCGAACGATCGGTCTGTCTTTGTATAAGTTCCAATATTTCAGCGGCATACTGAAGGGCAAATGAGGCTTGATGTATCCGACTGCCAGAAAAAAGGCTTGTCCGGATACAGACAATTCGTCAAGAACTGTCAGCGCTTCGCGGGTTACTTTTCCATCCATAAATGAAGTTTCAGGTGCATCGGCTATTTCAACAGCCGTTGCTTTTTTACCATGTCGGTTGTCAGGTAGTGTATATTCTTCTTTTTTTATAGACAGATTGTATACTGGTGGCCGTGACCAGGAAATGCTATCCTGTGTTTGAAGACTTCCATGATAAATCTTGCCTATACCGATTGCTTCGTAACCGTTTTTTTTTAAAAGCTGTGGCAGTGTTGTTATATGCGGGTCTTTTTCTCTGAAATGTGTGCTTAGATCGGTTACTCCGATCTCGTCCGGACGTAATCCTGTCAACATGGAAGCACGGGAGGGACCACTGACAGATTGCTGACAATAGGCATTCCTGAAAAGAAGACTTTTTGCAGCAAAGGCATCGAGATGAGGTGTTATCGCATATGAATCGCCATAACACCCTATGGTGGGACGTAGATCGTCAATTGCAATAAAAAGTACATTTTTTATATCTTCTTTCCCTTGCAGGCAAAGGGGTAAGAAGAGCAATGGCATGACCAGCTTTTTTCCCCGTTCCATATATATTTTATTTTTTGAGTTTATCAAAAGGTATAATAGTGAAACCTATTTTTTCGTACGGATCATTTATCCCGTATTCATATAGTATACCAATCTTACTATCCGGTAGGTTTACTAAATCAGAATAAGCACTTGGACCGGAATAAACCAGATAGGTACAGGGCCATGTTTTACCGTTGTCTTCGCTTAATTTCAGGGTCATTTTCTCTCTTTTATCCGTTGAGGCAGGATTGGAAAACAAAATGTAGTTGCTGATTTTTCCTTTTTTCATAAAATTAAGTGTGCTTCCCTGGCAAACCGGTTCTATCAATTCGGGCAGGTAATACATTTCTGAAATTGTTTCTCCGCCATCTTTACTGATCGCACAGGAACGGGTTTTACTTTCTTCCCGGTTGTAGTTGCGCATATTCAGCATCAGGTCGCCATTTTCAAGTTCTACGACACTACTTTCGTTTCCTCCGTGTTTTTTTACCACACCGCCCAGTTTCCATGTATCCCCTTTGTCGTCAGAATATATGAGTTGGGAATGGTATGATTTTGTTCCTGTTACCATGTGATTGGCAGAAACAACTAAACGGCCTTTGTGTTTTTTGTTTTGTAACTGGATGCCATGACAAGGGCCTGTTGCATACCAGGTCCAGTCCGATCGTTTGACGGAAGAGGTTATGTCTTTAGGGGTTGACCAGCTTTTCCCGTCATTATCCGAATAAAGGACGTAAATCCGCCGGCTGTCTTTACTCGTTTTGTCAATGATCTCTTTTTCATGGTCTTCGCCGAGATTCCAGCAGGACACTAATAGGATACGTCCGGTTTCCTGGTCGACGACAGGTGCAGGATTGCCACAAACATTATCGCCATCGTCCCAGATCGTGATTGTGGAACTCCAGGTTTTTCCTCCGTCTTCGGAACGCTTTAATACCAGATCGATATTACCCGTGTCGGAACAACTGTTCTTACGAGCTTCAGCGAAAGCGAGGAGAGTACCGTTTTTACTTTTAACAATCGCAGGGATGCGAAAACAGGCATATCCATCCTGTCCTTTCTGAAAAATGTCTATTGTATTTTCTTCCTGTGCCTGAATGAAAATACCTGATTGCATCAACAAGATCAGGCTCATAACTATTAACTTCTTCATGATCGTATGTTTTTGAGACACCGGAGGATGAAGCTTTTATAAAATATCGGTTTCATCCTCCGGATGTTCACAGTTTATTATTTATCATATCCCGGTGTCTGCGTGATATTCGGATTCTTATTGATCGATGTCTGGGATACCGGCCACAGAAGAACGTTCTGTTCGTTATCGCGTCCTATCAGATAAGGTGCTTTTTTGAATACGACTCCCAGGCGAATAAAATCCCACCAAAGTTTACCTTCGGCTGCGAATTCTTTCATACGTTCTGTGACTATTGCTTCGTTGAGGTCTGCTACAGACATGGAAGACGGATAAAAGTCTTTTTTCCTGTAGGCCCGTTCGGCAATCTTATTCAAAGATGTGATTGCTCCGCTTATATCATTCTTCGCCATTTTGATCTCTGCGTCAAACAGAATGGCATCTGCATAGCGATAAACAATGACATCGGAATCAAAAATACGTGTGCCGTTCGTCCATGTTCCGGCAAATTTGTTGATCCACTGAAATGTTGCGTTTTTAGGTTCGTCGAAATAGGTCTCGAAGCTGATAACAGTTCGTTGGTCATCTTGATTCTCAGAAAGTAACTTCTTGTAATCTTCCGTATAGAAGCACCATTGCTGATGGCTGCCGACTTTTACAGGATTTTCGATTGCTTCCGTAGAAACATACTGGGAAGGAACAAGATAATCGCCCGCATATCCATCTGTGTATTCATCTTGTATATAGCTCCAGGCAAAAATGATCTCATTTCCCAGTTCATTATAAAAGATGTTGCCGAAATCCTCTTCCAGTGAATAATCGGAATTACTTAAAACTGCCTGTACCGCATTGTTGGCATTATTCAGTGCTGTTTCTCCAGCATTCCGGACTTTGTACATCCATAAGTTGTAATCAGCTTTCAACATATTGATCGAACCTTGTGAAGCCAGATTTCTGTCTGTAACCGAAACCGGCATTAAAGCCAGGGCGTTATCGATATCTTCACCTACCTGCCTGAATACGTCATCAGCCGGTTGCCGTGTCGGAAATAAACCTTCCTGCTGATCGGATTCGAAACCTTCCAGTAATATCGGAGCATCTCCCCAGATACGTCCGATCCAATAATAACAGAAAGCTCTTACATAATAGGCATTTGCCAGAATTTTATTTTTAGCTTCTTCACTGTTAAATGCAATATCGGGAGTATATTTCAGAATCAGATTTGCATTGTTGATCGTTGTATACAGATCTTCCCAGTTAGCATAACCGTGGCTGGTCGGTATCTGATTCTGATAGACCTGATCGCGCGCAGTCTGACCGGCCAGACCGTCCGCCCATAATCCGGTTCTGTATTCACCCCAGTAAACATAACCGGTACTGAATGCAGCCCTGAATTTGTTGAACATACCGTACATGGCCGAAGATGCATCCCCCTCGTCCTGCCACATGGAGTTGGCAGATACTTCACTTTTCTGGATAATGTCCAGGTCCCCATGACATGAAGAGAGTAGGGTTCCTGCCAGTAATATTGATATTATTGTTTTGATTTTCATAATACTATTCTTTTATAGCTTATAAGATCCTTTTAATTTAGAATGTAACTTTTACTCCTATGGAATACTTTCTGATAGGAGGATAGTTATAATAATCTTTATTGTAAGTAGTAGAGGCTCCTACTTCCGGAGAAACACCTTTCACAGCTGTGAAATAATGCAGGTTATTACCGGCTAATGTGATAGCCAAATTCTGGATACCTAACTTTACCAACTTATTCGTGGGGACAGTATATTGAAGACTGATCTCCCGGATACACAAATAATCACCTTTATAATTGAATATGTTCGAAGTCCGGCTGAAATTTGCATTTCCATCGTCCGGATCGTTTGCTGTAAAACGAGCATATTTTGTGTCATCACCCGGTTGTTTCCAACATTGTTTTACTTCATCGATCAACGTGTAGTTATTAGCAAATGTATTCATGAAATAACGCATTTCCGAATTGTTGTTGATAGAGTGTCCGAGCGCCCAATCCAGGAATATATTCAGGGTAAAATTCTTATAGGTGAAATTATTGTTCAAGCCTCCCGTAGAGTGGGGAACGGTATAACCCAGCAAGAATTGGTCCTGACTGTCGATATAGTCTTTTCCATCTTTGGTCTGACTGCCTTCACGGTTCTTCCATTCGTAGTCTCCCACATCTTTACGACCCGCGATTTTCTTTCCGTCAGACTGGCGATATCCTTTGGCCGAACTGTCATACATGGCATTATCGGCCTGTTCCTGAGTTTCAAGAATACGATCCACGACATACCCATAATAACGATACAGTGATTCTCCTTCTGCTGTTCCGCCAAAAGCAGTTCCGTCTGCCAATGTTATACCGCCGATACGGTTTTTATCACGTCCGTTATCCGGCAGTTTCAATACTTTATTCTTTACAAAACTCCAGGTGAATTTGGATGTCCATACGAAGTCTTTGGTTTCGATATTTGTAGAACCGATTTCGATATCAAAACCATAGAATTTGACTTTGCCTATATTCGTTTGTACGTCCTTAAAACCGGAAGTGTTGGGCAGTTCTTTACTGAATAACAGATTGTCGGTCCTTTTGTCGAAATAGTCGGCATTAATGTTTAGCCGGTTATTGAACATCGATAAATCGAAACCAGCATCCAACTGTGTCGAAACCTCCCAGGTCAATCCCAGGTTCGGCATTGTAGAAGGGACAATACCGGCAACTCCGTCATACTTGGCATCCGTAGAATATTTTCCGTATGCATCATATAATCCGATAGCATTATTACCTGTCTGACCATAACTGATACGCCATTTGAGGTTATCGATCGGCTTGATGTTCTTCATAAAATTTTCATCAGACATAACCCAACCGACAGAAGCACCGGGAAAGAAGCCCCATTGATTTCCTGAAGCAAAGCGGGAAGAGGCATCTTCTCTGAATGTGGCAGAGAATAAATATTTTTTCTGAAAGTCATAGGATAGACGTCCAAAGTAACCGATAGTAACATCGTCTGTAAAGTCACTTTTTGCGTCTTTCTTATTCGGACCGGCCGTTAATGTCGGTACTTTATCGGAACTTGCGCCCGTAACGGTTGCCTCCATCGTCTGGTTTTTATCCTTTTGATATGAATAACCGGCCATAACAGAGAAAGAATGATCTTTAATCGTCTTGCTATAAGTTCCGTATGCTTCCAGTTTGTTTCTTTCCAATTCTCCGTATTGGGCAGTGGTGGTCCGCAAACCGCTGAACTCATTCGCTTTTTCGAAACTGTCGCTTCTCCAATGATGATTGTAGGTAGACATTTGGACATCTGCCTTTAAACCATCGATAATATGGTAAGTCAATTTCCCGAATGCCGACAGGCGTTTTTCCTCTTTGCTCTGATCGTTATAGTACTGGTACCATAACGGGTTAGGAGAGGTTGCGTTGTAACCTTTTGTCGGTGTACCGTCAGCATTGTATTTTTTCTGCGTAGGAGGGGTTGCCAAACCTCTGGATATAACATTCATCTGGTTAGGATATTCTGCTGATTTTGTCTTCGAATAATCGAAACCTGCAGCAAAAGTCAGCTTACTGTTAATCTTTACATCCAGGTTGTTGCGCATGCTTAAACGCGAATAATCGGTCGCTAACGCAACACCGCCGTCATCGGTATAACCTGCGCTGGCATTATATCTTATTGCATCGTTTCCGCCGTCGATCCCGATATAATAGTTTTGCCAGAGGGCGTTTTTATAAATTTCATCCTGGAAGTTATTATCCTGGAAAATCAGAGTTTTACTCGGATCGAGCGGATCGGGCATGGACCGGTATCCTGCAGGAACACTTTCTCCGTCTTTTAGATAACGAGTGGAATAGATAGAGGATTCCGTATTTCCAGAACTGGCAGAGTAGCCGTCCATCCAATTATATTTGGCATTTGGACCAACTGCTACAGCCGGGCGAACCGTATTTATATAATCTTCCGCATTCATAAAGTTATATAGTGTTTCTGCTTGTTGCAAAGCCAGATTCGCCTCGAAAGTAATTCGCGGAGCCTGGTTGGCAGATCCTTTCTTTGTCGTGATCAGGATAACACCATTGGAAGCTCTTGATCCGTAAATGGCGGTAGAAGCCGCATCTTTTAAGACTTCGATAGATTCGATGTCATTGGGGTTGATACCGGAAAAGGCCCGTTCGACACCATCGACCAAAATCAGCGGATCATTACTTTTATTTATGGAAGATCCTCCACGGATACGGATGGTTGCATCGGCTCCCGGTGTATTATTATTGGAATATAATCTGGCACCGGCTATCTTGCCTTTCAAGCCTTCACCGATGGTATTGACCGGAACATTCTTCAATGCATCTCCGCTTACTTTTGTGATTGCCGACGTGATGGTTCTTCTCGATTGCGTACCGTAGCCGACAACTACAACTTCATCGAGGCCGACAGTCGAAGCATTGAGGGTGATATTTAAAATAGATGTATTTTCGATCTTTATTTCTTTCGTCGTGTATCCGACAAATGAAAAAATAAGTGTAGTGCCTTTGGACACATTAATACTGAAATTACCGTCCACATCGGTAATTGTTCCTGTCGGTGCTCCTTTTACAGCTACGGAAACTCCCGGCATAGTTAATCCTTCATTATCCGTCACAGTACCGGAAATAGACATTTCCTGTGCAGAAATTGAGCTTAAAGGGAATAATAAAAGGACAAACAGTAGACATAAATAATTAATTTTATTCATCTTTGTACTGGTTTTAAAATAGTGTTATTTTAAGATCGACACGGGGGAATAGCACCGTCCAAAGTTTTATTCCCCGTGTCTTTTTTATTTTGATAAAAAACCGATTTTAAGCAAATCGTTCTTCAGCATGTTATATTCTTTATCGCTCACAGGCGAAATGGGTAATCTGCATGGTCCGCATTCGATTCCAATCAAATTCATAATTGCTTTTCCTCCTCGTACACCTCCTCCGTATTTAATGATTATTTCTACAATTTCTATCGATTTCTTTTGAAGATCCCTAGCTTTCTGAAGGTCACCGTCCTGCATCGCTTTCAGAATGCCGTGGTACACATCCGGTAAGTAATTATAAGTACTACCTACGCCTGCAACGGCACCGAAAGCTAATCCGGATATTAATATTTCGTCATATCCGTGAAGGACCTCAAATTCGCCGTTATGTAAAGTCAGACATTCTCCCATTTCCATCAGATTATTATGGGTGAATTTAGTTCCGACAAGATTAGGGATTACTTTTTTACCTTCTTCCAGGAATTTTGTAACCGATAAAGAAACACCGGTCATAGAAGGCATGTTGTAATAGTAAAACGGTAAATCTTCCGCGCTTTTTGCTATCGGGGCGAAGAAGGCAATCAGTTCGTCCACTGTTGCCGGTTTGAAGAAGCAAGGTGCCATGGATGCAATAGCATCCGCTCCTGAACGGGCTGCATGCGATGCCAGATCGATGGCTTCAATCAGCGAATTGCTTCCGACATGTGCGATCACTTTAAAACGCCCATTTGCTGATTTTACCCATTGTTCCAAAATGCTTTTACGCTCATCGGTGGTCAGGGACAGGGATTCTCCCGTTGTTCCGCAAACAAATGCTCCTGTCATCTTCGAATCAGCCAATAGGTCGGCATACTTGTCGATTGCGGAAAGATTTACATTTCCGTTCGCATCCATGGGAGTAAAAGATGCGGCAATCAATCCTTTCAGACGTTGATAATTTTTCATGTTGTTATTTTTTAGAAAATATTTTGTAAATGGTCAGATGATCGATATTCTTTTTATGACCGGGTATGATCAGGCTGGCAATATATCCGATGACGAAGCAAGAGATGAATCCTGTTGTCGTATATAATAATAAATGGACATATTGAAAATGGATCATTACCAGTTGGACTATAATACTACCGGCTATGCCACATACAGCACCGGTTGCATTAGCCCGTCGTGTTATCATTCCTAATAAGAACAGGCCACCCAGGCTTCCCAGGATGATACCTAGTATTTTATTAAATTCATCCCATAATGATTTTATTTCCCAGGTAGCCATCATATAGGCGAAAGCAATACCAGCAATACCTAGCAGTAGGGTGGCTGTTTTCGCTGCAAACAAGCTATTCATTGAATCTCTTTTTACGATCTTACTATGGATATCGACGATATAAGCCGTTGCAGCAGAGTTCATACTGCTGCTGAGCGTTGACATGGCGGCAGCGAAAATGCCTGATATCAGAAGACCGGTTATGCCTTGAGGTAATTCAGAATAAATGTACCAGGGAAGGATCGCGTCTCCGTCAGTAATAGTCAGACTCAGGTCTGCCGGATTATGTTTGTAATATACATAAAGTACCGTGCCGACAAAGAAAAAAAGTAATGTGGCAGGTATGGTCAGAACGGCATTTGTCAGGACACTTTTTTTAGCCTGCTTTTCAGTTTCTGTGGTCATATATCTCTGTACCATTGTCTGGTCAGTCCCGTAAGTTGTTAAATTGGTAAAGAATGTTGCGATCAATACAGTCCATAAAGTCGATTGTTTCAAATCGAAATTCAAACTGCCCAGATCGAACTTGTTGTCTGATGCGGCTTCCTGTATAACGCCGGAAATACCATCTGGAATATTGAATATCGCTATGATAACAACTAAAATAGCTCCTCCTAATAAAACGACAACCTGTAAAGCGTCTGTCCATACAACAGCTTCAATTCCTCCCATCATGGTATATATCAAACTCAATATACCCATTAGTCCGATACAGAGAAATATGTCGAATCCTGTTACGACATTTAGTGCGATTGCCGGCAGGAATAAAACAATCCCCATTCTTCCTATCTGGAACAAGATGAACGCCAGACTGCAGATAACACGGATCAAAGGATTGAACCGTTGCTCCAGGTATTCATAAGCGGTTGTTACATTCAGTTTTCTGTAAAAAGGAATGAACAGATATAGAATAAAGGGAACAACCATCAGGATTCCGGCATTAACCAACATATAACTCCAATCGGATGAATAAGACTTTGCCGGAATGGACATGAAGGTTATAGCACTGAGGCTAGTCCCGAAAATACTCAAGCCAACAGCCCACCAGGGAAGACGACCTCCTCCTTTAAAGTAATCGTCCGTATTCTTTTGTTTTTTGGAAAAGTAATATCCAATCCAGGCTAAGGATGCAAAGTATAAGATGATAACTATGGTGTTGGTTGTTCCGAGTCCTTTTTCAAAAGGTATAATTTCTCCTTTTAACAACAAAGGCGTACGGATACCGGGTTTGATCTCTCCGCTGGTCAGATAGAATGTATTCTCTTTACGGGCAATGTTCGTTGTGACAGGAATAGGATAGGGTACAACTTCTTTTTCTATCAGTGTGTTTGTGATAGTATGATATGAACGGATCACGTTATCGAATCCCGGATGCTCGTCAGAGCCTGGGATTAATCTGGAGACACCGCCTGGAAAAAGAATATGGTTAGCTCCTGTCGGTATTGCGGTACCTGCCATGACCGGAAATTGACGGTCTAGTTTTTTCCAGTTGTTCAGGCGGGGATTATATACAAATCCGTCTGTGAGAACTTCTACATATCCGTCCGCTTTATAGTTCCGCCCGCTGAAAAGGTAGAAGCATTTATCAAATCCATCGCTTTGAGCAGCACTGACAGCATATCCACGTGGTGCTCCCGGCCAGGTCTCCAGGGTTTTCCAACCCTTTTTACGATTTGACAAATCGAGAACAAAAAAGTGTCCGGTTGCTTCCTGCATAACCATACTTTCCTGGCCTCCGGCTATATATACCTTATTATCTAACAGTACACCGGCCGCATTGGCTAACGGTACAGGTAAAGAAGGCCAGTTCGTATCGACTTCGATTTTCCCATTTTTAATCTGAAGTAAAAAGACATCCTTGTAAACATGACTGTCATCACATCCTCCAATACACAATAATCCGGAAGGTAATTCAATAGAAATTCCGTAAGCTAATGCTTTAGGCATACAATCCCGGACAATATTCCATTTTGCGGTCGGATCGGAAATGTCTATATAATATAATGTATTCCACCATGTTTTATGCCCTCCGTTCCAGGGAGTCATATCCGGGAAATTGGCTCCTCCGGCTATAACCAGGTTATTGCCGATAAATCCTGAAAAAGCACCGGCAACACCTATGTTGGCTCGTCCGTCTATTTCTGGTAAAGTCAAACTGTTGTCCCATTTGATCTTTTCCATCTCTGTACTTTTTGAAGTATCATGGACGTTTGCTTGCAGGCAAGGAAGATTTAAGAGACAAGCAAGAAATAGGATTGTTATTTTAGATGTATTAGACATAAGATGAAATTTTTTTGTTTACGTTTTACTGTTTAAGAATCTTTTGTAGACCTCAAAGTGTTGCTCTATGGCTTTCCGGTAACCTGTTTCATCTTTTTTCTTCAGATATTCGAGCAGGTCGGCATGGGTAACGATCTGGCCTTTTTCTTTCATCTCGATATTGATAGGTTCAAGCAAGTCTTTGAATTTATTTTTTACGAAGATCATGACGGGATGTATGATTTCCTGAAATTCGGAAATGGTTTTGTTACCTGTTATCTCGTATAATTTGGCGTGAAAAGTAAATTCGCTGACCGGAGCATATTCGTTATTTTCGAAAACGATCCCCATCTTTACAATTTCTTCCAGTTCGTGGATATCCCTGGTTGTGATATTACGGAACAGATCGCTGCACATACCTATTTCAAGAGCGATTCTGAAGCCTAAGATATCGAAAAGCGATTCTTCACTTAAAATACGCGGATCGACAACCCGTTTCATACCTCCAAGTATGGACGGTTCTCTTAGGATCATTCCTCTACGAGTACGACTTTCTATCATCCCCATCATCTTCAGGCGGCTTAATGCTTCGCGCAGAACACTACGGGCAACGCCCAGGGCAGCCGCTAATTCCAGTTCATTGGGAATAGGATCTCCAGCACGCAAATCCTTTTCCTTTAAGTAATTAAGGAGCTTATCTTCAACTTGATCGACCAATGTAATGGTCTGACTGTGAACTTTCAGTGAATCCATGATATAGTAGGTTATAATTCTTATTAATCTTATTTGTCTGACAAATAAAGAGAAAAGATTTTTTATATACAATAAATGACTTATTATATTTATATAATTTAACTTATTAGTCGCTTAGTATATAGTCGGGAAGAAAAAAACAGGAAATTTTCGCAGGATAGAAGCGGTGAAAAAGCAACGGTTTTATGGAGTAGATAGAACATCGGAGATAAATAGAATCGATAACTCTATCGATAAATTCGATTAGTTTCCGTAACAGTTTCATACTTTCAAATGTTTATCTTGTAAAGGCGTTAAGATCATGGAATATTTACTGTGTAATATATAATACAGTTTAAGATAGTTGTTACTCTTACTTTTGTATATATCACCAGTAGTAATAAAATAAAGTTCATCAATAAAAACCGACAATCGCCATGAAAGAAAAAATTGAACAATTGGCAGCTCTGAACCATCAGGCAGAGCTGGGAGGCGGCGAAGACCGTATCGCAAAACAACACGCAGCGGGTAAACTGACTGCCCGTGAAAGAATCGAATTACTTCTTGAAAAAGGAAGTTTTGTGGAAGTCGATAAATTTGTAACCCATCGTTGTACAGAATTCGGACTGGAGAAACAGCGTCCGTTGGGCGATGGGGTAGTGACAGGTTACGGTTTGATAGGTAAACGTACGGTATTTGTATTTGCCCAGGATTTTACGGTATTCGGTGGTGCTCTTTCCGAGACATATGCACGGAAGATCTGTAAGATTATGGATATGGCGATGCAACTGGGTGCACCGGTGATCGGTCTGAACGATTCAGGCGGAGCACGTATTCAGGAGGGTGTACGCTCGCTGGCAGGTTATGCAGAGATCTTTTTACGTAACTCGCTGGCTTCGGGGGTTATTCCACAGATCAGTGCGATCATGGGGCCGTGTGCCGGAGGTGCAGTCTATTCACCGGCTCTGACCGATTTCATCTTTATGGTGAAAGATTCCAGCTATATGTTTATTACGGGGCCGGAAGTGGTAAAGAGTGTGACGCAAGAAGAGGTGACAATGCAGGATTTAGGCGGCTCGGAAGTGCACAGCAGTCGTTCCGGAGTAGCTCATTTCACAGGGGATAACGACATGGATTGTATTCTGAAGATACGCGAACTTATGTCATTCCTTCCAAGTAATAATATGGAAGAACCTCCGTTCATCCCGACGACCGACAGCGCGAACCGGATCGATGAACAATTGAATAATCTGATTCCGACCAATCCGAATCAGCCTTACGATATGAAAGAACTGATCGAATCGGTTGCCGACGATCATAATTTCTTTGAAGTACAGGAAGAATATGCCAAGAACATCGTTATCGGCTATATCCGGTTGAATGGAAAAACGATCGGTGTTGTAGCCAATCAACCGGCCGCTCTGGCAGGGACGCTGGATATAAATGCTTCCGTGAAGGCGGCCCGTTTCGTCCGTTTCTGCGATGCTTTCAATATTCCGTTGCTGACATTGGTGGATGTGCCGGGATTCCTTCCGGGCGTTAACCAGGAATATGAAGGTATTATCCGCCACGGGGCAAAATTGCTTTATGCCTATTGTGAAGCGACGGTGCCGAAAGTAACAGTCATTACCCGTAAGGCATACGGCGGAGCCTATGATGTGATGAGCTCCAAGCATATCCGCGGTGATATCAATTTCGCTTATCCGACTGCCGAGATCGCTGTGATGGGACCGGACGGTGCCGTGAATATCCTTTTCCGTAAAGAACTGAAAAAGGCCGAGGACGTAGAGAAGAAACGCAAGGAATTGCAGGATGATTATCGTGAGAAATTCGCTAATCCCTACCGGGCAGCCGAACTGGGCTATGTGGACGAGATCATCGAACCGTCGGGAACACGTGCCCGCCTGATCCGCAGCTTCGAACTGCTGGCTAATAAACGGCAATCCAATCCGCCGAAGAAACATTCCAATTTACCACTTTAATACGCGAACGATTATGATAAAGAAAGTATTAGTAGCCAATCGCGGCGAAATTGCGATGCGAATCTTTCGTACCTGCCGCGTAATGAATATACCGACCGTTGCGATCTATACACATGTAGACCGGGGTGCCTTGCATGTACGATATGCCGAAGAAGCCTACTGTATCTCGGAAGATGAAACAGACACTTCTTATCTGAAACCCGACCTGATCCTGGCAATCGCCAAGAAGACCGGTGCCGCTATCCATCCGGGATACGGTTTTCTATCTGAAAATGCAGATTTTGCCCGCAGATGTGAAGAAGAAGGTGTCATATTTATTGGTCCGAGTGCCGATGTTATTGCTAAAATGGGGATTAAGACCGAGGCCCGCAAGATCATGAAAGCAGCCGGTGTACCTGTCGTTCCCGGAACAGAAGAGCCGGTTAACAATATCGCAGAAGTCCGCAAAGTCGCTAAAGAGGTCGGTTATCCGATCATGCTGAAAGCATTGGCTGGCGGAGGTGGTAAAGGCATGCGTCTGGTCCGTGATGAAGAAGGGCTGGAAGAAGCTTTCCGTCTGTCGCGCTCCGAAGCCGGAAATTCATTCGGGAATGATGCTATTTACATTGAAAAATATATTGAGAATCCGCATCATATCGAAGTACAGGTTTTGGGTGATAAATATGGGAATGTGATCCATCTCTATGAACGTGAATGCTCTATTCAGCGCCGTAACCAGAAAGTGATCGAGGAATCGCCGTCACCTTTTGTAAAGGAAGAGACACGCAAGAAGATGCTGGCTGTGGCGGTGGAAGCCTGTAAGAAGATCGGTTATTACAGTGCCGGAACGTTGGAATTTATGATGGATAAAGACCAGAACTTCTATTTCCTGGAAATGAATACCCGTCTGCAGGTGGAACATCCGGTGACGGAAGAGGTTACGGGTGTCGATCTGGTACGTGATATGATCCTGGTGGCTGCCGGTAATCCGTTGCCATACAAACAGGAAGATGTAGAGTTCAGAGGAGCGGCCATCGAATGCCGTATCTATGCGGAAGACCCGGAGAATAACTTTATGCCTTCGCCGGGTGTCATCAAGGTTCGTGAAGCGCCCGAAGGACGTAATGTACGTCTGGACAGTGCCGCGTATGCCGGATTTGAAGTCTCTTTGCATTACGACCCGATGATCGCTAAGCTGTGTACTTGGGGACGTAACCGCGAATCAGCCATCTCCAATATGGCACGTGCGTTGCGGGAATATAAGATTCTGGGAATTAAAACGACGATCCCGTTCCATCAGCGTGTCTTGCACAACGAGACGTTCCTGAAAGGGAATTACGATACGACTTTCATCGATACCAAATTCGATAAGGAAGATCTGAAACGTCGTCAGAACAACGATCCGCTGGTTGCCGTGATTGCTGCGGCCATCAAGCATTTCGAACAGGAGAAGGAGGCCTCTGCCCGTATGACAACAGTCCCGTTGGTAGGCGAGTCTTTATGGAAATATTACGGTAAACTGCAGATGACTGCCAATAACTATTAAAAGGAGGATCTGATTATGTCAAAAGCATTAGCAACCTATTTTGCAACAGTAAATGATATGCCCGACACCGAATTCAAGGTGGAAATACTGGAAGACGGCCCGGTAAAGAAAGTCTCCGTAAACGGCAAGATATATAATGTAGATTATAATGTGGGAGGGGATAGCATCTATTCCATCATCCTCAATCATAAATCGCACGGTGTCCAGATATCCAATATATCCGACGATGTGTACGAAGTAAAGAATAAAGGCGATTATTTCCAGGTACAGGTAATCGACGAACTGAAGAAGATGCGCCTGTCGCGTATCCAGTCGGTGGCTGTCGGCCGTCAGGTGATCACTGCACAGATGCCGGGCGTGATCCTGAAAGTGAATGTGAAACCCGGTGATGAAGTAACGGCGGGAACTCCGCTTTGTGTATTGGTCGCCATGAAAATGGAAAACGAGATACGCAGCCCGATAGACGGGATAGTGAAGGAGGTTTATATTACCGGTGGCGATAAAGTCGCTGTCAATGATAAAATGTTAGTGGTAGAATAAGTGCTATTTACTGTTTTTACTAAACAAATGTAAATTTGTCATTGTTCTTATATAAAGCTTACATAATATAAATAAAAACCAATAGAATTAGAAGTTATGGAAAACAAAGAACAACCTTTAGTAGAACTGAAAGCAATGGATAAAGGTCCGTTGTTGGTGAAAGGCCCGGTAAAACTGATCACACCCGATGGAAAAGAAATGATTATGGAAAGAACGGCAATTTGCCGTTGCGGTCATTCAAAGAACCAACCGTTTTGCGACGGATCACATATGAAACTGTGACCTGGTAATAATAGATATACATTTACATTCGGAAAATCCGTAGCTCTTGAGGAGATACGGATTTTCTTTGATTATAAATGCTAAAGATTTGGCCGACGTAATGTTAAGCCTTTAATTTTTAAATCCGCTTAATGAAATAATGCCTATCTTCGTGGCGTTTGAATAAACTATTTTATTCTCAGTTAGAGACGTTTGTTTATAAAAAAGAGAGTTATGAAGAAAAGTTTTTTGTATTTGTTTACTATGTTGTGTGCGCTGAGCTTTTTTACAGCTTGTGACGATGACGATTCGAAAGACCCGAACGGGTTGGATGTAAACACCACTTATTCCGGTGATAAATTGGACTTGAAAAATGGAAATCTTGCTTTGTTAGGCAAAGAAATCATCTTTGATACACAAAACGGAAAAACGGCTACGATCACGATGAGAGGATCGGCCGATTATCTGGTCGAGCTGCTGGGATTGTTCTCGAAATCTAGCGCACCCTTTCTCGAGGTAGCACCGGGCGTTATTCCGGGTGAAACATACACCACCTTGTCGAATGTCCCGTTAACACTGTCGGGTGAGAAATATACGTTTGAGGGCACCGATTCGTCTAACGGACGCGAATTTAAGTATTCAGGTAGCGTTGAGAAAGACAAACTGACCATGACAGTCGATGATATAAGAATGCCGCACAACGACCTGGTTGGCAACTGGAATCTTCAGCCTGCCAAACCGTTGAATATTGTCTGGAAGTCTGATTATATGATCGATTTGTCTGCTTTGGGCAAAGGTAAACTGCCAATCTCGGTTGTTGCCCCTGAATTGGACGTTTTGGTCGGACCGTTGCTGCAAAGCGTGCTTCAAATGGTTGTTTTCGGAGGCGATGGGAATATCGTTGCCAGCTATAAGAAAAAAGGTTCATCCGAATGGTCATCGTCACCGCTTAACTTGGCGCAGTATTATGTAAAGGACAATGTGATGTATGTGCAGTTGAATATCGCTCAAATCCTGGCAACAAGGTCGAAAGCGGAAATGCCCGGATTTGATTTATCCCTGATCAAGTATCTAGCCCAATATCTTTCGAAAGGAATACCTTTGGACTATAGTGTTACCGGCGGCAACGCTCGGATCACGGCAAACAAAGAACTGTTGATGCAGCTGTTGCCTGTGCTGGCAAACGAAAAGATACAGCAGCTCTTGCTTCCCAAATTGTCGGAGATTATTCCCAATGAGATTAAGCCTGTATTGCTGCCGATTGTACAGGAACTGTTTACCAACCTGCCCGAGATTTTGGAAAAGACGGAAGATATCAGCGTAACGTTGAATCTGCTGGAGAAGTAATTTTCTATAAAACATACCTGTGAAGAGGGAGTTTCCGTACCGAAATAAACCCTGAAAGTTGGACAAAAAACTTTCAGGGTTTATTTATGTCAAGACATTACACATTAAAAGATGGGAATAAAGACGGATTTATTCTATCTCCGGTCGGTCGCCACCACCTTCACCACCACCTTCTTCGGGAGGAATGATCGGCTTATCATCCGGCTCGACCTTCGCTTTCTTCCCTACACCACGACGCGACAGCGTTTCCGAGAATTGAACGATCTCTGCATTCACGGCATCGATCACAGTGCCGATCGCCGTTTCTTTCGCCTGATCTTTATCGACCAACTCATTCACGAGATAAAGCGCGTTGATGGCATCGAACAATTTGCGAGCAGCTTCATCCGTCACCGGGCGGAGTTTTTTCAGGTTGTCGCTGACAGAGCGGATACGTTTCTCATCGGCACGGCGTGAAAAGGCGGCCACAAAATCATTGTTAGCCGTTTTGAGAGCAACGACGGCATCAGTCAATCCCAATGCCTGCATGTAAGATGTATATTCGGCCGACTGTAATTTTTTCACCATATCTTCCACCATCGCCGTATTTTCGGCGAAAGGTTTCGATGCGGCACCCGCATACGGAGCGATCGCAAAAGCCACTTTTTCAGCAGCCTTGGCTTCAGCTTCCACCAGGCTGAGCTCCTTGCTTTCGGTCGTGAGGAAGATAAAACGGAAACGTTTGTCGCGCACGGCGTCTTTCTCATCGATCTCTTTCGTATCGGCAAAGCTTCTCGACTGCAAATACGCATCATCTTCGCCATCGAAAGCAGCGGCTAAGGCATCGCGCAGGGCAGTCAGCTTATATTTTGTCGCAAAATCGACAGTGATGATTTTCAGGGTTTGCAGGTACAGGTTGTAATGCTCGGCGTTACGGGCCTGCATTAAGTAGTTGATTTTTGGAATTTGCTTCATAATCAGATTATTTTTAAGATTCATATTTAATAAAAAAATCTCGTTCATATTTTTAATATCCTTCGGAATGCTTTCTCTCCATGAGAATGTTTCAAAAGTTGCCGACAAAGGTTTCTCACAGTGAGAAATCTTCAAAATAGCTCGGTAGAGTCGTCTCTCCGTGAGAACTCTTCAAATCCGGGAAAAAGACCTTTTCTCACACAGAGAAATCTTCAAAACGGGAAAAAAGCGATTTCTCACTGTGAAAAAGTTCAAAATCGCTTTTTTCAACTATCCTCACAGTGAGAAGTCTCCTCCGGTTGCTTTTCAAGCTTTCTTACAGTGAGATGCACTAAAAGTAGGTAAAAAATGGAAGAAAAGTGTTTTTTCGGAAGAAAATATGCTCCTTAGAGCAGATAAAGGAAGATAAAAGGTTTATTATGCTTTGTTTGACGATGTTTTTACTGTTTATAACGGAAAATATGAAAATATGGGGAGATGTGTCCATTCTTTGTTTAGATTTAGTCCCGGGAAATATTTTATTAATAAAGAATGTTCTATTTTTAAGAACAGCTAGATAAAAGTGTATTTACAAAAAAAATGTTCTTATCTTCGCGACTCATTAAACATTAAATATTAATATTAAACGTATTTATCATGAGTAAGAATTTATTCTATTTTTTTACATTGATTTGTTGTATTAGCTTATTTACAGCATGTAGTGACGATGAAGAAGAAAAGGTTGACAACAGTTGGCAAGCTATTTCTGGTACTTATGAAGCAGAAGCATTAGTTTTAAACGGAGAAGCTCAAAAAGAGGAATCAATATATTCAGTAAAAGTAGAAGCTGCTTCTGCAGAAAAAGCTTCTGTTGTTCTTAATAATATAGTGATCGGTGAATCGGAAGTAAAATTAGATGCTAAATTAGCAAAAGTAGCTAATACTGACAGTTATACCTTGACTGGAGAAAGTACAACAGATGACCGTGTTGTATCAATTGAAGGTTCTGTAAAAGAAGGCATATTAACAATTAAAACAACACTCAAAATAACTTCATCTGCTATAGGAGCTTGGAATTTGAAAATCGAAGAAGATACTAATAACAGTAATGCTCTGACTGCTGATGTGATAGTTAATATCGAAGGTGTGGAAGGCTCTGACTTCTTGGTACCAATGATGAAATCGATGATTGGTCAGATGATTGCTCAGAAAGTAGAATCAGTAACCGTTAATTTTGCAGAAGACGGTAAATTAGGTATCTCTTTCAAGACTACAGCTTCAGGTGGTAATGCCGAAGAAATTATGGCCATTATTAACATGCTTGATCTTCGTTATTATGTACAAACGAAAGATGGGAAGAGTCAATTATATTTGGCCATTAGCAAAAGTTTCTTAGAGATAGGAGGTGCAGTAATGGGTGAGGAATTGTTGACTGCATTAAAAGGTCTTTTACAAGAAACAGGAAGTTATTATGCTTTACCATTAAATATGACAATTGAAGGTAATTCAGCACAGTTCTATGTATCTAAAGATCTTCTTACAAAAGTTGTACCAATCTTAAAACCTTTGGTTCCTGGTGATTTTGCATCATTGATGCCATGGTTGGAAGAAATGCTTGCAGCTTCAACAATCTTCGATTTTGGTTTAGGTTTTACTAAATAAAATAAATATTTTATAGATTAGAAAAGAGAGACTATATTTAATAGTCTCTCTTTTTTTCTTTATAAATTCTCAAGTGATCGTTTTTCTCAAAAATGTCCTTATCTTCGTGCTGTTTAAAAAAACTTTATTTTAATAATTAAAAGGTATTAGTTTACTAACAGATTTATGAAAACAAAACTAATGTATTTATTCAGCATGTTCTGCATGCTAAGTTTGTTCACGGCTTGTAGTGATGACGATAAGGCAGGACCTATCGGAACAGAATTTGACGGCGTATATAAAGGAACGCTCGATGTAGATCTGGACGGAACTAAAGTCGGTGAAAATCTTCCCCAGAAAGTGTATGTGACCAAAGTCGGCGACAACCAGATCAAGATGGAACTGAAAAACTTCAGTTTCGGGGCTATGGCACTCGGAAACATTTCCGTAGACAAATGTAATGTAGAAAAACAAAGTGATGACGCTTGTAAGTTCGATGGCGAACAAAAGTTGACGTTACCTATCGTCGGCGATTGCGATGTGGTAATGAACGGTACTATTGCCGGTGAAAAACTCAATATGGTGATCAATGTAAAAGCTACCCAGTCAGGTGCAGCCATCACAGTGAAAGTCGATTTCACGGGTACGAAACTGGCTACCGACCAGAGTTCGGAGGCTAAGATCACAGAATTTACTTTCGACAGCAAAGAAGTCGTTTCACAGCCGGAAATTGACGGAACAAACATCACCTTTATGGTAACAGACACCATCAAAGCGGAAGAATTGGCAGCTTTAGTTCCAACAATCAAAATTTCCGATAAAGCAACAATCACTCCTGCAAGCGGTGTAGCGCAGGATTTCTCTAAACCTGTCACTTACACTGTGACTTCGGAGGATGGAATTACGACCACGACTTATACTGTTTCCGTAGCTGGCAAAATGCAGAAATATTCACTAGACGAATGGGTTGACAAAGGAACCGGTAAGGCTGCCTATAAAACGCCATTCCCCGATGATAAATTGGCGACCAGCAGTGCCGGTGCCAGCTATTTGGCATTATTTGGTTATACAGACGAATTTCCGGTTGTTCCAACAGAGGATGCTGTTAAAGGTATGGCAGCTAAACTGACAACTAAGAATACATCGGATATTTCTTTAGCACCTGCTATTACTTCCGGTTCTCTGTATACCGGACGTTTTGCGGTCGATCCTTTTAACCAGTTGAACAGTACGAAATTCGGTATCATGTGTGATAAGAAACCGTTGCTCTTTAATGGATATTATAAATATACTCCAGGTGAATTATTTTTAGATGGTTCTAAAAAAGCAAATATTATAGAACATCCGGAATTGACGGACGAATGTAGTATAAAAGGTGTTTTATATGAAGTAGCTAACGAAAACGAAACGTTGACAGGTCTGAATATCGGCGATTCTGACAAGATTGTAGCAGTTGCAAGCTTGGCCGACGGTACGGCGAAAGCGGAATATACTCCGTTCAGCCTCGAATTCAAATTTGAGAAAGGCAAAACGTATGATACAACCAAATTGTATAAGTTAGCTCTCATTTTCTCTTCCAGCAGTAAAGGTGATGCTTTCCAGGGAGCACCCGGAAGTACCTTATATATAGATGAACTGGAAGTCGTTTTCGAATAATACACGATTCGTAAAATCCATATAGTGAAAAAGGAATGTATCAAAGTTAGTTTTGATACATTCCTTTTTTATTTTTCAGCTACCACAAACATTTCATGGCTCATAAGCGGGGATACCAGTGATTATCTCGGTGCTTTCCGGTACAGATAAATGGCAATGAACGTATAGAGAATATTCGGGATCCAGGCGGCCACCATCGCACTTACATATCCGTTGATCGCAAAGGTCGATGTAACCGTGGTGAACAGGATGTAAGAGAAACTCAAAGCCAGTCCGATACCGATATTCATACCCATACCTCCCTTGATCTTGCGTGAGGAGAGAGAAGCCCCGATAGAGGTCAGGATAAATGCCGCCATGATGGAAGCGAAACGTTTATGATATTCGATCTGGAATGTCTGGATATTACCTATACCACGCGTTTTCTGCCGTTCGATATAAGTTGCCAACTGTGGGGAGGTCATCGTCTCACAATCGTTTACCGAGATCAGGAAGTCGGACGGAATGATCGTCAGCGTCGTGTCTTTACGGGAGCCTTGGGTGATATGTTCGCGCATTCCTTCAAAGTCGCGGATCATATAATCGATCACGGTCCATTTGTATAGCGAGTCGTATTTGATTGAATTGGCCGTCAGCTTGGAGATCAGCTTCTTTCCTTCGAAATGTTCGAGTGAGAAACGATAACCCATGTTCGGGCGTGCGTCATAACGGTCGAAATAAGCGAACACACCCGGTTCCACTTCAATCTGTATGTTTCGGGCATATTCCACTTTTTTGTTCCTGATATATTTGTTCTGAAAATCGATACGCGTCACATTGGCCGGGGGAATGATGAAAGCACTCAAAACAAAACTGGCTATCGCAATGATCGCAGCCGAGATCGCATAAGGCAACATCAGCCGCCGGAAACTCATTCCGCTTGCCAACATGGCGATAATCTCCGAATTGTCCGCCAGCTTCGAGGTAAAGAAGATGACCGCGATAAACGTGAACAGTGGACTGAACAAGTTGGCGAAATAGGGGATAAAGTTCATATAATAATCCAGAATGATCGCCTGCAGGGGAACTTCGGGTTTCAGGAACTTATCGATCTTTTCGTTTATATCGAATACGACGGAGATAGAGATAATCAGCATGATCGCGAAAACATACGTTCCGAGAAACTGCTTGATGATATACCAGTCTATCCGTTTTAATTTGAATTTCATGCGAATGTCTTTTTAGTTGACAGTTGACAGTTGACAGTTGACAGTTGGAATAGAGTATAAAATCTGTCAACTGTCAACTGTTATCTGTCAACTTTTAGAGTCGATTATTTAGTTGCTGCACCATACCGCTTTTCCAGATAGCAAAGTCACCGGCGATGATATGCTTTCGTGCTTCCTTCACCAGCCACAGATAGAAGGCGAGGTTATGGATGGAAGCAATTTGCAGACCCAGGAGTTCGTTTACTTTGATCAGATGATGCAGGTATGCTTTGCTGTAAAGCGTATCTACGTATGAGTGGGCATCCGGATCGACAGGGGAGAAGTCGTCCTCCCATTTCTTATTGCGCAGGTTGATCGTACCGTATTGCGTGAAGATCTGCCCGTTACGTCCGTTACGGGTCGGCATGATACAGTCGAACATATCCACGCCGCGCTCGATCGCCTCCAGCAGATTGATAGGAGTCCCGACCCCCATCAGGTAGCGAGGTTTGTCTTTGGGTAATATTTCATTGACAACCTCGATCATTTCGTACATCTTCTCGGTCGGTTCGCCGACAGCCAGTCCGCCGATAGCATTTCCGTCAGCCCCTTTCTTTGCTATGTTCTCTGCCGCATGACGGCGCAGGTCTGGATATACACAACCCTGTACGATCGGGAAGAGGCATTGGCTGTAACCATATTTCGGCTCCGTGGAATTGAAACGGTCGAAACAACGGTCCAGCCATCGTTCGGTCAACCCCAGCGATTTCTTTGCATAATCATAGTCGGCATCTCCCGGACAACATTCGTCGAAAGCCATGATGATGTCGGCACCGATGATACGCTGGATATCCATTACCTTTTCGGGGGTGAAAAGATGCTTTGAACCGTCGATATGCGAACGGAACTCGGCTCCTTCCTCGTGCAATTTGCGGTTGTCGGAAAGCGAGAATACCTGGAAACCTCCGCTGTCGGTCAGGATAGGGCGATCCCATGTATTAAACTTGTGCAATCCCCCGGCTTTCTCCAGGATTTCAAGACCCGGACGCAGGTATAGATGATAGGTGTTACCCAGGATGATCTGTGCCTTAATATCCTCTTTCAGTTCGGTCATGTGGACGCCTTTCACTGTGCCTTGTGTTCCGACAGGCATGAAAATGGGCGTCTCGATTACCCCGTGATCGGTTGTAATCAAGCCCGCCCTTGCATTTGTCTTAGTATCGTTGTGTTGTAATTCGAATTTCATTCTTTATCTTTGCTTTGGGCGCAAAGGTAATATAATTCTATCAGAATCCGAAGTCATCTACTTCTACGTTTTTGACTTCTTCCTCTTCCGGTAAAACAATGGTTTGATGCACCACATTCGACCTCACGATAATGGCCCGCATCGGACGTGCCGGACAGATCGATTCGCAGCCGCCGCAACCTACACATAAGTCGGGATTTACCTGAGGGATCGTCAGTGTTCCTTCGTAAGGCACCATGTGTACAGCCTGTGTCGGACAGTGTTCGGAGCAAGCACCGCAATCGGTCCCTTCCGTCTTCACAATACATAGGTTGATAAAGAAGGTTGCGATACCTACCTGCAACGATTTCTTTTCTTCCACCGTAATAGGCATAATGGCACCGGCCGGGCAAACTTCCGAGCATATCGTGCATTCGTAATTACAATAACTACTGAGATAGGCCATGCGCGGCTTCAGCAGATAATCGAAACCATATTCCAATCCGGCCGGACGCAATACCTGGCTCGGACACTTCACCACACAGATATGGCATCCGGTACATTTGTCTTTGAAACGTTCCAGGCTCAGTGATCCCGGAGGTGTAACGGGCGGCCATTTTTTACGGCCTTTTCTCTTTCCGTGACCATTCCCATGTCCATTACCTTTGGCTTGTTCGACACCTTCTGCAATAGCCGAAACGATCGGGAGGGTAGCGGCAACAGTAGCTCCGGTAGCCAGAAAAGTACGACGGCTGTTCACTGCCGGTTGCGGTTCTGCTTCCATATTCATGGCAGCTTCGGCGATCTTCTTTTCTTCTTTCCTGAAAGGAGGGTTGAAACGGTATTGCAATCCGCCTTTGGAGCAGGATGAAACACAGTTGAAACAATCCACGCAACGCGATGTGTCGACCGTCAGATTTTTAGCGTCGATCGCTTCTGCTTTACAGGTATGTTCACAGTTCCCACAATGAGTACAAGCCTCTTTGTCGAACGAAATACGGAAGAATGAATAACGCGAAACCAGACTAAGCAAAGCTCCAACCGGACATAACGAGTTACAAAACAGACGGCCGCGGAAAATAACCATCACGGCAAATACAACCAATGCCACGATGCCGGCCACCAGACCTGCAATGCTCACGGTACTGATCGTTACATGAAACAACGAGTAGTTATCCATTTTCATCAACCAGTCGGCCAATATGTTATTTCCCCACATGACGGAAGGGCGGAACAAATTCGCCGCGATGCGTCCGAAGTTACTGTACGGATCGAGTAACAGGCACAGACCGGAAAATCCCAGTGCAGCCGTTATCGCTGTTGCCGCCAGTAGAACATAACGTACCCAGTTCAAGGGTTTATGATATTTGAACCGTCGTATCCCTTTTTTCTTCTTTTTGCCTATACAGAACAGGCGATTGATCATATCCTGGAAAACTCCGGCCGGACAGATTACCGAACAGTAGATACGCCCGAAGAATAACGTCAGCAGAAGTAGAACGGCTACGATCCCGAACATACTGCCCAAAATAGCAGGCAGTAACTGGACATGCAGCAGTTTATGTATATCCATCGGCATCTTATTCGTAAAATCCAGGAAGAAAAGAAGGATGGGTATAAAAAACAGGACTGCGAGCAGAACTCTCAGTCCTTTTAAATAATTAGGTCGCTTCATTAAATCTTAATACGTTTGATATTGACTTTCTTTAAATCCGTTGTTCCCAGTTTTAATTCTTCTCCTTTACCGATGTGTCCGACAGCTTCCATATCCAGTTTCTTTACCTGGTTGAACAGAGCCAGAGCGGCCGTGTCGATCGCAATGATATTCGGAGAGACGATCATGGATTTCAATGTAGCTACGTCGGCAGCGCTTTTACCCTGCGGCCCGTTTTGGTGCATCATACGGTAAGCATCCACGATATTCAGTACCGGTTTCTTTTGCCAGGTACAAATATCGGCGATACATTGCTGCAGGTCGTTCTGATGAAAGAACCGGCGGTCCCAAACGATCCCCATATAATTCTTCATGGCACAGGACAGTTTTGCTCCGCCATGATTCTTCAGGATAGGAACGTTGATCCAGGCATCCGCTTCGATCAGTGCTTCGTGTATCTTGGCTGATTTTACTTTTACTCCGTTGGGGATAGATACTTCTTTGAAATACTTTTCGTCATTACCCGGCATGATAATACCTCCGGCTTCTTTTACGGCTGCAGCGATACCACTGCTTTCATAACATTTCTGCCAGTTATCGCAGGTATGGTCGAAAACGGTTACTTTTTCTGCTCCGGCATCCAGGCATTTCTTTACCAACGCCTTGATAAGCTGTGGGTTGGTATTTCCTGCCAGTTCCGGTGTACGGTCCCATCCGATGTTCGGTTTGATAACGACTTTTTGCCCTTTTTTGATATACTTTCCGATTCCCCCCAGGGTCTCCAATGCTTTGTCAAGCATGACTTCAGGCTCGCCACCCATAACGGCTACCATTTCAGGGGCTTGTTCCACTGCCATCGTATTGGTTGATAAGGCAGCTTGCAACCCTTTAAAGTCTATTGAAAGAGCGGCACCAGCTACTACACTGGTCTTTAAGAAATCACGACGTTTCATCTTGTTGTAATTGGTTATTAGAATTATTGATAGTTGAAACAAAGGTAGCAATTCTCTGAATTATAGTGTATCTTTGCCCGTAAAAAATATTAATTTAATGGAATTATATACTTATATATCACTGCATTCCTTTGTCGAAGGTTGCATGAAACCGGCTGGGGAACCGGCATTTATCTTACAAGCTGAAAATTTATTATATACCGTTGCCAGGGAAGAATATCAATATGGATTGTCGTTGCTAAGGAAAGCCATAGGTGAGTATGAAGTACAGAAAGGAATTCCAAAGGAAGAGAGTAAACAAGCCATTCCTTTTTTTCGTGAAAAGCGGCGGATGCTGATCGGGCCGGAGATGGATCTTTATAAATTATCTTTTTATGAAGACGGCACTTTTCTTCCCGGGAAAGTAAAAGACTCCGGATTGCCATATCTGCGTTTGTCACTCGATTATGAGCAATTGGCAGAACATTGTCTTTTTGAAAACATGTTCCTGATCCGCTGTAAATACGATGAAGGGCAGGTGCTCGCCAATTTTGTTACACAGATGGAGCGTGAATACGATAAGTTCTTTTTCGATGAAGAGCACAGTGGTTTTACGGCTGATTCGCGTTTCTTCTCACTTTTATGTAATGCTTGCCTGGAAGTAAAGAATCCGGCATGTGCACCGGAGAAAGAATGGCGGTTGACAGTCCTTCGCAATCCTGCCGATGCCGGTTACCGGTACGAGGACGGGCAATTGCGACCTTTCGTTCCCATCTCTTTGCCTCTGAATGTCATCCGCAAAGTAACTTTACTTGACAGTGAGACTGAAGAACTGAACTTTAGTGCCCTTGCCGGATTCATGCAACAGGTCGGTTTATCACCGGAACGTTATCTGGAAGGATTACTGGAACAATAAACCGGAGATTTATCATGGCTACAACATTCGATATACAATTGCCTCATTATAACCGGGGATTCCATCTCGTCACGCGGGATATTGTTTCCCGTCTGCCGGAACTACCGGAAAGCGGCCTGTTATTCCTGTTTATCAAACATACTTCTGCCGCGCTTACCCTGAATGAGAATGCGGACCCGTCTGTCCGTCACGACTTCAATACCTTTTTCAATAAATTGGTGCCCGACGGAGCTTCTTATTTTACCCATACGCTGGAAGGAGACGATGATATGTCTGCCCATATCAAGGCTTCGCTATTAGGATCGTCTGTAACTATTCCGATAAAGAACCATCGTCTGAACCTGGGGACCTGGCAAGGTATCTATCTTTGTGAATTCCGCGACGGCGGGGACAGCCGCAGGTTGAGTATTACAATTATATAGTTAGTTTCCGTAAATTTCCTAAGTAGGAAACTCCAGTTCCCTGCCTGGGAAATTACAGTTTCCTGCGGAGGGAACTGGAGTTTCCAAAGCAGGGAATTACGAGGAAACTGTAGTTTAACGATTTTAGTTGACTACTTTCTGCCTAATCAATAAAAAGGGTT
>NZ_QUHH01000030.1:0-97299 GCF_003479515.1 Parabacteroides sp. AF14-59 | reverse complement strand
GGGAGAGTAGATAGCCGCCGTTTTAGTAAGCGAGAGCTGAAAGGTAGAAAGGAATCAGTCGAAAGATTGGTTCCTTTTTTTGTTTATATGAATCCTTAATATGTAAATGCGTATTCTTATATTTGTATTTAATCTAATTAAACAGGAGACAAACGTGGCGAATACAATAGAACAGGACCATACCAAACAGATCAATCGGGTTATTGATTATATAAACTCTAATTTGAACAGACAGATTTCAATAGAAGAACTTTCATCTCTTATTGATATTTCTACTTACCATTTTCATCGGATATTTACATCTTCTATGAGTGAACCGGTCGGAAAGTATATCCTTCGGAGAAGATTGGAGCGTGCTGCTAATGTATTGCTGAGCGATCCTGTAGCTATCAAAGATGTAGCTTATGATTGGGGATTTTCTTCCGCATCTTCTTTTTGTCGTAGTTTCAAGCGTCATTTCGGTGTATCGGCTGAAGAGTACCGTCGCAAAAATGGACAGCAGAATAGCAAGAAATGTCAATTCAAAAGCATAAACGAGCAACATACCTCACTTTATTCACGGTATTTTTGTCGTGATAAAACAATTAAAGTAAATGGTATGAATATGAATTGCACTTTTGAAATTAAACAGATGCCAGAGAGAATCGTTATTTATTGTCGCCATCAAGGAGCTTTGGATCAGATGCAGGAGGCTTTTGCTAATCTTATGAAATGGGCTTTACCCAGGGGATTTATCTCTCAACCGGATATGCGATTATTGTCTGTCTATCATGATGATCCCCGTGTAACTCCGGTCGATAAATTAACGGCTGATGCAGCTATGTTTGTATCTGAAGAGGTGAAACCGGAGGGTATGATCGGCTGTTATAGATTATCAGGTGGTTTATATGCGGTTGGACGTTTTGAATTATCGATGTCTGAGTTTCCCTCTGCCTGGAATGCGATGTTCGATCTGTTAGAAGAGAATGGTTGTAAATGTGGTTATGGATATCATTATGAGATTTATCAAAACAATCATGATGAGCATCCGGAAAAGAAGTTTATTGTGGATATTTGTATACCGGTTGAACCCGTGTAAACTGTATTTAATAGAAAAGCCCTATTCATTAGAGCTTGAAAGGGCTTTTCTAAATATGATTGATTTTATAAAGAATCACTTAATACATATCTTAACTGATCCATCATCAGGGATATTTCAGTATCTTCTATTCCGGCCACGATCAAATCCGGGATATCCTGATTGAACTCTTCCTGAAATTTATAGAAATCTCTGTTTTCTTTCTCTACAGCTTGCCTATAGAACTCTATGGCTCCTTTTATGTTTTGTAATGCCCATTCCGTATGGCCTGCGTTTAGCAGATCCTGTGTATTAGGTTGATTGGATAGTATCTTTTTATAGTAGTTTCGTGCCTGGTCATATTTACCGGTCAGAAATGAACACCATGCTATTGGGCGCCATGCCTTATTGTTACCATCCAGGTAATCGACTTTATAGAAACATTTTAAGGCTTCACTGTAGTTCCTGAGTTCCAGATAACAATGTCCTATACTGATTGTAATTGACAAATTGTCGGGATTCAGTTTCTCGTATCTGCGATAATACTTTAATGCTTCTTCCGGTTCTTTCAGCGAACGGTAACAGCCTGCTATGCGGCGGATAACCCATTTGCTTCCCGGATTTAAAAGATCCGCCCGCAGATAAGCATCCAAAGCTCCCTGTAAATCGTCATTCATCTGTTTACAGTAACCTATTTTCTGGAAAAGAATATCACTGTCCTGATTTGTTTCGGCAAGCTGGTTGAATATGGTCAGCGCATCACTGAAGTAATTTTTACGCAGATAAAATTCAGCAATGCTGCTTAGACTTTCTTCATCAGAAATATAAGGACGCAGAATGCTCAAATTATGGAAGTCAAGCGGCATAGTAAAAATGTCGTTGAAATCCAAATGTCCCGGATATATTTTAAAGAAGCGGTATAAATCTTGTATATATTGTCCTGTGATAGCTTCCAGTTTTCCCCGTTTACTGATCAATTCTTCCTTATTCTGTTGGATCATCTCTGTAGCCTGGCTATCGAATTGATTCATCATCATTTTCTTGGCCTCTTCTGGTAATTGCATCATACTGAAGTATAACGAATATTTATCGGAATTGCACATAAATGCAGCAAGCGTCATGGAGTCCAACATCAGCTTTTCGCCGTTGTTCTGATTGAAACGATCACCGAATGATGAATGTTCGGTTGTGAACGGCAATAGCCAGTTACTCAATTCGCGGAAAAAGGGGAAACTTTTCAAATGAACGAATGTAGAATGCATCACATCGGCCCCTTCCTGTTGTAATTCGCTGAATTCTTCCATTTTTTTGCCTAAAGAGCTGTCTGCAAATATATTTTCCCATTCCGGATTCATTTCTTCTCCCAACTGTTCCGGCGTAATATCCTTCAGATTGATTTTATTGCTGATCTTCGGACTTAATTTCATCATCTCAGGGATAATCTCATTTTGTAGTTTCCGGGTGATCTTCTCTGTTTCACGAGCCAGGATAAAACGTAATGTGATAGTCCGTATCGCTTTAGTGAAGCCCGGAGTCTCGGAAAGAGCATCCAGCCTATTCGTTATTTGCGGATAAAGAGCTGTTCTTTTTCTGTAAACATATAACGTCAGCAGGATTGAAATCAATGCACGCACTTTTATCTCTTCATTTTCATGATTGGCTGCATCAAACAGTAGCATTAGTTTTTCCGGATCGAAAGCAGCTTGTAGTCCTAGCATCAGTGCTGAAACAATCTGGCAACCGGCGGTGAACGGCAGTTCGTTATCGAAAAGTATATTTTTGATTACTGCAGCCTCTTCAATAGTAAAAGGATCGGACACCCATATCTTATTGAACAGGACGATCAGCATAGCGTCGTATTCAGCTCTGTTGCCTGTAGCATAATGCTTGCTTAACTGAAGGTGCAGATTCTCAAACGTCACATTCGGCTGAACCTGCAAACTTCTGCGTCGGCTATAGAAAGCCAGTGGCGACTCGATCGCCAACACCTTGTTTCTGATACGGTCCGCCAGTTCGTATGAAGACGTCTGTATCCTGTTGTATATCTGTTCCTGCATCGGGTCTTTTGCCCCTTCGATGCGGTAGCGTAACATATATTTATATGTGTCCTGCAGCTCATTCAACTTGTCCTGAAACGATATTTCACGGCTTCCGGATATGAGCGACTGGATAGAATCAAAGGCATTCTTTAATTCTTTACTGTCCAATGAACCGATTATGCGGTTATATGCTTTATTTATTTCTTGTAGTGTCATATAATATTAACAACAAATGGTATGCCAAAAGTATAGTTTTTGACCTAAAATTCCTATCTTTGCACACCTAAAATAAATTAGCACATGAAGAATATCCGCAATTTCTGTATTATTGCTCATATTGACCATGGTAAGAGTACTTTGGCTGACCGTTTGCTTGAATATACCAAGACAGTCGAAGGCAAAGACTTACAAGCGCAGGTCCTCGATGATATGGATCTGGAACGTGAACGAGGCATTACGATCAAGAGTCATGCCATCCAGATGAAATATAATTATAAAGGTGAAGAATATATCCTGAATTTGATCGATACTCCGGGACACGTAGACTTTTCATATGAAGTTTCCCGCTCTATTGCAGCATGTGAAGGTGCTCTCCTCATTATCGATGCCGCTCAGGGAATCCAGGCACAGACTATATCCAATCTGTATATGGCGATCGAGAACGACCTGGAGATTATACCGGTAATGAATAAGATCGACCTTCCCAGCGCCATGCCGGATGAAGTGGAAGATCAGATCGTCGAACTGCTGGGCTGCCCTCGTGAAGATATTATCCGGGCAAGCGGTAAGACGGGTGAAGGAGTTTTTGAAATACTTGATGCAATCATTGAAAAGGTCCCTGCTCCGAAGGGAGATCCTGACGCACCGCTTCAGTGCCTTATCTTTGACTCTGTATTTAATTCGTTCCGTGGTATCATTGCCTATTTTAAAGTAGTGAACGGTGTGATCCGCAAAGGAGACCATGTGAAGTTCATTGCGACAGGAAAAGAATATGATGCGGATGAAGTCGGTATATTAAAACTGGATATGTCTCCACGTAGTGAGATCCGGACCGGCGATGTCGGTTATATCATTTCCGGGATCAAGACTTCCCGTGAAGTTCGGGTAGGGGATACGATCACTCATGTGGCCCGTCCGGCAAAAGAAGCTATCGCTGGTTTTGAAGAGGTGAAACCGATGGTATTTGCCGGTGTTTATCCAATAGACAGTGAAGATTTTGAGAATTTGCGTGCTTCGTTGGAGAAGTTGCAATTGAACGATGCTTCCCTGACATTCCAGCCGGAAAGTTCGGCCGCTTTGGGATTTGGTTTCCGTTGTGGTTTCCTTGGATTGTTGCATATGGAGATCGTGCAGGAACGTTTGGATCGTGAATTCAATATGGATGTGATCACGACGGTGCCTAACGTATCGTATAAAGTATATGATAAAAAGGGAAATTGCATGGAAGTGCACAATCCGAGCGGTTTGCCGGAACCAACCTTGATCGATCATATTGACGAACCGTATATCCGTGCATCTGTCATAACCAATACGACTTTTATTGGTCCGATCATGACACTTTGTCTGGGTAAGCGTGGTATTTTGCTGAAACAGGAATATATTTCAGGTGATCGTGTAGAGATCCATTACGATATGCCTTTAGGTGAGATTGTGATCGACTTTTATGATAAATTGAAAAGTATCTCTAAAGGATATGCTTCTTTCGATTATCATATCCATGATTTCCGTCCGAGTAAACTGGTGAAGCTGGATATCCTGTTGAACGGTGAGCCTGTGGATGCTTTGTCGACTTTGACACATGTGGATAACAGTGTGACATTCGGCCGTCGTATGTGCGAGAAACTGAAAGAACTGATACCGCGTCAGCAGTTTGATATTGCTATTCAGGCAGCTATCGGTGCGAAGATCATTGCCCGTGAAACAATCAAGGCTGTGCGTAAGGATGTAACGGCTAAATGTTATGGTGGTGATATTTCACGTAAGCGTAAATTGCTGGAAAAACAGAAGGAAGGTAAGAAACGAATGAAACAGATCGGAACAGTGGAAGTTCCTCAGAAAGCTTTCCTGGCCGTATTAAAGTTAGACTAAATATTCCTTCATAAGCGGTTTGCATAAACGAAGCGATTAATAATCAAAGTATACAAGGTGATGTTGTCTGTTTAGGACGGCATCACCTTTTTATATGATATGACTTTCTTACCTTTTAGAGGAAACACTGCATATTTTAACTTATCAGATTATATGTAATTAATGATAAGGCCTGTACAATCTGACTGTTCGACCTGGGTGAAACATAAAGTCGACCTGGGTCGAACTTGTATTTGACCTTGGTCGAATATGAGTTTCACCAAGGTCAAACGTTTAAAATATTATGACTGATGATATAAGAGGTAGTGTCTTTTTGCATAAGAAACTACATATAAAAAAACTAAATATCTTTAGGCGGAGATATCTTTTTATAGAATGTTGTACTATTCAGGTAACTGCTCCTGATTTTTTACCAGGCTTATACCACCATCTTCCAATGTGATAAGATGTTGTTTGTATAGAGCACCGACGGCCTGTTTAAAACTCTTTTTACTACATTGAAAAAGTGACTGAATGACTTCCGGATCACTTTTGTCATGGACAGCGATAAACCCTCCCTGACTTTTTAAGGATTCGAGAATGGTTCCTGCCAACCCTTCTATTTTCTGATATCCCTGCGGTGTGAGGCTTACATCGATCTTTTCATCTTCCCTGACTTCTTTGATATAGCCTTTGATCTCTTCACCTTTTTCCAGACGGCGGAAGACTTCATTATAATATAGCAATCCCCAGTGTAGGTTGTTTATAATGACTTTGTAACCGATTTCTGTTTCATCGGCCACTAACAGATCGACTTCCTGATTGGGTGTATATTCGGGTATGACATTGTCCAGGTACTTGTCGATACGAGCAGAAGCAACGATCCGTCCTGTGATATGATCGAGATGAACATACACCAGATACCACTTACCTTCGCGCATCGGCATTTTTTGTTCCTTGAAAGGAACCAGCAGATCTTTCATTAATCCCCATTCCAGAAATGCTCCCGTGTTATTTACCGATTTGACTTCCATAAACTTAAACTCACCGACAATAGCCAACGGATGAGCTGTAGTAGCTATGAGCCTGCCTTCATTATCATGATAAATAAAAACTTCCACCTCATCTCCCGGTTTCACGTTTTTAGGAACATATCGGGCCGGAAGAAGTATCTCTTTCCCATTGCCCCCATCCAGGTAAACCCCGAAATCCAGGTCTTTTACTATTTTAAGTGTGTTGTATTTTCCTACTTCTAGCATAACATTTTTGTTTTGAGACAAAAGTACATGATAATTCAAGATAGAGGGATAAAATCTCTTATATTTTTACTTTATCATGCAGCAATATATTAATAAATGCATCGTTATAAATGTAACTTGGACTAGAAGAACACATTTATGTGGTTTGGGGTTGAACTAAAAGTCGTATATTTGCAACTTATTTGAAGAAAAACAAAATTATGAGATTGAAATTAGCTTCGGCAGTGTTGTTTATTATCTTAATGGGATCTTGTGCTGTCCCTAAAGATATTACTTATTTTCAGAAGGGGAATGATATAACAGAGGAGCAGATAGCTCTAATGAAGAATTATGTTGACCCGATGATCAAAGTAGGTGATGTGTTAACTATTTCAGTATCTTCAACAGATCCATTAGCTGTTGCTCCATTTAATTTACCGTTGGTGTCCTTTGTAAAGGAAGGAGGGGTAATTTCTAATTCAACAGTGGGAACTTCTTCCTCTGGTTCTAAGGATATTAGTTCCTCTCAAGCAATGCAAACTTATACGGTAAATGCTTCTGGAATGATCAATTTTCCGGTACTTGGTGAACTAAAGATAGCCGATATGCGGAAACAAGATGTAATAAATTTAATTCAGAATAAAATCCGTCAATATGTAAAAGATCCTATTGTAAATTTGAATATCATCAATTATAAAGTTACTGTACTAGGTGAAGTAAATAGGCCAGGTAGTTACTCTATTGGAACAGATCGTGTCTCGATTTTAGATGCTTTAGGATATGCAGGTGATATGACTATATTCGGTGACCGTAAAAACGTAAAAGTTATCCGGGATATTAATGGTGTAAAGCAGATTATAGTTTATGATGTGACTACCAGTGATTTCTTGGTTGATCCTGATTTCTACTTACAACAGAATGATGTAGTGTATGTAGAGCCTAATGACAAGAGAAAGAAAAACTCTCGTTATAGCCAGACTGATCAATTCTCTCTTTCTATTGTTACAGCAATAGTCAGTGTTTGTTCTACCGTAACTAGTATCGTTTTAGCAATAAGCAGAAGATAAATAACATAGTTTTATGGAAAATATAGAAGTAAAAGAGGCTCCTTTGAATTTGTTTAAAGGCTTAAAAGAGGCTTTTCGCTATTGGAAATGGTTTCTGATATCTGTGGCGGTATGTGTTTCTTTGTCAGTATTATATATAAGTATAACACAACCTGTTTATCAAGTGGATGCAAATGTCTTAATAAAAAGTGAAAGTGAGAAGGCTGGAGGGGCAAGTGCGGCAATGTCATCCATGTTGCAAGGTTTTTCTTTCGGAAGTTCATTAAATGTTGGAGGTGGTTCTGTCGATGATGAACTATTATTGATAAATTCATATACATTGATTCGTAAATCTGTAATTGAATTGGGCCTTAACGTTCGTTATACCTCCGGTAGTTTATTTTCAAAGACTGATTACTTTCAGAATTCTCCGTTTGTTATAGTTGCCCAGGATAGTTTGGCAGAAAACTTAACAAGCAGTATTATCTTTAAATTAAATGTAGAAGGTGACGGGACAGTAAAAATTAAAGCAAAAAAAGGTTGGAGTACTATTGGAAAAGTTTCTTCTAAAACTTTTCCGATTAAACTTTCAACGGATGAATATGGGGACTTTATGATTGAAAAAACTCCGTACTTTGAGAAAAAACCGGTGGAATCGATGAAAATCGTATTTAGCGGATATGGTGTTGCAACTGAAGGTTTAATAAAAGATTTATTAGTTTCTATCAAGGAAAAAAAAGCAAATGGCATTAATCTTACTATTGAAGAAACTAATATTAATAGAGGAAAGGCACTTCTGAATACGATTATTAAGAACTATAATGAAGAAGGCTTGAAAGATAAAAATGTATCTGCCGAACGTGCTACCATGTTCTATGATCAACGTATTGCTATAAATGAGAAAGAACTTGATCAGATTGAAAGGCGGCTTGAGGAGTTTAAGAAAGAAAATAATTTAACAGATTTGGATACTGAGGCTGAGATCATATTATCTAAGAACGGTGATTTTAAGGAGAAGTTAATAGATTCAGAAATACAGTTTGCCACAGTCAGTTTGATTGAAGATTTTTTGAAAGATCCTGCTAATAGATATGCTTTAGCTCCTTTTAATTTAGGTGTGACAGAAAAAACTGCATCGGAAGGGTTGCAACAATACAATGATTTTTTGTTGGCACGGATAAGGCTTTTGAATACTACAACGGAAGATAATCCGAATGTTCAATTGCTGAATGAGCAAATTGAGATTATGCGTAATAATGTATTGGAAACATTCAAAAGTATTAAAGCTAATTTTAATTTTGCACGGGAGAATTTGTTAAAGCAAGAACAAGAGTTTGTAGACCGTATTAAGAAGATGCCAACCCAGGAAAGAGAATTTTTGGATATAAAGCGTCAGCAAATGATAAAATCAGAATTGTATTTATATTTGTTACAACAGAAAGAAGAATCGGCATTGAAGTTGGCTACAACTATGGATAAAGCCAAAATTATAGATGAGGCTTATAGTCTGACTGAACCAGTAAAACCCAATAAACTTTTTGTGTTTTCATTAGCATTAATATTGTCGTTGGCTATCCCTATCATCGTACTAACAGGTAAAAGTTTAATGAAAGATTTATAAATATCTATTAGAAGATAATCAGCGGATGGAAAATTCTAAGATTCAAACAAAAGGTGATAGAATTGATTATTGGGTATTAATTATCTCTCTTTTTTTACTGACTGCAGTAGGATATGGTTTTCAAATAGCTCGATTTGTTCTACTGATATTAGTTGCAGGTTATTTTATATTCAAAAATTTGCGAGAGATAACTAAGTTCAAAATTCTTATACCTTTGATCTTGTTATTGGTGTTAGGTGCTAGAATTTCCACGGGATATCATATGAATTATATCATACGTGATTATGCATATTTTTTGTGTCCCATAACAGCTTTTATTGTTGGATATTTTGCATATAAGTATATATCGTTAAGAAAGTTTTTACTTGTTACTGTATTATTCGGTACAATTTATTCTTTAATATATTTTTTTCAAGTAACATTAGAGTTTAATACTTTATTTGTGGCAGATACTGAAGATACCCGATATACGATTGGAACGGGTACACCATCTCCTGTTTTAGCATTAGTTTTTGTGATTTTAGGACGACAGTATTTGACAGATTTTAAAATAAGTAATTTTTATTGGTTTCTGTTTATTGTAATTAATTCGGTTACGATTTATTTTTTTGCATCTCGGGTATATTATTTTACATTATTATTATTTCTTGTACCATTACTCTATTATAACTTTATAAAAAAGTATAAAAGACTTGGGAAATATTTATTTGTAGTTATACTAGTAGGGTTAATAAGCGTGATAATAGTATTGCTCAATGGAAATAATTTTCTAGCGGAAAAGATGCGTAACTCTATTTCTGAGATGTTTGTCCAATCATTTGATGACTATGATTCTGTATTATATAATTGGCGGGCTTATGAATTGGTTGAAGCAATAAAAGCATTTACCAGTGCTGACTTATTTCATAAAATTGTAGGATTTGGATTTGGAAAGACTGTATATTTGGAATATGGATTGATCATGCCTTCTATAACCCTTTATGATATTCCTATTTTTCATAATGGTTTTGCATATCTATTAATAAAAACAGGAGTAATTGGGCTTTTTTTAATTTTATTATTTAATTGCATAATTCTTTATAATGGGTATATTTATCTGAAGGCAAATAAGGAATTGAAATTTGTTTTTTTTCTATTCTTTTCATCATTGCTTTCGCTAAATTTTTCGATGTTGGTAGTCAATGGCTTTTTTTCTGGAGAATCATGTTATCTGATTGTATTAACAGGTTATACGTATTCTATGCTTAGAAATGAATATAAAAAAGTGAACAATGAAAATATTTAGTATTGTAATTGCAACTTATAATGCTGCTGAAACGTTACAACAATGTTTGGATAGCATACGCCAACAAAAGGCAGAAGATGTGGAACTTATTTTGGTCGATGGTGAATCGGTGGATAATACACATGCGATTGTACAAGGAAATCTGGATATCATAGATATTTATATACATGAAAAGGATAGAGGTATTTATGATGCTTGGAATAAAGGGGTAAAAGCTGCTAGTGGTAAGTGGGTTTTATTTTTAGGTGCTGATGATATCTTATGTTCTGAGACAATACAGAATTATAAGAATCTGTTGGATACTATAAACGATGATACGGTTGATTATATTTCTGCTTGGGTGAATTATGTGGATTCATCCGGCAGAGTTTTTCGAAAATTAGGTTCAGCATGGAATTGGCCAGACTTTTCTAAATCAATGAATGTGGCTCATGTGGCTTCTTTACACAAGAAAGTTTTGTTTGAGGAAATAGGTTTCTTTAGCCTTGAATATAAAATATGTGCTGATTATGAATTTTTAGCACGGAAGAAAAATTCTTTGCGAACTCTTTTTTTGGCTAAAGTCGTTGCTCAAATGCAAATGGGAGGGATAAGTTTAAGTAAAAAGGCAATAAGAGAAACTTGTAAAATTGCTAATACTTATACGAAAAGGAATTGGTTTGAGCGATTTTTTATGGCATCTGAGAAATATATTTCTTATTATTTGTTCTTGGTGAAAATTAAATTATGGAGGCTGAATAAGCATGCAAATATCTTTTTGGTTTGAAAAGTTAATGAGATTAAGGAATCCTCAATTTGCATTATCAGAGAATATTACAAATTACACTTTGATACTGTTTATAGTGCATTTGATATCCTGTAAGATCAGAGGAATATTTTATTCTTTAGTGAAGGGGCGAGTTAATATGAGCCTTTTTTTAGAGGGTGGAGTATCGCTTCTCTATTTTAGAAATATGAAGTTAGGAAAGATGCTATTGGTTGAAAAGGGAACGATTGTTTCTGCATTAAGACCGAACTCTCTTTGTATTGGTAATAATGTCAAAATATCTGCTTATTCGACTATTCATGTATCTAAGAATTTTCAAGATATTACAGGTTTTATACATATAGGAGATGGGGTCGGCATTGGTGAATTTGCTAATCTAGGTGGAGCCGGAGGTTTAGAGATTGGTGATAACTGTATTGTAGGTGCTTATTTTTCTTGTCATCCAGAGAACCATAATTTTGAAGATAAAGATTGCTTGATTAAATATCAGGGAGTATCTCGGAAAGGAATAGTTATTGGAAGTAATTGTTGGATAGGAGCTAAAGTTACGATTTTAGATGGTGCTAAGATAGGAAATTCTTGTGTGATAGCTGCAGGAGCTGTAGTTAAAGGAGAGTTTCCAGACCATTGTGTAATAGGTGGAATTCCGGCAAAGATCCTTCGTAAATATTGAATAGAAGATGAAAAAAATAGTCTGTTTTCATTTATATAATGACTATAGCGGAAGCCCTAAAGTCTTATCTTTAGTTATTCGTGGCTTAGTAGCTAAAGGGTATTCCGTAGAGCTATATACATCTCGTACAGATGGTTTTCTGACGGAATTGAAAGGTGTTCATTATCATCAGTTTAAATACAAATGGACAACGAATAAATTATTGACCCTTTTATTTTTAATATATGCTCAAGCATATATATTTTTTTCGTCATTAAGATACATAAAGGAAAAGGATATTTTATTTTATGTAAATACTATTTGCCCAGTGGGAGCTGTATTTTCGGCCTGCTTGTTGAAAATTCCAGTTATATATCACGTGCATGAGAAATATGTAAATCCTAATATATTGCATCGTTTTTATGAATTTGTGTGGCGTAGTTGCTCTGTCAAGACATTATTTGTCTCCAAATATCTTCAAGAGCAATATACTAAAAAGAATATGAAATCAGTTGTAATATATAATGCTCTTTCAGATGATTTTTTATCAAATGTTAAGTTGAGAAAACATGTGAAGCAACCTTATAATATATTGATGATTTGTTCGTTAAAAAAATATAAGGGGGTAGATGTTTTTGTTGAACTTGCAAGAAGATTGCCTCAATATCGTTTTACATTGATAGTAAATGGGTCAAGGAATGATATTATGACTTTTTTTTCAGATTTGCCAACAAATATACAGGTATATCCTGCTCAGAAATCAGTTTTTGAGTTTTTATATAGTACTGACTTGGTTTTAAATTTGTCTATACCGTCTCTTTGGGTTGAAACGTTTGGGCTTACACTGTTAGAAGCAATGGCATATGGGCTGCCGGTAATTTCTCCTCCGGTAGGTGGCCCGGTTGAACTGGTCAAAAATGATTATAATGGTTTTTTAGTAGATTCGAGAGAACTGGATCTTGTTATAGAAAAAATCATTTATATACTTGAGTCAGGTGAATATGAAAGATTATCAAATAATGCTAAAGATAAATCTTTATTATTTGATAATGTTGATATGATCAATAAAATAGAAGCACAAATAAAAAATATTTAAGATGAAAATTGCAATTTTAGGCACAAGGGGCATACCTAATAATTATGGAGGTTTTGAACAATTTGCAGAATTTTTGTCTGTTTTGTTAGTAGATAAGGGACACCAGGTGACTGTTTATAATCCGCATTTTCATGATTATAAACAAGAATATTATAAAGGGGTAAATATTCGTAAGATTTATAGTCCGGAAAAGTTTATAGGAGCTTCAGCTAATTTTATCTATGACTATTTGTGTTTGAAAGATGCTTTAAAAAACGATTATGATGTGCTGTTGGAATGTGGATATCATAGTAATGCTCCATCTTATTTTTTAATGAAAGGACGTAAACATCCGGCATTGATCACTAATATGGATGGTCTGGAATGGAAGCGTAGTAAATGGAATTGCTTTACTCGTTGGTTGATTAAAAATTTGGAGAAGATCGCCATAAAAAGGTCTCATTCTCTGGTTTCTGATAATATCGGAATTCAGAAATATTATAAAGATCGATTTGGTGTTGAATCGTCTTATATAGCATATGGTGCAACTCCTGTTGTTTCTTTTGATGTACAATATCTTAAATCATATGGACTAGTTCCTGATACTTATTATATGTTGATAGCTCGTCTCGAACCAGAAAATAATATAGAATCAATATTGGATGGTTATTTATTATCTGGATCTGAATTACCATTTCTTGTGATAGGTAATAATAAAACGCGATACGGGAAATTTTTGAAAAAACGATATATAAATAAAAATATAAAATTTGTAGGTGGACTATATAATAAAGAGATGCTTGACAGTTTGAGATATTATGCTAAAGCTTATTTTCATGGTCATTCTGTTGGAGGAACAAATCCATCCTTGTTGGAAGCTATGGCCAGTAAGGCTTTAATAGTTGCCCATGATAATGATTTCAATAAAGCTATATTGAAAGAGAATGCTTTGTTTTTTTCTAATAGTAAAGATGTAGCCAATATAATAAATACTCTCAATGATTTTGAAAATGGACAGAGTTTCAAGCAAAATAATTATCGAATGATAGAAAATGAATTTTCTTGGGAAAAAATAACAAATATGTATGAGTGTTTATTTGAAAGCATATTAGAAAAATAGGGGTTAAAAAACTTTATTGTAAAAAATGAATCCGGAATAGGAGAGTACCCTAATAACTGGAAAAAGACGATAGATTATTTATTAGTATTCAAAACCAAGGAACTTTATAGTTTTTGTTTTATGCTAACACTGGAGGTAATGTGTTGTTATGTAGGTGTATAGGTTGAAATTAGGTTGTTACAAAGTCATAACAACCTAATATAACTTATATTTGTATTGTAATTTGTAACGGTTATTTAGAACTTGACAGCCTTTTACCGATCGTTTTCTTGTTTTGAAAATGAGTATTGAAAAGATCTTCTAAATATTTATTTGAGAATCTTTCGTTTTCTGGATATAAAATCTTTTCGTGATCTATAATTTCTTCAATAGTGAATTTTGAAGCTATAATTCTAAAAGGATTTCCGACAACAACTGCATATGGTGGTACATTTTTAGAGATAACGCTGCAAGCTCCAACAACGGCCCCTCTTCCTATAGTGACGCCTGACAACAAGGTTACATTTGCTCCTAGCCAAACATCTTCTTCCACAATTACATCTTTTTCAGATTCATTGATTCTCAAATTGGGTAGCATAAAGTGGGGAATACCTACTGTCGGAATATGATTGCCGGTAATAACGGTTAATCCTGGGGCGGCACCTGAATATTTCTTCATAATAAATTTTCCGGTATATGTTATGATCTTGGAAAAGCCTTGAATGCGTGTTTGATCATGCATGAATACATTTTGGGGATTTGAAATATGAGCAGGCATAGAAATGGGAGATTCTTCGGCTCTATATCCGAATATCTTTTTATTCTGTCCTTTTAAATAATGAAAACGCATTGTGTTGATTGCATCTTTGACTCTTAGAATAGGTGCAAATTTTTTCTTTAAATATTTCCTTATTTTTGTGTTCATATTATTATTTATTTAAGCCATAAACCAAATGCTTTCTTGTTTATAATTTTATTTATTTGTATTGTGAATATCATAGCATAAATAATGTTTATGCATATCATTGAGAGAATGACTCCTTGGGCTCCTATTTTATTACCAAAGAAAAAGGCTAATGGAATATGAAATAATAAACCGATTAAAACAATAAATGTTTGTAGTTTTACAGCACCAATCCCGTTGATCATAGTTACCTGGAGTGAATCCCACGAATTTATGATGATAAATACGGCGATAACAATAGTCATGCTAACAGGAACTTCTACATTATCACCGACCCATAAAGAATATACATACGGAGATATGATCACTAACATCAATATTCCGAAAACAACACTGATATATACATAACACATCTTTTTATAAATATTGCGCATCCATTGATAATCTTTTAAGGTATAGGCGTCTGTGAATGCAGGCCATAATGGAGTTAAAACGATATTGAAAAGCATAGTTGCTACATTTAAATACTTGTAAGCTATATTATATTCGGTAACTGCTTCCGGACCTGCAATATTGGAAATAATGACATTTGTCGATTGGTATAGAACAATAACCTGAATTTGAATAATAAAGAATTTTACCCCCATGCTGAATAATTCTTTTATTTTTTTTTTGTCTACAAATTTGTAAGAGGGGGCTACCTCCTTAAATTGATTTTTATATAAATAGACTGAGAAAATGCATAAAGTTATTATTGGTGAAATAGAAATCGCTACAGCCAATCCGAGGAGGGATGGTGGAGCTACCAGAGTTAATATATAGACGAGCAATAGGGATAACACTTGCCCTAACATAATGAAAAGTGATGATAATGCTACTTTTTGGTAAGCTGAGACAACTGCTCCTAAAACATTAAAAAACATCTGAAAAAAGACTGATGTGATTAGAATGTACAAGACCTTGATGATATCGTTACCATAAGCAGGTGATACGTTCAATATAGAAGGCCAGTTTAGAAATGGTATAATAAATAATATCAGTAAGCATAATGGTAGAAATATGATGATCATCATATAATATGTCGTCGATACAAGATATTTTCCATTTATATAGTCTTTGACAGCCAGGGCTACTGCTAGTTTGTTCTTTAAACCAAGCGTAAAACCTATATCAAAAAAATTCAACCATAAAACGATGGAGGATAGTGTAAGCCAAATACCATATAATTCTTTATTTACATAATTTAGAGTTAATGGAACTAGTAATAAGGATGTTAGAATGCTGACACCTTTAATGGCAATAGACCCAGCTATGTTCTTTTTTATTTGTGAAGAACGATTATTTTCAGAAAATACCTTGTTAATATTTAGCTTCATTCTATATTATTAGTTAGCGGGGTGTTGTAGAATAAATACTTTTCTGAAAATTGTCTATAGCAAGACTATAAATTTCATTCCAGAAAATTTCTCTTTTATCCCAGTGAAAATTAGGTGCACATTTCAAGACTCCATCTGATAGTTCTTTCAGTATTAGCGGATTTTGCATTAATTCATTGAGTTTTGCTGTCATGTCGTTGATTACTTGAGCATAAGAAATAATGGGTATTTTAATCCCGCATTTATCACAAACGACATCATGCATACCGCAATGGTCTAATGTCATTGTTGGAATACCTAAACTCATAGCCTCCCAGATTACAGTGGTATTTGCCTCTCCTAAACTGGTGATTACATGTAGATGAACTTGTGATAAAATAGAAAAAACTTCACTACGTTTTACTCTGCCATGCCATTTGATCAGATGGTTGACTCCTTTTCTTATGGCATATTGTTCCATCTCTTTTCTTATGAATCCATCGCCTATCACATGAATCAATAAATTTTTATACGATATGTTTTCCAATGCCTTTATTAATAATATGATTGCTTTGAAATCATCCACTCTTCCGATCCATGCCAAATGGATGATATCTTCTTTAAATTTGAGATTTGATGTTATTTTGATTTCTCCGGTAATTCCGTTTTCCGGTAACCATGTACTGTAAGCATGATGAACCTTGAATATACTCTGCTGGTTTTCTGTTGTAGCTGCCAGTAATACATTACTTTTTTTCAATGCTTTTTTTACTCGTGTGGACGTTTTTAACTGAACTTTGTTTAAGAATGTTCTAAGCAAGAAAAAAAATTTACCTTTAAAAGTATAGGTAGCCTTTAACAATTGAATAGGATAATTGTTCATTCCACCAATAGGTCCCCAAATATAAGGTAAGCCTAATTTCCATAAGTAACCGGGTTCTCTGTAGCCTATTGGTCCTAAATAATGTATTAAATCGAATTTTTCATTACTGACTAATTGTTTTGCAACTTTATAAGCATCCTTATGCCAGTTTTGAAATGCCAGATAATAGGTGAATGGCAGTATATGATGTCTATTGAGATAATTCAGTGCAATAGTCATATGGCTATGATGAACCGGTATAAAATGAACATTTTTCAATGGTGTTTTAAGTTTGAATTCTTCTAATTCGGCAATATCTCCCATTTGTTCTCCGGATATACCATATAAAACTGTTAATTTATGATATTTACTCATTCGTATGATATAGTTCCAAGCTACCGCATATTCAGAACCACGGGTAGGTGAAACGCAATAAGCTAATACCAGTATATTCTTCATCATTTCAAATATTTGTATTGTCTGTGAAAATGTTGGAAATAAAATAAATTCCTAATACAAAGAAACCCCAATAAATCCAACAAAGCAAGCATTGAGTACTAATTTTGTTCTTTGGAAATCTTTCTTTATGATGCTAATTGGATGACTCAGAATGTTCCAATTTTTTTATAGCGTTAATAATTGATTGATTTATAAGTATATATCCATTATCGGAGAGATGAAGTAAATCCTCCTTAAAATATGTAGAGTTAACATTTTGGGGATTTCTGAGGATTGGGGTCCAAATATCAATATAGTGACATAATGGATTTATTGAATGGTATTTGCTCATGTAACTATTAATTTTTTTGTATTGACTGAATTTTTCAGATCTTTTAGGACTTGGCTTGATTGATATAAGCAATACAATGGAATTCGGTCTTCTTATTTTAAACTCTTTCATGAGTCGTTTGAACTTTTTCAGATAAGTATCAACATCATATACATACATATCATTGTCTCCATAGTAAAATATGAAGAAAGATGGGTTATACTTAAATATACGAGTTTCTTTGTTTTCTAAAAGAGCATCAATATTAGTACCACTGGCTGCGGTATTTATGAGGTGGTAGGTTGCAAATGATTTATCCAAGTCAGGCCAAAAAGCGATCGTAGAACTACCTGTGAAAAGTATATCAATAGATTGAATAAAATCCGGTTCTACAAATGTTATAATTTCATCCGGATCTTCTTCTATGCTACTCTCTTTTGAACATGAAATAAAAGTAACAGATGACAAAAGCAAAATAAAAAACTTTGTAATATTTATATTCTGCATGGAAATCTATTTGTGTTGTATCTATATGATTACAAATGTATGATGAATAATGAATCTTTTTCTTTATAAATGGTTAATTATTATTGATTAACAAAGGTGTTTTTGTTAATATTAGTTGTGTTTTTTGAGGGAAATGCATTCTTCTTTAGTGAGCATCCATTACAATTTATACATTGATTATCAGGATGTTTTTTGATTGAAAACAATTTATAGACTTTATTTCCAATTAAGAATAAAGTGATTATGCCGATAAGTATAACAGATATTTCTTGCCACATATAAATTATCCTAACTAATCAAATTAATAAACAAACTCCCTGTCTGATAAACCACAAACGAGACGATCCATGCCAGAACACATGTATATACAATCACAAATATTCCCCATTTCCACGATCCCGACTCATTGACGATGGCTGAGATCGTTGCGATACATGGGAAATAGATAAGGACAAATAACATCAGACTCAAAGCGATAAGAGGCGTAAAGACCGGATTTCCTTCTTCATCCAGATCCTGTTTTATGCGCTCGGATAAGGCTTGGGCGTCTTCTTCTTCACCAGTGTATAGCACACTCAAAGTACTGACAACAACTTCTTTGGCTGCCATGCCAGTTAACAGGCTGACGCTCATTTTCCAGTCGAATCCTAACGGACTAAGAACCGGCTGAATGGTCTGTCCTATTGTTCCGATATATGAGTTTTTTTGATGCTCCATATTCTTTAACCGTTCTAACTCTGCAATTGTTTCCGTTTTTTCTTTGGAATCCAGTTCTGCATTTTCTACTTCTGCGATTTGCTGGTCAAATGCATCTCCTGTCTCGCTGTGACGGGGGAAATATCCTAAGAACCAGATAATGATGGAAGCCACTAAAATGACGCCCCCCATTTTGTGCAAATACTGCTTGGCTTTCTCCCACATATGGATCATGATCGACTTTCCTGTCGGCATACGGTAGGGAGGGAGTTCCATTACAAAAGGAACATCTTCTTCATTAAATAGAAAACGCTTGAATAGCCGTGCCATAATAACAGCCAGTAAAATTCCGCAAACATATAATGACAAGAGTATAAAACTTGCATTATTCGGGAAGAATGCCCCGGCAAGCAGGACATAAACCGGTAAACGTGCACTGCAACTCATTAACGGATTGATCAGCATAGTGATCATCCGGCTATTGCGGCTTTCGATTGTACGGGATGCCATAATAGCTGGAACATTACAACCGAATCCCATAACCAGAGGTATGAAAGATTTACCATGAAGCCCCATTTTATGCATGATCTTATCCATGATAAAAGCGGCACGTGCCATATATCCGGAGTCTTCCATGAATGAAATGAACAAGTACAATATCAAGATGTTAGGAAGGAAGACAATAACACCGCCGACTCCACCTATAATACCATCGACAAGCAAATCCTTTAGCGGGCCTTCGCTCATAGTACCCCGTACAAAATTTCCAATCCAGCCAACCAGGTCTTCAATCCATTCCATAGGGTATGCACCCAAACGGAATGTCGCTTCGAACATGATCCACATAAAAAGGATGAATATTGGAAATCCCAACACTTTATGGGTGACGAATAAATCTATGATCTGCGTACTGGTCGCTTCTTTTATTTTATTTTGTTCGTAGGTCTCCCTCAATGCACCGGAGATAAAGCCATAACGGGCATTTGTGAATGCAGTTTCGGAATCCTCCAGTAATAATTCTTCTATTTGGACAACATTCCTGTCCCGTTCTTCCAGGATTGTATCGGAACCGGGTAATGTTTGGATGAATTTTTCTATTTCCGGGTCTCCCTCCAGTAACTTGATGGACAAATAACGTTTGGAAAGGCTTTTAGCTACATTCCCATTTTGTTTTATCGCATTTCTGACATTTTTAATTCCTTTTTCCAGTACTTCTCCATAATTTATATGGATATGACGGATTACAGGATCTTCTTCCTCGTATACTTTTATGACCCGTTTGAACAGTTGTTCAATACCGAAACCGGTTCTACTGATAGTCGGAACAATAGGAGTTCCGATCATCTGGGACAGAGAGTTATGGTCGAATTTATTACCTGATCGCTCCAATTCGTCGTACATATTCAATGCGATGACAGACCGGATATCCATGTCGATGAGTTGGCAAGTCAGATACAGATTTCTTTCCAGGTTGGATGCGTCGACAACATTAATCACCACATCCGGTTGCTCTTCGCTGAGATGTTTGCGGACATACAACTCTTCCGGCGTATAAGCGGATAAAGAATAAGTTCCGGGTAAATCTACAATACGGAATGTATAACCGTCTTGCTGAAAAGTACCCTCTTTGGCATCGACGGTTACTCCGCTGTAGTTGCCCACATGTTCATGTGCTCCGGAAGCGAAGTTAAAGAGGGATGTTTTGCCACAATTAGGATTTCCTACCAAAGCGACATTGATCGTTTTTCCCTGATGTATAGCGATTGCCTGTAAATCTTCAGTAGAGGGTAATGTATAAGAGTCTGCGGAACGGGTTTCATTTTGCTGGGATATCTGGGCCTTGGCAAACTCTGCGGAACTGACCACTTCGATCATTGCAGCATCGTTCCGCCGTAAAGAGACGTCATATCCCATTACACGATAATGAATAGGGTCTTTGAGCGGAGCATTTTGTATAACATCCACTTCTTTCCCTCTTATGAATCCCATTTCAATAATGCGCTTACGGAAAGCTCCGCGCCCCATTACTTTTACAATAACACCCTTCTCGCCAGTGTGAAGCTCCGATAATCTCATTTTTCTTAAATTCTTGTGCAAAGTTATAGTGAAATACTTAGATGACCAATACCTATTAATTGGTATTTTTTTTAGTTTTGTATTCAGTAAGGAATGAAAATTAGTATGGCAAATAGAATTATATTAAGTTTGGGGTCAAATACGGACCAGGAAAGGAATATTGCAGATGCGGGCCATCTGCTGGATAGTAGTTTTGTTTCCATCAGTTTTTCTGTTCCGGTTTACACAGTTCCTATAAACATATCCTGTTCCGGTCATTTTCTGAATCAGGTTGCAATTGCATTTACGGAAGAAGGACCGGATGAGGTTAATTATCGTTTGAAACAAATAGAGCGGCAGTTACGACGTACGCCTGAGGGGAATGCAACCGGAGTTATCCCTATCGATATCGATTTGCTTCAATGGAACGATCTTATTCTGAAGCCGGAGGATCTGCAAAGAGATTATGTAAAAGCCGGGATTCGTTTCCTGCAAGAGATAGAATCCGGTGGTCATCAAAAGATAAACTGAATAAATAAATCGTATGGTTAAATACATTGTACTTGTCGTTTTTCTGGTACTGAAGTTCTTTACATTGGATAATTGTTTTTTCTGGGATAATATAGCCGGTTATTCCAAGCCGGCCAGTTACTTGTTGGAATATGGCTTTCTTTCTTTTGTTTATCCGCCCGACTATGTATCGGAACCTCCTTTGGCTCATATGTATTTGGCCGCATTATGGTCCCTGTTTGGCAAAAATCTGTTGATTGCCCATTTGTCTGTAACCTTATTTTCATTGGGTGTCATCTGGCAGGTTTATCGTTTGTGTGAAAAATTGAATACGAAATATACTCCCTATATTTTCTTGCTGGTATTATTGGAGCCTACGCTTTCTACCCAACTGATACTTATTTCGCCTGATGTTATTATGTGTTTTTTTGCATTGTTAAGCATCAATCTGCTTCTGGAGAATAAGAGAGGCTGGCTGGCGTTGTCTGCTTTTTGCCTGGGAATGGTTAGTATCCGGGGACTTGTTGTTTGTGCCGGGTTAGGACTGGGTTATTTAGTCATCTCGAAAGTAATCGATAAAAAATCTTTCAAAGATGCGTTTTTCTATGTTTTCCCTTCTTTTATTCCGGTTTTGCTGGCTTTGGGTGCATGGTTTCTTTACAGAAAACTGGAAACCGGATATTTTCTATATCAGCCGGGTTTTGAATATCAGGAGCATCGTGAATTGGCAAGCCTGAATCATATAATTAAGAATATAGCGAGTTTGGCAATACGAATGCTCGATTCGGGCAGGATCGTTGTCTGGATACTTTTGTTTGTGGCTGTAATCAAGATGGGTATAAAGAATTTTATCTCATTTGTCATTCATTCCCGCTTGAGTATTATTTACCTGAGTGTGCTGTTCACCATGTCTCTGGTGACAATACCCGTGACGAATCCTTTTGGTGACCGCTACTTTATCGTATTATATATTTTGTTAGCGTTGATTACCGGCCAGCTTTTGTCGAAAATTTATGAGACAAAGAAAATTAGGGTTATTTTTATCAGTATGATACTGGTACTGGTCAGTGGAAACTTTTGGGTTTATTCCGAAAGAATGTCTAAAGCATGGGATAGTGTTCTTTGTCATCTTCCGTACTATTCGTTACGGCAGGAAATGATTGCATATATAGAAGAACAGGGGATAGACGTGAATGATGTCTCCGCTTCGTTCCCTCTGGATTCTTTCTTTTCAGATACGGAAGCAAATACGGATAACCGTTCTTTTTCATCTTTGAACCTGGATAAGAGCCAGTACATAATATATACAAATATTTATAATTGGAATGACGAATCTATCAAGACTCTTCATGCTGATTGGAAATTACAGAAAGAGTTTAAGCGGGGATTGATTTTCATTCAATTATATGTCCCTAAATGATATGATATTACCTCCAAACGAAAGTATTGAAATGACTTATTCGGATATGCTGTTTCTTCTGATCCGGCATAAATACCCCAGTTTATAAAAGGCGAACAGTTTGAGCGAGGGCTTTTCCCCTGTCAGATTTTTCTCGATAGCAGATTGGGTGATCTGGAAAATCCGGGCCACAAATCCGGTTAGCCCGTATCGCTCTAGTTTGGTATACCATTGAAGAAGGCGTACATGGGTTCGTTGTTTCTCTATATTCCGGGAAAGGATGTCGATTGCATTACGTATTTTTCTCAGGTATTCCCTGGAAGGCTCTTTACTGAGGTGATATACCGGATTATCGATGTGGTGAAGAGGTATATGTTTTTGTTCCAGCAGTATGCCGAAGTAAGTATCTTCATATCCGATATGCATGGCTTCATCAAAGCGGACCTGTTTGAATACACTACGATCGGCCAGGAAACTCATCGATATAAATTGTGCATAAGGATGACGGTTTCTTTCTGCTGCTGTTTTTTCTTCGACATGAATACCGTAATAATAGCGTAAGGCATGTTGTGCTGACGGTTTCCCACGCTGGTAACAGAAGCCGCCGCAAACGACACCTCCTTGTATTGCCTCCTGTAAATAATCTGCGAGAAAAGTCGGGTGAACAGGCAAAACATCCGTATCTAAAAATAAAATATATTGATATTTAGCTTGGTCAGCCAGCCAGTTCCGAAGGCGTGCCGGTCCGATGTTTTCTGTTGCCGGAAAATAACAACAGTTACTCAGTGTTGTTATATGCCGGTTTATTTCATCTATTTCAGATCGGGAACCATCGTCGGCTACCAAAATTTCGAAAGGAATATCTAACCTGGTTGCTTCCGCATGTATTCGAGCGACCAATTCTGTGCATATCGCATTATATGTTGGAATTAATATGGATAACATTTTATCGGATGATTACGGTTTCAAAAATTTCAGCAAACTGTCCAGCCTGTTCTTTACGGGAATAATTTCTCAATACTTTTTTATCGGTCTGCGAAGTCGTATATCCTTTTTCTTTCCACTCCGTAAAGCAATCTTCCAGAAAGCGGCAGGCTTCTTCTACATGACGTGCTGCTATACCGGCTTTTGACTCTTGGAGAGCCGATTCCAGATAACTTTCGTCACTGCGGACACAAAGAATCGGTTTTTCAACCGCAAGCGACTCAAAGAATTTTGTTGTCATAATTCCTTTCGGGCCTTTCTCTTTCGAACGGTTGGCAAGCAAAAGCAAGACAGAACTGTTATTGAGTACAGATGGTATTTCCGTAGCTTGTACATATCCCTTAAAATCCATGAAAGACGATACACCAGCTTTATCTGCTTCAGCAGTAATTAGTTTTTGCGAAGCCGGATCGACATACCAGTAAACACGGCATATCTGGTCGTTGATGATATTTTTATCCGATAGTATTTTTAATGCCTCCAATAATAATCCCGGATCGCGCATGGCTGTACTCATCAACCTGCCGGTATATGTAATGATGAATTTATCCGTCTTTTTTTGTTCCGGATAAAATAATTCAGGATCGAATCCATTATAAATGAGTCCGACATTCGGATTATATTGCTTTAGCGTTTCCACATGCCAGGGTGAGACCGTCGTGACAAAATCTGCCATTTTCAAAGCCCGGTTTCGTTCGTGAAGACTTTTCTTTTTGAAGATCGAAATGTACAATTTATTTAATCCGAAGATATCCGGTAAACGATGTGACATAAATTCATCTCCGGTAAATTGTTCGATGATATCCCTTAAATCGACGACTAGAGGTAATTTATATGTATGGGCGATACGTTGTGCTGCTGGTAAAGGAAAACTTCTGAAACTACTGCATAATACCAGTTCGAATTTATTCTTCCGAATTAATTTTTGAGCTTCCCGGTACATCCGTACATCTTTATATCCCCAAAGAAGATCGAGAAGAAGTATACAGGCCCATTGTAGTTTTCTGATGATTTTGTTTTTGGCCGTATAGAAATTGATATGGGTGACCTCGCATTTATTAGCCAGGAATGTAAATGTGTTTTGTTCAACGTGTTCAGCCAGAACAACAGGTTCCCACCCGTAATTCCGTAAGTATTTGCATAAATATCCCATACGCGGACCAAAAGCAGGTGGGAAAAGGTCGCAAATAATCAGTATTTTCTTCATAACAAATCAATGATATTTTTAGAAGCATTTCCGGTTCCGTATTCCTGAATTTCTTTTCGTTCCGGTTGATTGCCGAGGCAATACAGGATATTCTCTTTTTTATATCCGGCAATCTGATTCCAGCCAGCTTCGACAGTCTCTACCCATTCTGTCTCATCCCGCAGTGTTATGCAAGGGGTATGATGGAAGTAGGCTTCTTTCTGTACGCCTCCCGAATCTGTCAGGATTGTGGCAGCATGTTTTTCCAGCATGACCATATCGAGAAAACTTATCGGAGGAATGATCAGTATTCCTTCCTGACTATCGAGTGATTCGAACAGTCCGAATTTTTCCAGGCAGTTTCGTGTACGGGGATGGAGAGGTAGAACAGTCGGGCAGGAATGAGAAGATATTTCCTTTATCGCATTGACAATTCCGGATATCCGTTCCGGGATGTCTGTGTTTTCAGCCCTGTGTACAGTACAAAGCCTGAACTGTTTGCTGGTCAGGTCCAGGCGGTCGAGTATGTCTGATGTACTGTCAGCCAATTTACCGAAGGTTAATACCGCATCGTACATCACATCCCCGACATGGTGGACTCCCTGCTGTATTCCTTCGTTGGCCAAATGCCCGACGGCAGCAAAAGTCGGACAGCACAATAACGTTGCCATATGGTCGGTCAGTATACGGTTGATCTCTTCCGGCATCTGTTTATTGAAACTACGGAGGCCGGCTTCCACATGAACTACCGGTATATGCAGTTTGGATGCCGCTAATGCACCAGCCAGTGTTGAGTTTGTATCGCCGTAGACCAATACATAATCGGGTAGCGTGTCCTGTAATATTTTTTCTATTTCAATGAGCATACGACCGGTCATCTCTCCGTGTGTCCCGTTTCCGCATTGCAATTGCCAGACAGGTTGAGGGATTCCCATGCTTTTGAAAAAGATGTCGCTCATATTTGTATCGTAATGCTGCCCCGTATGGAGAAGCAGTTCTTCATACCGTGTATCATTATTTTTGTTGTATTCAAGGATTGCCCGGCTCACCATGGCTGCTTTGACAAACTGAGGCCTAGCTCCGACAATAGTAACAATTTTCATTTTTTTGCGAGTTCGTTTAATAAATGGCTATAAAGTTTACGTAAATAACTACCGGAGTTTTCCATGGCACTGGTGTTATGCCATAGAAGAGTCAGTTCTCCACCTACGTTTTTTACTTGTTCAATAAGATTCAGGCTATATGCCTGTGCCTCTTCATAACTTAATCCCATATATTTTTTTTCTTCTAAAGAACAATCCATGATAGTGAGCGGATGCTGTAAAATGGAAGAGAGACGCCGGGTAACCGGATTTATCCAGCGTACCGGATAACTGGTACCTAACCTGAATCCGGCCACATCTGCATACCCCATTGTAAAATCATCCGTTATACCGGCAGCTTCCAAATGTGTCATGTCTTCCGGTTCACGGCTGGAAAGAAAATGGTGGCGGTTCAGACGGATACTTTTGCCTGTATTCTCTTCAAGTATTGTCTTTTCTTTTTTTATCAGAGAAGGAGATTTACCGGCTTGATAACTACTGTGCAGGCCGATTTTCATATCATTGGACAAGACAGACTCTATCAGTTGAGATATATCTTTACTGTGCAGGCTATAATGGGGTTTATCTTGTTTGCATTTGCCCCCGCTGCGGATGAAAAGAATCGCCTGGCAGATCTCTTTGCCTGTTTGTTCCCGTAATAAATTATTTTGCTCGAATATCCACGGGAATGTGTAATACGGATCATTTTCCACGGGACCCAACTTCCCTTGTATGGATGAAATAAGCCCTCTTTTATCCCGTATCGAACGGATAAGCCCTTTCCATGTGCGGTAAAGAGTGGGAGCGTCCAGGTCGTGTGTCAACCAGATATGTTGTATCTCTTTCTTTACTTCCGGTAGGCGGAGCCCATATTGCTGCAACCATTTGCGTAAGAGCAGACGATATTCATCCACGACCGGGCGGTGCAGAAATCCTGCCCGGTAGGGTAGAGACATCTTTCCTGGAAAACGTCCGTGTTCATCCCTTATATTACGTTGTATAATTTCCTCATAACGGGTTATAAGAAAGTAGGTGCTGGCAATAATGTCTGCATGAATGACCAGTGTGCCGCCTACTTGTTCAACAAGGGGAGAACCGAATAGGAGAGGAGTACCTTCGATCTCCTGTAACGGCAATTCCGGAAGAGAAGAAGTCGTCCCGTATGTATGGTTGGTGAAAAAGCCGGACGGTATGATTACGATACTGTAACGTTCAAAATGTTTGCTGTTATTCGTATATCCGATAGCAGCTACAATTTCTTCGGAAATATCTTCTCCGAGAAGGAAACGTATTATGTAATGTATAGCATGATTGTTCATATCCGTTCTTTTATCTTTAGCCAAACTCTATATAATAAACTGAGATTTCCTTTGGTTATTGTAAAGAAAGGGGTTTGAATTGCTCCGAATTCACGAAAGAAGCGTTCTACTCCGGGGATCATCGAACCTTCGAAGTCGAACAATACCGTGTGGCGGGAAGTATAACGGATACAATCCCAAAGAAGCAGGCTATGTGCTCCGGAAGCTCTTAAGGCCGGATCGCCACCTCCAGCCAGGTAATAAGCGGAACTTTCCTGCCAGGCAATGAAAGCTACTGCATGCAAATTCCCTTTATCGTCATACGCTCCCCATAAATCACCCTGGTTCCGTTGGCGGCAGGCTGAGATGAGTCGTATCAGGGTATCCTTTTTTTTAGGAGGAGAGAGGTGCTGCCGTTCGAAAGTCAATGATTGTATCTTTAGAAAATCATCTACGGATATTCCTTTCCGGGTTGTGATGAGGAACTTCTCTTTTGCTTTCGTTATGTTCCGTCGGATATTGGGACTCATATTTTCCCAAAGAAGGTTTTCATCCTGTATATTATTCAACAGGTAAGTATACCGTGTCGTTTGTTTATATCCCTCCCAGTAAAAAGGCAACCAATCTGTTATTCTGTAATTGAAGTTTTGCAGGAAATGGGGATACGCCTTTAGGATGTCGATAAATTCTTTGCATATCGCCTGGCGTTGTCCCAATGTCCGGGTATATTTGGCATCTTTGGGTTCCGGAGTAAACCAGGGACCCATTGTTTGCGTATAAACAGGCATCGATACGACTCCCTCATGGGGAATGTAAAGAGGCATGGCGGCACGTATCTTCCCTTTCTCTTCTGCCAGCAAGACATCCCATTTTGTTTCGCCACAAGCTGCATCCAACCACCAGTCCCGTGAAAAAAGCGGCAGGCTGCTTTCATTACTGCACAGGAGGCGATATTTGTCTTTGTTTGTCATGATAGGAAGATAATTAAATAAAGACTGTGTCAAAAGTTGATATTAGGGAACGCAGAATACGCAGACGAAGCGCAGAATCTCGCAGACTTGTTAAAAAAATAAATCTGCGAAAGTCTGCGTTTTCTGCGTAATCTGCGTCCGGTAATAGCTTTCTGATAATCTGCGTAGCTTATCCTTTCAGTGCTTCGAAAATCAATCCGGATAACTCTTCAGCCAGTTCAGGATTGTCGTTGACGCATTGTTTTGCAGCATCGCGTCCCTGTCCCAGTTTTGTATCGTTGTAACTGTACCACGAACCACTTTTCTTGATGATGTTCAGATCTGCTCCCAGGTCGATGATCTCTCCGGCCTTGGAAATACCTTCGCCAAACATGATATCGAATTCAGCTTTACGGAAAGGAGGTGCCACTTTATTCTTCACCACTTTCACGCGAACCTGATTACCTTTCACTTCATCGCCATCCTTCAATGTACCGATCTTACGGATATCCAGACGTACGGAAGCATAGAACTTCAGTGCATTACCACCGGTAGTCGTTTCCGGGTTACCGAACATAACGCCGATCTTATCACGCAACTGGTTGATAAAGACACAAGTCGTGTTTGTCTTATTGATTGCACCGGTCAGTTTACGCAGTGCCTGTGACATTAAACGAGCCTGCAATCCCATCTTGCTGTCGCCCATATCGCCTTCGATTTCTGCTTTCGGTGTCAATGCCGCAACAGAGTCGATAACGATAATATCTACGGCAGACGAACGGATCAGCTGTTCGGCAATTTCCAAAGCCTGTTCACCGTTGTCCGGCTGCGAGATCCATAAGTTTTCCACATCGACCCCCAGCTTTTCTGCATAGAAACGGTCGAATGCATGCTCTGCATCGATAAAGGCTGCGATACCACCCGCTTTTTGTGCTTCGGCAATTGCGTGGATTGCCAGGGTTGTCTTACCGGAAGATTCCGGTCCGTATATTTCGATAACGCGTCCTTTCGGATAACCGCCGACGCCTAAAGCGGCGTTCAGTGCGATGGAACCGGTCGGAACCACTTCGATTGCTTCTATACTTTCGTCACCCAACTTCATGATAGAACCTTTTCCGTAGTTCTTCTCAATCTTGTCCATTGCAGCGCGCAATGCTTTTAACTTGTCGGCATTCACAGCCGGTTTACCTTCCGGGGTTTTTCCCTCTTCGAATAAATTGTCTTCTTTTGCCATCCCTTTTATGAATTAAGGATTTGATTAGCATGGTCTTTCGTCTTCACCTCTTTCGGACCGATTATCTTTTCGATGACACCGTCTTCATTGATAATAAAGGTGGTACGGAGAGTCCCCATGTATGAACGTCCGTACAGTTTTTTTTCTGCCCATACGCCAAAGGCTTGTTGCAGGGCTGTGTCCGTATCAGCGATCAGGTTGAAAGGCAGATTTTGCTTCGCAATAAATCCCTGATGGGATTTTGCACTGTCTTTACTTACTCCGACCACTTCATAACCGGCTGCCTGTAGTTCCTGGTAACCGTCACGCAAACTGCAGGCCTCTGCCGTGCAACCGCTGGTGTTGTCTTTCGGGTAAAAGTAAAGAGCTAACTTCTTTCCTTTGAAATCGCTGAGTTTTATTTCATTTCCGTTCTGATCAATCCCCAGTACTTCGGGGGCTTTGTCTCCTACTTGTAATGCCATATTATAATTCCAGATCTACATTAAACATTTCGTGCCAGGGTAAGCCCTGCTCGTTCAGTTCCTTCATGAACGGATCGGGGTTAAATTCTTCCACGTTCCATACACCCGGCTTTTTCCATATTCCCTGCATAAAGAGTTTGGCACCGATCATGGCGGGAACGCCTGTCGTATAACTTACACCCTGGGCGCCTGTTTCTTTGTAGGCTGCTTCGTGGCTGCAGTTGTTGTAGACATAGTAGGTCTGTTCTTTTCCATCCTTGATACCGCGGATACGGCAACCGATCGAAGTCTCACCCGTATAGTTTTCACCCAGATCGCCCGGGTTAGGCAGTACGGCTTTCAGGAACTGGATCGGGACGATCTCCTGTCCATTGTACATGATCGGGTCGATACGTGACATGCCGATATTCTGTATTACACGTAAATGAGTCAGATATTCCTGTCCGAACGTCATCCAGAAACGGGCGCGTTTGATGGTCGGGAAGTTCTTTGTCAGACTTTCCAGTTCTTCGTGATACATCAGGTACGATTCGCGCGGACCTACATTCGGATAGTTCAGCGGCTTGTGTACCGACAGCGGATCTGTATCTTTCCATTCTCCGTCTTCGAAATATTTACCACGCTGGGTAATTTCGCGGATGTTGATTTCCGGATTGAAGTTCGTAGCGAATGCTTTGTGATGATCGCCTGCGTTGCAGTCGACGATGTCCAGATACCGGATTTCGTCGAAATGATGTTTCGCTGCATAAGCTGTATATACCCCTGTTACGCCCGGATCGAATCCGCATCCCAGAATCGCTGTCAGCCCCGCTTTTTCAAAACGGTCTTTATAGGCCCATTGCCAGCTATATTCATATTTCGCTTCGTCCAGCGGTTCGTAGTTGGCGGTGTCGAGGTAGCTGACACCGTAAGCCAGACAGGCGTCCATGATGGAGAGGTCCTGATAAGGTAAAGCCAGGTTGACAACCAACTCAGGCTTGAAGTCATTAAATAATGCAACGAGCTCGTCCACGTTGTCCGCATTGACCTGTGCTGTCTTCACCTTCACGTTCTTGATATCGGCAGCAATCTGGTCGCACTTGCTTTTCGTGCGGCTGGCTACCATGATATCGGTAAAAACATCAGCGTTCATCGCGATCTTTTTAACAGCAACGGTACTTACGCCCCCTGCACCAATAACTAATACTCTTCCCATTTACAAATAGAATTAATCTTGTTAATATACAGTTTACAAGGTTTTAAACCAAAGGACAAATATACGATTTATCTTTGGAAAAAAATCAAACAGTTGCCTAAAAACAATCAACCTGCTAATAGCCTGTTCTCTCCGTATCGGCAAGGGGAGAAGAGGTCATGGGTTTTGAAAATAGAAGTAGGGACTTTTGATGATGAAATAAGGGACTTTTGAAAACAAAAGTCATAAGCTTTAAGTACGAAAGGGGGAGTTGGGTGATAAAAAAAATAAAAAAATCAGATGTCTTATATATCTTTATATATAGTTCTTTCTATATTAAAGAGGAAATTTCTAACCTTCTTACAAAGTAATTTCATGATGTCGTTTAATGTGTTTATTCTTAGTTGTTTAGGTAGAAGGGTTTGGTTTCATTTTCAATTTCACTGAATCGAATGAATTTGTGGAGGTTAGTAATGTAAACGTTTCCTGAAGATGCAGCGTTTGTAGACCAAACGGCATCTTACCTAATGAGAACCCAATGTTAGGATAAATATTAAAGTTAAAGTATATATAAATGCTTGGTTCTTATTGGGAACGCGTTATATTTGTATATAGAATGCGAGATTTTTAGAGTTATTAAGAGTGCGCATTTAAACCCTGGCGATGGAAACAGAGTCTAAACAGTAGAATAAATATATTAATGTAGAGGAGAAACGAATATGAAACCCATGAAATTAACATCTTTAGTGGTGATGCTTCTGGTCGGCTTCAGTGCCGCAGCCCAGGAGGAGTTCTTTGATGATGTGTATTTCTCTTCAAGTAAAGAAAAAAAGAAAGAAAAGACAGAAGAGAAGGTTATACAATCCAAAAAAGAAGATGCAAAGGATTCTTCATCTGCAATCGTATTGGCTTCGGCATCGGATTCACATCCGGCGCTCGTTAAAGATAGGGATGTGGATGAATACAATAGACGATATACATCTGTCGACGTTGAGGAACCTTATAACGAGGATCTGGATGAGGAGGACGGTACTTATATCGAAGAGTTACCGGATAACAATCAGAAGGTAACGAAGAAATCGGAACGCCGTTCGGATACCGAATATACCGAACGTATCGTACGTTATCATTCTCCGAGTAAGATCACGATTGCCGGTGCAGACCAGGTGGATCTGTATCTGAGCGACGGTTATTACAGCTATGGTTATGATACGGATTACTCCGACGGTAATACGAATGTAAATGTAAATATCAACATGGGTAATAGCTGGGGAGGCTGGTATGGCTGGAACTCTCCGTGGTATTATAACTGGTATGATCCGTGGTATAGTTATAGCCCCTGGTGGACTTACTCATCCTGGTATGGTCCTCGTTGGGGATTCGGCTGGGGTGGCTTCTATGCAGGTTGGAGCAGTCCTTGGTACGGCGGTTATTGGGGCGGTGGTTATTACGGTGGCGGCTACTATGGTGGCGGCTATTGGGGACACCATCACCATCATAATTACTATAATCCCTATAGTTATAGGTCATCCGGACGTTCGACGTCTAGCCGTTATACTTCAGGAAGAAGTTCTTCAAGCAGGTATAATAATAATGGGGTAAGCAGTAACCGGTATTCATCTAACAGAAATTCGTCGACTCGCGCGACATCATTGAGAAGCGAAAGTAATCGTTCGTCCAGTGCCAGAAGTTCTGATCGTTATTCAACGCGTTCCTCTTCTTCGTCTTCAGTAAGAGGGGAATCAACGACAAGAAGTAGTAGTTTGCGTTCTAGCGGAGGTACTTCTTCCGGTCGTGTACAGTCGGATGCAACCGTACGTACCCGTCCAAGTACAACTACTCGCAGAAGCGAATACAGCGGTTCAAGCACACGTTCTTCATCAGGATCTTACTCAGCTCCTGCCAGAAGTAGCAGTAGTTCTTCCCGCTCTAGTTACAGCACTTCTCCTTCCAGAAGCCAGAGTACCTATTCTGCTCCTTCCAGAAGTAGCAGCAGCAGTAGTCGTAGTTCCGGATACAGTAGCGGAAGTAGCAGCAGTAGTAGCAGCCGTTCAAGCGGTGGCGGAGGAGGCGGTGGCCGTTCTGGTGGTCGCAGATAATAAAGAAAGAGAATTGGTATAATATAAGGGCTGGTATTTACTTGCCCTTATATATTTTAATGTATAAGAAATAACAGAAACGATGAAAAGAATAACGTGCTTATTTATATCGGCGTTTTTTTTAGCCGGAGGTATTGCATATGCACAAGGTGAGATGGATGCATACAAAATGTCACGAAATGAATTGAACGGGACGGCCCGTTACTTGGGAATGAGTGGTGCTTTTGGTGCATTAGGTGGGGATATATCGTCTATGTCTACCAATCCTGCCGGATTGGGGATATATCGTAGTTCTGAAGTTGTTACTACGATAAGTCTATCGTCTGCGAAAACGAATTCCGATTGGAACGGCATGAGCGTAGATAAAAGTAAGACAAGGTTTAACTTTGACAATATTGCTTATGTTGGCTACTTCCCGACAGGAAATGATGAAGGAATTGTCGGTTGGAATATCGGACTTTCTTATAATCGGGTAAAGGATTTTAACCGTTCTTACCGAATGAATGGTGCCCAGGCTTATTCAGTCGCTGATTATGTGGCTGATTTATTGTATGGCACAGATAAAAATGATCTTAGATATGGTGATAAAAATTATGATCCTTATTTTGACAGTAGTATATCATGGCTGGGAATTTTAGGTTTTGACGCCGGTTTCGTGGATAATTATGCTGGAAACAATAAGGAATACCATTCTGCATTCGGGCATGAAAAAGATGGAGAATGGCTTAATTATAGTCCTCAGAATGTTAATCTGCTAGTGAATGAAAAAGGTTCAATAGGGCAATATAACATTTCTTTTGCAACCAATATCTCCGATCGCTTTTTCTTGGGAGCAACGGTTGCGATAACAGATTTGGATTATACGCTTAGTACGGAATATACGGAAGACTTTACTCAAAACAGCCAGTTACGGTTGGATAATGGATTGTCTACTGATGGTACGGGCTATGCATTCAATATTGGGGCAATCGTTCGTCCGGTAGATTTTCTGCGTGTGGGTGTGGCATATAATTCTCCGACATGGTATAAAATGACGGATTATTTTCACGGAACAGCTGGGACAACCATTAACAATCAAGACTGGAATACACAAAATACGCCTGATTATCAGTCTGGTGATTATCGTCTTCGTACGCCGGATCGTTGGATTTTTAGTATTGCCGGTGTCGGACAGAATTTCCTGATTAGTGCCGATTATGAATTGACGAATTACAAGAGGATGGTGTTGAATGACGTGAATGGTGATGAGTTACAAACTACTGAAGATATTAAAAAAGATTTTGGAATGTCCGGAACTTTGAAGGTCGGTGCTGAATATAAGATAACCCCTCAATTTTCAGTTCGTGCGGGTACTTTGTGGAGAACTTCTCCGATGAAAGATCATCTAAAAGATGGTATTCCGCCGTTGAATGAGAAAGGAGAATATTATACACAAGCAGTAGGAGTTGTTGGTACCATTCCTAACTATACAGTAGATAAAGGTACAAATTCCTATTCTGTAGGTCTAGGATATCGTTTCACTCCTAATTTTTATATGGATTTGGCTTGCGTTTATCGTGTATATAAGGAGGATGCTTATGCTTTTCCCAATACTTATCATGCGGGAATAAGTGATATTGATAAGTTGCTGGATGAAGGTGTTGTCGTTAAATCCGATCCCGCCTCATTAAAGACTAAAACAACACAGGTCGCTTTAACTTTGGGTTATAAGTTCTAAATATATAGTTTGTTAGCAAATGTCCCCTGTTTGTACATAAAATGTACAGGCAGGGGACATTTTTGTATAAAAATAACAGAAATATTTGTCTGTTTAAAATACTTTTTGTTCTTTTGTTTTCGAAAACAAAATTGTCTAACATTTAAAACCTCGTTGCCTATAGCATAAACATTACTCAAAGAAACTATAAAACATAGAAGTAATGAAGACTTTAAAATCGATGACCGACGAAGAACTGGTTGTCCTTTATGCGCAAGGTAATAATGCTGCATTTGATGTGTTGTTGAACCGTCATAAAAGTAGTATCCATTCCTATATTTACTTTATAGTCCGCAATAAAGAGTTGACAGAAGATATCTTTCAAGAGACTTTTGTCAAAGTGATTATGACTATTAAACAAGGTCGTTATACAGAAAACGGCAAGTTTAAGGCATGGATTACACGTATTGCACACAACCTGATCATTGACAACTTCCGTCAGGAACGCAGTGAAAATACTGTGTCCAATGATGAAGTGGAAGTTGATCTATTCAATAACATCAAACTTTGCGACGGAACGATTGAAGATAATATCGTACGCCATCAGGTATTGTCGGATGTGAAGAAACTGGTGAAACATTTGCCCGACAGTCAGCGTGAGGTGCTGGAAATGCGTTATTATCAGGATCTGAGCTTTAAAGAAATTGCCGATATTACGGGTGTAAGCATCAATACTGCCTTGGGGCGTATGCGTTATGCGATCCTGAACATGCGTCGTATGGCAGATGAAAACCGTATAGAATTATCTATGGCCTAATAGGTTCGCATAGCGAGCCTATTAGGATTTTTATCATCCGCAAAAATATTCTCCGGTTCATATAATAAGTAGAAAAATATCCCGTTTTATTATCAAACGATTAAAAAGGGGATTGCCTATGAAGAGATTTTCTACACAATGTATGGATGGATTGAAGGATAAAACTAAAAGGAACCGGAACGAGAAGAAAAGTACACCAAGCAGACAAACGCTTGATTTCCTATCTCAGTTTGCAAGGAGCTACCACGTAGAACCTGCATTGCAACCGGAGTTTTGTGGTTATGTGATGAACTAAGAAATTGAAGGAAAGAGGACACTAACGTAGTGTTCTCTTTCTTTTTTTGTACCTTTGCCAAAAAGACATGAAATTATGAAACATAAGATTGCTCCTTCTTTGCTGGCTGCCGATTTCCTTCACTTGCAAAAAGAGGTGGAAATGATCAATAATAGTGAGGCAGACTGGTTGCACATGGATATTATGGACGGTGTTTTCGTCCCGAATATATCTTTCGGTTTTCCGGTGCTGGATGCTGTCAAGCCTATCCTGAAGAAACCGATGGATGTACATCTGATGATTGTCGAACCCCAGAAATTTGTCAAGGAAGTAGCTGCGGCAGGTGCTTATATGATGAATGTGCATTATGAAGCCTGTACGCATCTGCATCGGACTATCGGTGCGATAAAAGAGGCTGGTATGAAGGCGGCTGTTACTTTAAATCCGCATTCTCCGATCAGTTTGCTGGAAGATATTATCCAGGATTTGGATATGGTTTTGCTGATGTCCGTTAATCCGGGTTTCGGCGGACAACGTTTTATTGAGCATTCGGTGAATAAAACGGCCCGTTTGAAAGAAATGATCCGTGAGAGAGGGTTGGATACGTTGATAGAAGTAGATGGCGGTGTCAATCTGGAAACCGGGAAGCGATTGCTGGAAGCCGGAGCGGATGTACTGGTAGCCGGTAGTTTTGTTTTCAGTTCCCCAGATCCGATACAAACGATAAAAGAATTGAAAGAGATGTAGATAGTAGTATAACAAACCAACCAAAACCGACCTTTGTATGATAATAAAAGAAATACAAAAGCGGCCGTTTGTCAGGCCGCTTTTTATATGGATAACCGGAATCTTGCTGCAATCCATATTTAATTGCAGTATTATCTCATTCTTATTGATCGTTATTCCGACGGTATTTATTGCGTTTGCCTGGCTAGCTCCTGGCATAGATGTAGCAGGCTGTAATTATGAATTACGCTGGATATGGGGTGTAGTCTTCCTTTCATTATTGCTTAGTTTTTCTATTCAGCGGACTGCCTATTGGCAGGGCGGGAGGGGAGAGTCAGGCACTTCGTTCTTAATGGAATTTGCCGGAGGAAAGCAGGAATATTTATTGAAACCTTTCGATCGGTTGAACTTGTCTAAAGAAGAAAAGTCGGTACTGGCAACTATTACGCTTGGGTATCGTAAAGGTATGAGTCGTGATGTGAGAAAACGGTTTTCCTTAACAGGTGTTGCCCATCTGTTGGCGGTAAGCGGCTTTCATGTGGCGGTTGTTTGCGGATTTCTTTCTTTGTTGTTTTCTTTTTTACCGAAGAGTCCTTTTTATCGCTGGTTGAAATATCTGTTGACCCTTTGCCTTCTCTGGTGCTTTGTCGTTATTACCGGATTAGCACCGTCGGCTGTCCGTGCCGGTTTGATGCTGACGCTTTATCTTTCCGGGCGAGTGCTCAGGCGTACTACCGACGGCTATAATACATTGGCAGCTGCAGCTTTCTGTATGCTGGCGTTTAATCCTTTATATTTATTTGATGTCGGTTTTCAATTGAGTTATCTGGCTGTCTTGTCTATCTTGTTTCTGCAACCTCGTTTACAGGATCTCATTATGGTGCGAAACCCGATCGTGGCAATGCCATGGGGTTGGATTACTGTTACGTTGGCAGCTCAGGCGGGGACAACCCTGCTCTATCTGTATTATTTCGGACAGTTCTCGTTGGTTTTTCTCTGTACTAATCTGCCGTTGACCTTTTTGGCGACCTTTCTTATTCCGGCAGGACTTATCTGGATATTGCTCCCTGCAGGTATTCCCGGATACGGATTGTTACAATTGTTTGTGGAAAAGATGACACATACATTGTTTTGGATCGTAGATTCTTTTAGCCGTGTGACACAAGTCGCTTTTTATACCCGGATCGGTTTATTGGTTACTGTGCTGGGGTATGGTTCTATACTCTGTTTCTTGTTATATCTCAAAACCAGGCGTCCGGGAATGCTTTTGGCTGGCTTGCTTCTATTGTTATTTATATTCTTTGATTTGCTTATTGAACGTTTTTTTACTGTGTAGAACGCAAAAAAATACTACCTTTGTCCATGTAAATAAGATTATATATGATTACAAAAATCATTCACGAAGAGAAAATTCAGAAAGCTAAGAAATACGTCGAGAAAGGCGAAAGTTTTGTTATTGTAACCCATGTCACTCCTGATGGTGATGCTATCGGTTCTTCTTTGGGGTTGTACCATTTCCTTACTACTTATGGTAAAGATAATGTAACCGTTGTTGTCCCTAATGAGTTCCCGTCATTTTATAGATGGATGCCTGGGGCGAAAGATATCGTGATACATGAAAAGTATCCTGATTTTGCAGAACAGTTGATCCATGATGCAGATGTTATTTTCTGTCTGGATTTTAATGAACCTAAACGTATAGAGAAGCTGGCTCCTGCCGTGATTGCTTCGGAAGGACGTAAGGTAATGATTGATCATCACCTGAATCCTGCAGATTTTTGCAGGGTAACGATATCATATCCGGAAATGTCATCGACAAGTGAGATGATTTTCCGTTTTATCTGCCGTATGGGAATGTTCGACCTGATGACGAAGGAGGCCGCTGCATGTATTTATACTGGCATGATGACGGATACCGGTTCTTTTACCTATAATTCCAATAAGCCGGAAATTTATACGATCATCAGTGAACTGATAAAGAAGGGGATCGATAAGGACTTGATATATCGCAAGGTTTTCCAGGTATATTCTGAATCCCGTTTACGGATGCAGGGGTATGTATTATACGAAAAGATGAAGATTTATCCGGAGCATCATGCTGCTTTGATAACTCTTTCGAAGGAAGAGCTGGATCGTTTCCATTATGTGACAGGAGACACGGAAGGTTTTGTCAATATGCCGTTAAGCATCGAAGGTGTAACATTTAGTGTATTCATCCGTGAAGATAGGGATTACATTAAAGTTTCACTTCGTTCGGTAGGTGATTTTCCTTGTAATCTGTTTGCTTGCCAGTATTTTAATGGAGGCGGTCATAAGAATGCTTCCGGCGGAGAGTTTTTTGGCTCTTTGGAAGATGCCATAGCTACGTTTGAAAAGGGATTGAAGGAATTTAATCCTAATAAAACAGAAGAAATAGAGAAACTTGCCTGAGATATGGCAGATATTATATACATTTGTCGCTCATTTATACATTAAAGAATTACAGATGAAGAGAGGTTTTTATATCCTGATGATTTTGTGTGCTGCCTTGATGGTGGTGTCATGCGATAAAACAAAGTCGTACACCGAGCACTTGAAGGATGAGAGGAAAGCGATTGAGAGGTTGATCAAACGTGAAGGCTTTCATATTATTGATGACTACCCAGGAAATGGGGTTTTTGCGGAGAATGAGTTTGTGAAGTTGGAAAATGGTGTGTATATGAATGTTGTTGATTCCGGAAATGGCGAACGAGCAACGCTTGGAACACGTGTTTTTTGCCGTTTTATAGCACATGGAGTTTTGGATAGCGACTCGACATTGTTGGTTGATAATTTATCATCTCAATATAATGGTGTATGGGGATTTCCTACAGAGTTCTTATTTGGATCTGCTGCTTCATCTTCCGGTTTTGTAAACTATGCTCCTGATTATTTTGTCGGAGAAGGGTTAGTGACTCCAATGTATCATGTAGGAAATGGCGCTATAGTAAGATTGATTGTTCCGTTTAAAAGAATGGGATCTACATTCCAGGATACTTACAGTCCAATCTATTTTAGTAAAGTAAAATATACATTCGAAAAATAATCTAACATACTTATGACTCTAATTAAATCTATTTCCGGTATTCGCGGTACAATAGGCGGAGCACCGGAAGACGGATTAAATCCGTTGGCCATTGTGAAGTTTGTAGCAGCTTATGCTACCTTCATCAGAAAAAACACAACAGTTACAACAAACAAAATCGTAGTAGGACGTGATGCACGTATTTCCGGGCCGATGGTGAAACAGGTAGTTCTGGGTACACTTACCGGTATGGGGTTTGATGTGGTCGATATCGATCTGGCTACAACACCGACAACCGAATTAGCCGTAGCAATGGAAGGTGCTTGCGGTGGTATCATTTTGACTGCCAGCCATAATCCGAAACAATGGAATGCCTTGAAGTTATTGAACGAAAAAGGTGAATTTCTGAATGCAGCCGAAGGTGCTGAAGTGTTGGATATTGCTGCTTCCGAAAGTTTTGAATTTGCTGATGTCGATCATCTGGGAAAAGTGATCGTCGACAATACATATAAACAGAAACATATTGAGAGTGTACTCAATCTTGACTTGGTGGACGTAGAAGCTATAAAGGCTGCTAATTTCCGGATAGCTATCGATGCAGTAAACTCCGTAGGTGGTATCGTATTGCCGGATTTACTTTACGCATTGGGTGTAAAGGAGATTTTTAAGTTGCATTGTGCTCCTCACGGAAACTTCTCTCATAATCCGGAACCTATCCCTGAGAACTTGACGGAGATTTCAGAATTGATGAAACATGCGAAAGCAGATGTCGGTTTTGTTGTGGATCCGGACGTAGACCGTTTGGCTATTATCTGCGAAGACGGTGAAATGTTTGGTGAAGAATATACATTGGTTGCCGTAGCGGATTATATATTGAGTCATACTCCGGGTAATACAGTTAGCAATTTGAGTTCAAGCCGTGCATTGCGTGATGTGACTCGTGCTCATGGTTGCGAATATAATGCGGCTGCCGTAGGTGAAGTAAATGTTGTTACTAAGATGAAAGCAACAAATGCTGTGATTGGCGGCGAAGGCAACGGTGGGGTGATCTATCCGGCCAGCCATTACGGTCGTGATGCTTTGGTGGGTATCGCTTTGTTCCTTACTCATCTGGCAAAGAAGAAAATGAAAACAAGTGAACTGCGTGCCAGCTATCCTCCGTATTTTATCTCTAAACAGAAAGTACAGCTTACTCCGGAGATTGATGTGGATGCCATCCTGGCCAAGGTAAAGGAAAAATTCGCTCAATACGATATCACTGATATCGACGGTGTAAAGATTGACTTCCCGGATAAATGGGTTCACCTTCGTAAGAGTAATACCGAACCTATCATTCGTATCTATTCGGAAGCTCACACAATGGAAGAAGCCGAAGAGATTGGCGGCGAGCTGATCGCGGTTATCAATGAGATGTGTAAGTAAAATTTAATACATATAATAAATAGGAGAGGATATTCGAAAGAGTATCCTCTTTTTGTATATATATGCTTTACGGATTTGGCGTTTGTCTGTTTAAATGTAGCGTTTAATCATGATAATTAAAGTTTATACGTTAAAATGGGATTAACCGATTGTAAATGTCATAATATTTTATGTTCTTTGTTAGAAAGGGAAGGCAAGTATGGAAAAACAACAGTTAACGCCATATGGGGTATTCGTTATCCTGTTTAGTCTATTATTGGGTTGTTCGTTTCAAAAATCATCTGTAAAGGAGGCTGAAACGAGCAGGGTCGATTCTTTGCTTTCTTTTTATAGGGACTCTTTGGCTGTAAGGCCGTTAGCTGTTATTTCTAAATTAAGGACTGATCAGGAAAATATATCGGATAGCATAAACTATTATAATCTGGATCAAACGATCTCCCGTTGTTATTATTTTAGCAATCAGGTTGATTCTGCATTCTTATTGAATGATCGGGTCTTACATTTTGTTGAAAAACAACCGGAAAAAGATGGTCGTCTACTGAAATTATCGGCAGATGCCTATAATAGCCGGGGTGTTTTCTTTCAGGATATGAATCAATGGGACTCTGCCATTGTGTGTTTGCATAATGCTTCAGAAGCATTATCGCAGGTAAACGATTTTGAACGTTTACCTGCGATAAATGTCTATATTAATCTGGCTGATTGTTATCAGCATCAGGGTGATTATGGCTGGGCCGGTTATCATTACCGTAAAGCATTGTTTCTTTCTGATTCTTTAGGTGTTGGTGATAAGATGAATTATCCTATTTATTCCGGATTGGCAAAATTGTATCAGGAGCTGGAGAACTATTCGTTATCTGATTCTTATTTTCGGAAGGCAGAACAATATTGGGATAAAGGAAGCGATTATGAAAAGTACTATTTTGCTAATTCCAGAGGTAACTATTATTATGTAACCAAAGAATATGATAATGCATTAGTTTGGTTCCAGCGGGCAAATGTGATTGTAGCAAACTTTCCTCAACCTATTTATCGGGGTATAGTAGAAGGGAATATCGGTGAAATATATTTGTTGAAGGAGCAGCCGGATTCCGCCCACTATTATCTGGAACGTTCTGTTGCCTTTTTCGGGGAATCCGCATTGCAGCAACCCGGCATAAAGTTTTATATGGATGGATTGTTTGCATCTTTAGCTTTGCAGGAAAATGATTTGCAGGAAGCTGCGCGGCGATTGAATCAACCTTATGATACGCTTCATACGGATCTCCAGTACCAATATTATCATAACAAGCGGTTGGAGGAGTTATACCGTAAAAAGAAAGATTTTGCCCAAGCGTATTATTACAGGAACCAGGCGAACCTTTGTGGAGATTCTTTGCGGAATATGAAGATTGAGAATAGTATTCGTGAGACCGAATTTCGTTATCGGCAGGATACGACTCTTTTGAAGAAAGATATCATGATTACGCAAACTGAAGCTAAGGCACAGCAATGGATGTGGCTTGCATGGATTGCCGGACTAGGATTAATTATTGTTGTTTTATTAATGGTATGTGCGCTGCTTTATATCCGTCGGAAGAAAGAGCTTCGTTATAAACAGCAAATAGCTACTATCACCCAATTGCGTATGGCGGTTGTCAGAAATCGTATTGCTCCTCATTATATATTTAATGTACTGAACTCGGTTATGCCTATCTTCCGCCGTTATGAAGAACTTTCCGAACCGGTAAATTTGCTGATCGATGTATTGAGAGGCGACTTGCTTTCTTCTGAACAACTGGCGGTTCCATTAGAAAAAGAAGTAAGTTTTGTAAAGAACTATCTGAAGTTGAAAATGCTGGGGGATCCGGAACGTATCCGGGTGGAGTGGAGCATCTCCTCCGGCGTATCTATGGATACGTTAGTCCCTTCAATGTCTATCCAGATACCGGTTGAGAATGCAGTGAAATATGCTTTTAATACAGAATCTTTGAATCCGTGCATCACCATATCTATATCAGTAGAAGATGAAGAACTTCATGTATTGATAGAAGATAACGGTATTGGTTACCATCCCGGTGCACATGCCAGGGATGAGAGAAGTACCGGCCAGGGTTTAAAAATACTATATCGTACAACCGATTTATTGAATACTCACAATATCGGTAAAATGCAATTTTCCATCAGAGACCTGTATTCTGCCTCTGAAAAACAGCATGGAACCAGTGTCTCATTAATTGTCCCACTTAATTACAACTTTGCTTTATGAATGCGAATGAAATTACTACAGTCATCGTCGATGACGAACCCTCTTGTATCAAATGTTTAGAAAGCGATTTATCACGCTTCCCGGAGATACGTGTCGTAGCAACTTGTACATCTCCGGATAATGCAGCCCGTGAGATAGTCCGTTTACAACCGGACCTGCTTTTCATTGATGTCGAAATGCCGGGAATGACAGGTCTGGAACTTTTAAGCCGGATACAGTCGGATATTCATCCGGATATGCATATAGTTTTTTATACTGCTTATGATAAATATTTGTTGGATGCAATCCATGCGTCTGCTTTTGATTATTTGTTGAAGCCTTATAAGTTGAAAGAGTTAGATGATTTGATAAATCGTCTTCGTGCTCATGTTGTCAAAGATGAGAAAGTTAATATTGAACAGTCATTACGGAAGCTGCTTATTCGTAGTAAGTTTGCGGTTCAAACTATATCCGGGCTAGTTTTTGTAAAGTGTGAGGAAATTCTTTTGTTCCAATATTTAAGGGAATTGCGCTGCTGGCAAATGATGCTTGCTGCTGATCGCAAACTGCATAAACTCCGTATGAGTACGACAGCCAAAGATTTACTGGGTATCAATCCTTCTTTTGTGCAGATTAGTCAGGATTATATTGTGAATCTTGATTATTTATGTTCGATTGAAAATGTGACGTTGAAGTGTGAGTTGTATTCGCCGTTTACGGATATTGAATTAAATGTATCGCAAAGGTATTACAGAAGACTAAGAGATGTATTAGAAATACTGTGAAGCTATTAAAATTAGTGTGCTTATAAGTGAATTGGTATCGCTTGTCATAATGAAATGTTAGATAATCGTTGATGACATATTTCGGTAAACTGGGATATTTCTTTATTAAATACATTTGTCTTTAGGCATATATAGCCTACATGAATTTTATAGAGCAATGGACTTGGAACAATATACAGACAAACAGATTATTGATGGCATTCTTGCTAATAACAAGGTTGTAATTGAGTATTTCTTTCTAAAGAGATGCTCTTCACTTTTTATTTATATTATACAAAATATATTTGCTGGGAATATAGATAAAAAGGAATTAATTAGTGAATTATACTTATATATGGCTGATAAGGATTGGTACAAAGTTCGCCAATTTGATTATAGGAGTAAGCTTATGACATGGACGAGCGTTGTAGCAGTACGCTTCTTTCAAAAAAAGAAATATGAACTGATAGAAAATAGATCAAATGAGACTCTAAATAAAGAAATGGATAAAATAACCAATGTAACTATGTTTATAGATTGCAAGATGGATGTTTGTAACGCATTAAAGAAAATGCCTAATGAAAGATACCGCAAGGTTATCGAGGCGTTGGACTTAAAAGAAATACATCCGGAGTCATTAGCGGAAGAAATGAAAATAACTGTTGATAATTTATACAACATTCATCGTAGAGCACTTATGCAGTTAAAAATCGTTATGGGTAGAAAGGAGGAGTATTATGAATAATATTTCTGATGAGATGTTAGCAGCGTATATTGATAGTAACGCTACTCCATTGGAGTGTTTAATCATAGGTGATGCAGCTAATGATGAGGAGATAATGGAGGTTATGGATATTATATCTGGTATAAGAAATAGTTCCGATTTATTACTAGATGATGAATACTTTGAATTGAAAGTTATAGGAGAATCATTAAATAAAATAGAACGATTTAATGAACTTAAACGACGATTTAATGAAGATCAAGTTGATAATATAAAATAATAATTACATATGACTAATAAAGCGAAAAATGGAGCAATTTTTAACGCATACATTTAGTATTTCAGATCATCCAATTAAGAAATTTGATGAACCTTTTAATCTTCAGTATGTTATGGGACTTGGGGAATTTATGTGTTACATCTCCAACTCTAACAATCGTGCAAAATTATTATTTGAAGTTTGGGCTTATTCAATTTTAGGATATGTACCAAAAACATCGTGGAATTATACTTTTGATTGGATTTATATAAAGGCTGCTCTTTGTAGAGAAAGTGACGATATATATTTCTCTATAATGAGACAATCGTTTGTTTTTGATTGTTTTTATTTAGCTTCAACTTTAGACCCTAGATTAGCTATTTGTACATATACTTTTCTCTTAGATAAAGTCTGTGGATTTTTTACAAGAGATATTTTAACAGAAAATTATAAGTATTTTCAAAGTGAATTGTTTTTTGCAAGTAGTAGTAGTATTCCCTGTTCACTTCAACAACATAGATATTTAGATATTAAATTCCATGCGAAACCATTGAAGAAGATTCTTGTTGTTGCGACTATGAGTGCGGGTAAATCTACACTTATTAATGCACTTGTCGGATATCGTATCAACAGAATTAAAACAACAGCGTGTACTAGTCATCTTTGTTACATTTATAACAAACCATATGAGGATGGTTTAATAGTAAATATAGGTGAGAATAAATTTGTTTATAGTAATGATATGGAGTTTGTAAGTAGTGATTATTTTATGTCTGCAGGATTACACTTTGACTCTTATCTTTCTTCAGAACGGATTTGTATAATTGACACTCCTGGTACCAATTATAGTAAAGATATTAGTCATGGAGAAATAACAAAACAAGTAATTTGTGGTAATGATTATGATGCAATGATTTTTGTGGCAAATGGTCAATATTTTGCAACCAATGATGAAAGTGAATTACTTGACTATACGATTCAACATACTCATAAGCCTATAATATTTGTTTTAAATCAGCTTGATAGATTTAAACAACAAAATGATTCTATAAAGAAAATGCTTAATGATTTTGAGAAAGTTCTAAATGATAAGAAACATCATGAGCCATTAATTGTTCCTTTGTCAGCTTTTGGTGCTTTAATGATCAAACTGTACCTAAAAACGTCTTTTTTGGATGATGATGAATTATTTGAATTAGATATTTTGAAAGCTAAGTTTTCTAGGAAGTATTATTTTCTTGAGAACTATACTAAATACAGTTTTAGCAAGCAGAAATCAATATTGGATCATACGGGAATATTTGTTTTGGAAAAACTAATTAAATTTTTACAATGAAGAAGATTGAAATAAAGTACAATCCGTTTTTGATATCTACAGAGATATTAATAGATAACAAGAAGCCTAAAGCTAATAGTTCTTTAAACTTTGGTAAACTTAGATTACAAGAATGGGCTGGTAATTTACCTGATATTCTTGTTAGTGAATATTCAGATAAGAATTATGAAGTAGATTTCACAGGAACTCAAGCTGATTTTGATGACTTGAAAATCGCTTTTAAGTCACAGAGTAAAAAAGTAGAGGTTACAATGTTTAATCATCACTGTACACCAGATGTAGCAGATGTTGAGGCTGATGTAGATAAAATTTTCGAAGAAATTAAAAAAGGCAAGGTAGATGCACTTCGTGATGAATCAATAATTACAGCATTCGAAAAAGCGAAGAACCAAGAATTTGAGATTAATGTAATTGCAACAATGAGTTCGGGGAAATCAACTCTTATTAATGCCCTTTTAGGCAAGCAATTAATGCCTGCTAAAATGGAAGCTACTACGGCAACTATTGTAAAAATTATTGATACAGACCAAAAGAACTTTCTAGCCATTGCTTTTGATGCATTTGGAAAAGAAATTTTTCGAAATGAAGATGTTTCTTTAGATGTAATGAAACAATGGAATGAAGATGAGAGGGTTTCAAACATTGAAATTCAGGGACGTATTCCTTGTGTTGATTCCGTTGGTATGAAATTAGTCCTTGTAGACACTCCTGGTCCAAACAATGCGCGTGACGAGCGTCATAAAACATTAACTTACAAAATGCTTTCAGATTCGGATAAATCGCTCGTATTGTTTGTAATGAATGGTCAAGCATTGGGTATAACAGATGAGAAAGATTTGCTTGATTTTGTCTGCCAATGTATGAATTCGGGAGGGAAACAATCCAGAGAGAGATTTATCTTTGTAATGAATAAGATGGACGATTTTAAACCTAATCCTAAAGATGACGGACTCGATTGCATCGAGAATGCTTTAAAATCTGCCAAGGTGGATCTTGAGTCTAGAAAAATTTATGAGCCGAATATTTTTCCTGTTTCTTCGTTAGTCGCTTTGGAACTTCGTTCTGAAGATGAAGAGCCATCTGCACTTGATAATTTCAAACGTAAAATTAGAAAATATGATTCTTTTCATTTTGAATCATATTATCATTATTCGCATCTTCCTCACGTGGTTAGGCTTAAGTTTGAAGACGACCTAAAAGTGGCAGATGATGATACTAAAATAGAGATTCATAGTGGAATTGTATCAATAGAAAAAGCTATTGGACAATATATAAACAAATATGCTCGGACAATCAAAGTTTATGATCTTGTTCAAGCTTTTAATGATCGTTTGACAGAATTAGCGGCTATAGCTGCTATTCAAGAAGAGATTCGGCAAAATTCAGCAAAGAAAGAGGAACTTGATCTGGCTATTAAAGAGATAAGAAACAAGATTCAAATGGGGCAATCTGCACAGGTTCTAGCAACAATGATTGATAAAATTGATTTGATTAAAGATGTTGAAAATGAGGTGGATATCTATCTGTTGTCTCTTAGGGCCAAAATCAATAAAATTATTTTTAGATACAACAATAGTTCAAAGGTATTGAAATCTGAAGCTGAAAAACAAATTAAGGATATTCAAAATGAAAGTGATGCTATTCTTAATCAATTAAATGTGCGTATTGAAACAATTCTCAATAATACTTTTATTCGTCTTTGTAATATCATTATAGATCAATATAAGTCATATATTAAGGATCTAGGAATTGTCTTTAATGACAATGCATTGAGTATAAATCCGTTGAATTTTGTTGCGGAAGAATTAACAGATTTGTCAGACCTTTTGACTGAAAAAATAAAGAAAGAAGATGAAGGTCAATTTAGAAATAAAATGATCAGAGAGTCATACCAAGAAAAGAAGACTAACTGGTTTTGGAAACCTAGTCAATGGGGTTCTGTACGATATGAAACAAAATATCGTGACAAAATTGTTAGAGAGTGGGTTACTAAATATGTTGAATATGTCAATATGTCGGAAGTTGTTGGTAGTTATTTTGAGCCGATCCAACTGCAACTTGATGAAGCTAAGATAGAATCATTGAAACATGTCAAAAATGAAACAAGTCGTATAAAGTTGTCATTAAATCAAATACTTTTAGATATTAATCTAGTTCTTGAACAGAAATTAAATGAGCTTCAAATATCAATTAATGAAGCTAATACTACAGCTGAAGCAATAATAGAGCAACAAGAAAATCTTAAGTGGATGCAAAGTATAATTGATAGAGTCAATAAACTTATAAAATTTTAAAATATTACACAATGAAACGAGATTTTATAAATGCAGTAGAAAACAAGAATTTAGCAAAAGTCAGAATATCGTTATCTAACGAACTTTTGCTTGATCCTCGTGGAAATACTTTTGGGGAAATGTTATCATTTGCAATGAGTCATATTTCGGATCTTTTTGAAGAAAACAAGGAGGCTAATTATTCTGTACCTCCTCAAGAGGTTTGGAATCTAGAGTTTTTATTCGAAGTAAAGAGTGATTTGGATTCAAACTTCTCAAAAGAGAAACTAGCCTTTTATGAGGCAGTGATAAAAGTCGTTGGTCGAAGTAAAGCTCAAGAAATAAATGATACGGAGACAAAAGAGCGTGAATGTTCAGAAAGAGAGAAGTATACTGATAAGAAACAGCGTACTCGCATTAATACAACTAATGGAACAATAACTGCTGGAGGTACTATACTTACAATTGTTGGTATTTGTGCAGGTAAAACACTCTTAACTGTGTTAGGAGGAGTCGTGTTAATAGTAGGTGGTGTAATGTTGTATAATGATAGCAGAAAGTAAAATGGCAACAATATATGATCGCAATAAAAGAGTTAATAAACCTGCAGAGGTTCGATTAATATCCGATGATGTTGGGGAAGATATTCAAGGTGACTGTGGTTTATTAGAAAACATGGTGGCTCAGGGGACAGATGTAGCCTTTTCCACTGAATCATCAGAATTAAAAAATGAGCAAGAGATGCAAGCTTATGTTAGTACTGCTAACAACGCTTTAGGTATGGTAGACGATATAGTGTTGAAAAGTTACTTATCTAACTTGTCTGAAATGGAGGTAATGCAAATATCTTTCAACGATGACGACAATAATGTAATTCTTTTTAAGATAAATAAGATGGCCTATGAGAAAGATGAGTATGCTACCGACAAATTTGTGAGTACTATTAGTGCAATGACCTTTACTAATAGTTCTCTATTTTTAATAGTGGATGGAAAAAAAGATCATACTGATTTTTATTTGGGTGTACGAAATAATGACGATAATCGTACAACCCGCTCTGTTGCTGATGCATTTTATAATTCAATAAAGGGACAGTTTCCTGGTATTATCCTTGAGGATTTATCGAAAATTGAAAAAGGATCTTCGTCATCTTTGCAAGATAGTTTGTCATACCGTTTTAATAAGGCTGCAAGTCTCAGTTCCTGTGTCGGAGTTCCTGCATATAAAAGCGAGAAAGGTAACTATACTAATATCAACTATATTCAAGGTATTGAGAAGCTAGCTATTGCTATGCAAGGAAAGGAATACACTGCGATTATTCTAGCATCTAATATTACATCGGAAGAAATTCGTAATATTAGGTTAGGATATGAGAACATATATACGCAGTTATCATCAATAGCCACTCAACAACTTGCATACTCTACTAATGAATCGCTAGCTAATGCCATCAGCAGGACAAAAAGTCTCACTGATTCAATTACAGATAGTGAAACGCATGGTTCTGGTACTACAAATACTACAGGTGAAAATATCGGAAAAGCAGTTTCAAAGAGCACGTCAAAAGGTGAGTCAAAACCGAACGCTTGGAGTAAAGGTGGTCAACTTGCAGGATCATTGGTTATGGCAGGCTCTGTTCTTACTGCTACAGGTGTTGGCGCTCCTGCTGGATTAGTATTGATGGGCGCAGGGGCAATTGCTAGTTTGGGAGGTATCGTTTTCGGGAAAACAAAAAGTAGTAATGAATCTGAGAGTCAAAGTGAAACAGAAGGTCGTTTTACTTCAATAGGAAGTTCTGAGACTGATAATTATACAAAAGGAAGATCACATACAGAAGGGTTAAGTGACACGCGTGGTAATACATCAACAATAGGTTCTTCTAAAAATTTTACTCTAACAGTTCATAATAAGCATATTGAAGAAGTTCTTAAACTCATTGATAAACAATTGCAACGTATTGAATTATCAGAAAGTACTGGGCTCTGGTCTGCTAGTGCCTATTTTTTTTCCTATGATAATGATCGTGCAACTGCTGAGACTGGTGCTACTATTTTCAGATCTATTATGCAGGGAGAAGGGTCTGGTATAGAAACTTCGGCTCTCAATACTTGGTTTACTCAGAACAATGAAAAATATCAGGAGCGTTTTAATAATATTAAAGCATCTGTCGTTAACTTTATCCATCCAGTCTTCCTTTATGCAAAGGATAATATGAATACAACCGTAGAAGTACCAGGTACATCACTTGTAAGTAGCAAGGAGTTGGCTTTGATGTTAGGACTACCTCGTAAATCAGTGCCTGGATTACCAGTCATTGAGCATGTTTCCTTAGCGAAAGAGGTCGTTAGACACAATGCCCGTCCTTCTAAAAATCCTATTGAGATAGGTTGTATATTTGACCAGGGGGTCAGTCATTTAGAAAACAAAGTAAAACTGGATGCTAAGAGTCTAACTCAGCATACTTTTATTACAGGATCGACTGGATGTGGCAAGAGTGAGACTATTTACAAACTTATTGATGAAGCAACAAAAGTAGGTGCAACGTTTCTCATCATAGAACCAGCAAAGGGAGAGTATAAGAATATATTTGGAAATATAAATGTATTTGGAACAAATCCTTTAATAACAAAATTGCTGTGTATCAATCCTTTCCGTTTCCCAAAAGGAATTCATGTGTTGGAGCATATTGATCGTTTGATTGAAATATTTAATGTCTGTTGGCCGATGTATGCCGCTATGCCTGCTGTACTTAAGAAATCTATGCTCACAGCTTATGAAAATTGTGGTTGGAATTTGATAAAATCTTCAAATATATATTCAGATCATTTATTCCCTACATTTGTGGATTTGTTAAATGAATTAGTGTTGACGATAAATAATTCCGCATATTCCGAAGAGGTGAAAAGTAATTATATAGGGTCTTTAGTTACACGTATTGAATCGTTAACAAACGGTATAAACGGTGAGATTTTCTCGTCTGATGAAATTCCTGATAAAATCCTTTTTGACGAAAATACTATTATTGATTTAAGTCGTGTAGGGTCACAAGAAACAAAATCGCTTATAATGGGTATCCTAATAATGCGATTAAGTGAATACAGAGTGACCTCTGTTACGGAAGCGAATAGCAAACTTCGACATATAACTATTATTGAAGAAGCACATAATATTCTCAAGCGCACTTCTACAGAGCGATCAGTGGAAGGTAGTAATATTACTGGAAAGTCTGTTGAGATGCTAACTAATGCCATTGCAGAAATGCGTACCTATGGTGAGGGTTTCGTTATTGTTGATCAATCACCAACATCTGTTGATCCTGCAGCAATTAAAAATACCAACACTAAAATTATTATGCGTCTACCAGATGTCGATGATCGTCGTATAGCTGGTAAAGCGGCCGGTATGAAAGACTATCAAATAGATGAAATAGCAAAACTTCCAACAGGTATAGCCGTAGTTTATCAGAATGACTGGATAGACCCAGTTCTTTGTCAGATTGATATTTTCAATGGTGAGAGAAAAGTATTTACTCCGACTAATTGTTTAACTAATTGGAACGAAGCTGACATAGCAACTACTGAAATTTTGAAACTGTTACTCAAAGGTCGTTTATCTACTAGCGTTGAACCTGATTTAGATTTAATAAATCAATCTATCGACAATATAAAACGATCTACATCAACGAAAATTGTATTGAGAGAATTGGTGTCGCAATATAATTCAAATGATATTTCATTTTGGAAAGATGAGAATTTTGGTAAATTGTCGAAAATCGTAACAGATATTCTTGGAGTTAAAATGGATGTTGAACGTCTCGTTTACAAAGCTAAAGATTTCTCTCAATTGAATGAGGAATTATCGAAATTGATAACAGAACATGTGGAAATACCTTCTTGCATGGACTTGGCTATTCGTCAATCATTGATGAAAGACTATAGTGAAGGTTCTGATACGAAATACAAGATTTATAATGCATGGTTTCAAGAAATTAATAAACAAATTTTAGAATGAACTTAGATTTGAATAACTCAGAGGGGTTAAGAGCATCTTCTCCTTTGGCTGAATTAGCTAAAGTTAGTGACTTGCTCAACGACCAGGAACTTAATAAGTCATTAGACAAAATGAGTTTTAATGGAAGTGCAGCTAAAGTCGGATACTATACTTTTCATAAGCTTTCACAAATGCCGGTAGTTTGTGAAAAGATAGATGAATGCAAAATATCTTTTTTAGATAGTATAAAAGCTGTTGGTATAAAAATAGATGATTTTCATGAATCTGTTAAAGAAGATGTATGTGATTTTTTTAAAGGTACTTATGAGAATGTAAAAGATTTTTTTGCAGATAAGTCCGATACGCAGGCTTTAAAAGGTCTTGGAGAAGATTTTTATGAAACTCGCGAATTTGGAATTGACAAATGTTCTGCAGCAGCCAAAGAAATTTTTAATCCCGGCGTTATAGATAATTGGATGAATTTATCTTTGACTGAACGTCAGGGTATTTCAAAGGCTTATGCTGCAGAAGTAGCTGAAGCTTTCAAACTAGAGAAATATTCTGGTGTTATTTTTGAAGATCTTGAATCTGGTGTATTAGGATATAATAATGGGGATGGTAGCATTCATATTACTAACGATATGCTTATTAACTATGGTTCGCCGCTTGAAGTTGTAAACACTATTACTCACGAATTGCGCCATCAATATCAAAATGAATGCATAAATGGATATCACAATGTTTCAGATGAAGTGAAAAATGAATGGACGGCAGCAACTGCTATTTACGACTCAAATAGCCAACCGTGGGCATTCGACCCTTGGGGATATAAATACAATCCTCTTGAGATTGATTCTCGATATGCAGGAGAGACTGTAGTGAGAAATATTACAAAGGATTTTATTAACGATCAATTCGCATAATAATGAATACTATAAATAGAGAAGAACTGAAAGTCCGCCTTATTACGGAAGGATATGCAGATCAGTATGGTTTTGAACAAACCATTGACCGTTTAATTAATTTTGATGGTAAGCCAGGAGAAATGTTAAAAACATGGATGAAAACGGGTGAAATTTCTGAATTTGAAGCAATTCAAGGTATAGATGTTACTTTTTTACGTAATAAGTTGAGAATGAAAGATCCTGCAATCATCATAGCATATGCTATGCTTTTAGCCGACCCTCAGTCCAATGGGATGTATTTAAAACGCCTTGCAGAAAGTCGGATTATTTATCATTCGGATAAAGAAATTGATTAATCAAAGTATTATAAGAATGTTTGTATATTTTAATTAATTGGGCAATAACTACTATAAAAATATTGGGTAAATAAGAAATACGGAATTTAATGAGAGTTCCGTGTTTTTTTTATTTCAGTGATAGTTTTCCAATGTTTATGTCTTCTCTATAAGAAACGATTAAAACAATATTATCATGGAAAAGAGAAGTATTATCAATTATTTTATGTTGTGGGAAAAGATCGACGAATACACCCGAAAAGCTGGAAGAGTGAGCGCACGTCCTGTTTTGTTGCTGTATTATGTGCTGAAAAGTCCGGATACACCGAAATCAGATAAACTTCTGATAGTTTCTGCGCTTTCTTATTTAGTACTTCCAATTGATTTAATATCTGCTAAACGTTTACCTGTTATTGGCTGGATAGATGAAATCGTATCATTAACGATAGCTTATCAAAAAGTTTGTAAATATATTACTCCGGAAATACAATGGAAAGTAGATAATATTCTGGACCGTTGGTTTCCAGAGATAGAGTCTGAAGTATTAACAAATTAATATTGCGTTATATGATGAAAACTATTCAATTAACAATCAACGAAGCATTACAGAATGCCGATTTTTGGTTTGTTCATGACTAGGAGAGTGAAGTGTTTTATTTTATGATGCAGGAAGGAAATGTAAAATATACAATTATGTTAGGATATGATGAAGAATAAGCTCTTATATGAAATAACTTGGGATGATTACGGTTGGATAAAACAGTTTAGAAGTGCCGACAGTCAATCAGATAGAGGTATTTGTAGAGATTTACGGAAGAAGGTTTTTGAAAATACAGTAAAAATAGTCAAAGCCGGGTCATATATGACAATGTGCGGACGTGTTGTCCGGCTGGATTTGAATCCGGATCTGACCAGGCAAACAGAACTGTATGACAAAGAAATTCATCCTGCTTATAACAGTCCTCTATATAAAACTGAAATTGCAGCTATAAATTCAGATTGTCTTGAGTATGCGAGGAAAGTTGCTGTGATAGATGATAGTGTGAGCGTGTTGAACATGGCTAGTCGTCAGAATCCGGGTGGAGGAGTATATAGTGGGGCAGGAGCACAAGAAGAGTATCTTTTTCGTTGTACGGATTATTATCGTTCATTATTTCAATACGGATCTTTTTCATCGAACTATGGCATTCCAGCAGCAGTTAAACAATATCCGCTTGATCAGAATTTCGGAGGATGTTTTTCTCCTGATGTTACAGTCTTTCGTAGTTCGGAAGAAAATGGTTATCGTTTATTGAGAAAGCCTTGGAAGGTTAATTTTATAGCCGTTTCTGGGATGAACAGACCAAAACTCATTGATCAAAATGGTGAATGGCGTATTGATGACTGTTTAGTAGAAGGCGTTAAGAATAAAATACGTACAATTTTGAGGATAGCCATCCTAAATGGACAGCAAACGCTTCTTTTAGGTGCTTTAGGATGTGGCGCTTTTGCAAACCCTCCAAAGCACATTGCTGAGTTATTTAAAGAAGTTTTTGATGAGCAGGAATTTAAACATATATTCCGAAGAATCTTTTTTGTGATAAAAGAGGATGCTAATTCTCATGGAATGAATTTTCAACCGTTTAAAGACGTTTTTGGAGAGCGTTCCCCCTTTCAACCTCTAACATCCGAATTGTTATTGCGTTTCAATCATAGTAATGATATAAATAAAAGTAATGTATCCAAAATTCTGCACAGGGAGAGTTTTGATAAGAATTTGTATTGGACATTATATTCAAACGGAATTTTGTCTATCTCTGGAGTTGGAAAAATACCTGACTATATAAACCATTGGGACTCTTATTTTGGGGAAGGGCAAGCTCCCTGGATTGGCTGTGAACGTTATGGGGTAATGCCTCATATTCTACGTATAGAAGAGGGGATAACTCATATAGGTGCAAATGCTTTTGAAAGCTTAGATAATTTTCATATAGTTTATTTGCCTCAAACTTTAGAAAGTATAGGAGATTTGGCTTTTTATAATTGTTTTAATATAGAACAAATAAATAGGCCGGTGAATCTGCGTTATGTAGCTTCGGATGCTTTTTGTGAAGCGGGAAAACAAATTTATTAGCAATTGAAAGTAGTCTGTAACGAAGAAAATAGTTTATTATGGAACAATCATACGATCAACATATCCGTCAGCAAGTAACAGATCTTTTCCAAGCTATGGAACAACGAGTAACTCAGGAAGAGATGGAACGGATTAAAGCAGCTTATGCTTTGGCTGACGAAGCGCATAAATCTCAAAAGCGCAAGACGGGAGAGCCTTATATTATTCATCCTATAGCAGTGGCCTATATCGTTGGTAAGGAATTAATGCTGGGAGCAAATCCTGTGATAGCAGCTTTCTTGCATGATGTGGTGGAAGACACTCCGTTTACTATCGAGGATATACAGGAGCGTTTCGGAGAGGATGTCGCTTTTCTGGTACGTGTTGTTACTAAACAGAAAAAAGAACATTATGAGATGTCGAAGCAACTGGATAATTTCAAACAAATGCTTGATTCGGTACATTATGACATCCGTGCTATCCTGATCAAACTTTCTGATCGGCTGCATAATATGCGAACATTAGACAGCATGCGTCCGGACAAACAAATGAAGATAGCCGGAGAAACGGACTATTTTTATGCTCCTTTGGCTAACAGGCTGGGATTATATGATATAAAAACCGAACTGGAGAACCTGAGTCTGCGTTATCGTTGTCCACGAGAATATGCAATGCTGGCAGAGTTTCTGCAAAAAGACGAAGCTGATAATAAAGCCAGACTGGAATATTTTACCGGTAGGATCAGTCGTTTGTTATTGGATAACGGGATACAGGCCCGCTTGGAGGTAGTGTATAGGACTCCTTATAGCGTATGGCGTAAAATGCAGGTTACAGGAAGAGACTTTTGGCATTTGGACTACCGACATATTATTCATATTATTTTTCCTGATGACCAGTCGGCATCGGAGAAGAATATAAGCCTTCGTATTTATTCTCTGTTGACGGACGTATTTAAGGAGAAGCCGGGCGGTATTACGAACTATATTGATTCGCCCAAAGAAAACGGTTATCAAAGTTTTCATGTCAAACTGCTTTGCGAACAGGGTATATGGGAGGAAATCCATATTAGTTCTGAACGTATGGTACATAATTCAAGACAGGGTTGTGTGGCCGATCGTACGGAAAAGAATATAGAAAACTGGATTGAAAAATTTAAAGCTGTATTACAGGATATAGCCTATCACAGTCAGGAAGGCAGCTTTATGGAAAGTGTGGTAACCTCTTTCTATAATGATGATATAATGGTGTTCACTCCTAAAGGGCGTCCGATTATTTTACCACAGAAGGCAACTGCTCTTGATTTTGCATTCGAAATTCATAGTCGTATCGGTAAACATGCTCAATTTGCCCGTATCAATGGCAAACTCTGTTCTGTAAAAACCGTGTTGCATCGGGGGGATTGTGTGGAGATCGGTATAAATGAACATATTTATCCCCAAGTAGATTGGATAAACCATGTACTTACTTATAAAGCCAAACGTCATTTGCGAACCTATCTGTCCCGAATGAAAAAAATACCTTATAAACGTTGTCCGCATTGTCATCCGTTGCCTGGTGATGAAGTGATTGGTTTTACAGAGGCCGATAAATGCGTTACTATCCATAAACGAGATTGTGCATCTGCGATCTGTTTGGCTTCTCAAAATGGAGACTCAATTGTTTCTGTCAGTTTTGAAGAAGACAAAGATATTCTTTATCCGGTAAGTATCAGCATAAAGGCGGTTGACCGTTATCATTTGCTTAGTGATTTGATCGATTGCATTACGAATAAATTGCAACTATCTATTGTGAATCTGACAACTGTAACAGTGGATGAAATTGTAGATTGTACAATAGATTTTTCAGTTCACTCTGTTGAAGAGCTGCAGGATGTGATTATACATCTCAATACAATAACAGGGGTAGATGAAGTGCGAAGAAGAGAATTAAAATAATGTTTAGAATATATGAAAGGAAGATTAAACACTAGTTATAAATTATATCTCGGGCTTTGGGTTCTATGTTTTGTTGCATGTTCTTTCTCCTCCTGTTCGGATAAAAGAAAAGGAACGGGTGGAAACGATATAACAGCTATCCCCGGAAAATATGTCGTAGGCGAGCCACGAGATCTGGTTGCTTATTTTGATTCATTGGAACAGCATTGTGGGGCTGAGATTTGGGTACATTGTCCGGAAGACGGAGGGGTGGAAGAAGTTCGTGAAAGTATTCGGGAACTGGATAGATATGTTGCCGGCAAACGAAAGTTCTATCCGGTGGAAGAGGTTAAAGGAGCCCTGAAACAGATGGCTTTTCAGCAGGGTTATTATTACAGCCATGGTCCTGGAGATGAAGAAGATGTTAATTCGGGTGAGGTTTTCTTTTTCCGTTATTTGGAACAAGCTGCTCGTTTTTGTCCGGAAATATCATTTCTGGCTGATTTTAAGTCGGCCAATGATAGTGTGGGAGTGATATATTATCCAGAATGGTCGGCAAGTAATCCTCTTTATTCCTTCCTGATCTATCAGCAAAAAAATGGTTTTAAAGTACAAGCCATCGGAACTAAAGGCAATACGCAAATAGAGAAAATATTCCAACTGAAAGATGAAAAGAGGCAAACCTATTATTTGTGTTCGAATAATTTTTCACCTCTGCACTTCTGCCAATATTTATATAGGATCGAGGGGGACGAGATAAAGTTACTTTGTAGTACAGACGATGAGGATTATCATCCGGAATGGAATACGGATTTGATTGATTATGAGATTGTTTTTAATCCTCAGGAGATATGCTGGAACAGATGTGATAAAAAAGAAGATTATTATTACAAAATAGAAGGGACGAAAACGTTGTATCTTAAATTGGATGGAGAAAGATCTTGTTTCTATGTAAAATGAGAATATAACCGTTCATCCTTCATTTTTGCCTCATAAGGTGCTGGTTCTTTTTATTTTAAGTTGGTGAATGGTCGGTGATTGGTTCTCGAAAAGGTGAATGGTTGGCTTAAACCGTTCACCTTTTGAGTTTCATGTTCTCCTACACTTAAAATAAGTAACACTTTTCTCCCTGTATATTACCACAAAACCAATAATAAACTATACCTTTAGCTATGACTTATAAACTAAAGGATGGCTATCGTTAAGCTTTGCGACCTGTGTCGTTAAGCTTGATGACGAAGGTGGTTAAGCATACTGACCCTAGTCGTTAAGCGAAAGAGTTATAGGATTTGCCTTAAATAGTACTGACTTACTCCTTACTTGCAAGTGAGGTAAGGAATAGAAAAAACAAATGTATATATGCCAGCAAAGTATCTGTTTTACGAAAATCCTCATTCTCCCGGACAGGAAGAAAAGGGAGTATTACATGCCCGTATTGTGGAAGGGCAGGTGTTGCGTTTTGATAAGCTATGTGAGATAATTGCCGATCGCAGTACCTTCAATGAAGGAGAGGTCAAAGGTATAATGACTTTTTTTAAAGAAGAGTTGGTTCGGGCACTGAAGGAGGGTGATCCGGTGGAAATAGATGGAATCGGCTCGTTTTATGTTACGGCTAAATGTCCGCCTATACATGATCCGAAGGAGATCAGGGGCGAAAGTATCCGGTTTTCGAAAGTTGTTTTTCGGGCCTGTAAGGAATTGAAAAAGGAAATGAGTTCCATGCATTTCGAGAGGGCGACGGATTATAGGAAAAAAGTGGCTTACACTCCCGAGCAACGTCAGGAACGTATTCTCCGCTATTTATCGAATCACAGGGAGCTCACCAGTTCCGATTGCATGGGAGTGAATGTTTGTTCCCGTTATATAGCCCAGCAGGATCTGAAGTTGTTGAGAGGAGAGGGGCGTATCGTTCGCCTGGGAGGTCCGAAAGTCGCTGTTTATGTTTTAGCGGAGAAAAAAGAGGAGTGAAATGAAAGTTACATTATTGAAAGGAAATCTGAGTTCCGGTAAGCTGGTGGCGCTAGATGTTGTCGCGGAACGTATAAAGAATGAGGATCAAGCCCGGCGAGTGAGGGATATGCGTGAAATGATTCCCTATTGCTCGCCCGGAAGCCGGTTGGCTGATGCGGAGAAAATTTCGGTGGTACTTTTTGCTTCCGGTTATAAGGAGCAGGTTTGGAAACAGTATAACGGTTTGGTTTTACTGGAATTCAACCGTTTGGCAAACAGGGCGGAAGCCAGGCGGTTGCGTGATGAGATTACGAAGTACAACCAGCCTTTATTGGCCTTTATCGGTTCAAGCGGATTGAGTGTGAAGGTCGTGGTTCGCTATACGCTGCCGGATGGTTCGCTGCCGGTGGAAAAAGAGGCGGCGGCTTGTTTTCACGCATATGCCTATCGCAGGGCGGTATTGCATTATCAGGCGCAATTGCAGTGGCCGGTCGATTTCAAGGAGCCGTCGCTCGACCGGGGATGCCGCTTGTCGTTCGATCCGGAATGTTTTTATAATCCGGAGTCGTTGCCTGTCCGGATGGAACAGCCGTTGAAGATGCCGGAAGATTCCGGATATGCGGAGCTGATACGGACTTCTGATGATCCGCTGGCACGTATCTTGCCAGGTGTGGAGCAATATAAAAAAATGGAAATGCTTTTCGAAACTTGTCTGAATCAGGTGTATCGCGAACAGGGGCCCGATTGGGGAGAAAAGGAACCGAAAGATTTTATTGTGGCGGTCGGTGCGCTTTGTTTCGATTCGGGTATTCCGGAAGAAGATGTCGTGCGCTGGCTTTATTTCCGATTATGGAATTTACGTGATCAGAACCTGCTGAGGCTGACGATTCATAATGTGTATCTTTCGCGGAAATCGTTCGGGAAGAAACCCCATCTGCCGCAGTCTATGAATCTATTGGCACGGATGGAGGAATTTCTGAAACGGCGATATGAGTTTCGCAAGAACGAGATTATCGGGGAGGTAGAGTACAGGGAGAAGCATTCTTTCTGTTTTCGTTTCCGACCGGTGACAACAGAGGTATTGAACGGCATTTGCCTGAATGCGATGGAGGAAGGCCTTGATATCTGGGATAAAGATGTGCGCCGTTATATTTATTCGCCACGGGTTCCGAATTATAATCCGTTGGAAGAGTTTTTATACAATCTGCCGGGATGGGACGGGAAAGACCGGATACGTGCATTGGCCGATACGGTGCCGACATCGGATCCGGAGTGGAGGAATCGGTTTTATGTATGGTTTGTCAGTATGGTTGCCCATTGGCAAAAGGCAGACCGACTGTATGCGAATAGTCTGGTTCCTGTTTTGGTGGGCGGACAAGGGATCTCGAAATCAACATTTTTCCGTTTACTCCTTCCGCCTGTGTTGAGGGATTATCATGCAGAAAGTATCAATTTGGAAAATAAGAGTGAGGCAGAGCTGTTGATGTCTCAAAATGTATTGATCACAATTGATGAATTCGATCGTTTGAGCCGGAAGTATCAGGCTGATTTGAAACATTTGATTCAGAAGCCGGAAGTGAAAGTACGTCGCCCGCATCAGAAAACATTTCAGCAGATGAGGCGTTTGGCTTCATTTTCGGCCACAGCCAATCCAATGGAGTTGTTGACGGATCCGACAGGGAGCCGTCGTTATATTTGTGTTCAGGTAACAGGGGCGATCGATGTTTCTTCTCCGGTGGAGTATGAACAGTTGTATGCGCAGGCGCTTCATGCGATCCGTTCGGGTGAACGTTATTGGCTGAACACCGAAGAGGAACGGTTGTTGACACAAAGTAATTCCGGATTTCAGGATGAACCGTTGGAGATACAGTATTTGTTCAGTTATTTCCGTTTACCGGAGCCTGGGGAGAAAGAGGAACGGTTTACATCAGTCGAATTGTTGGATATTATTTCGGAACGCTCCAAACGGAAGTTCAGTAATACGTCGGCTTGTCGTTTCGGTAAAATGCTGAATGCCTCAGGGATTCGGAAGATACATACGAAGACTGGGAATTATTATTGTTTGGTGAGGAAAGTATAGAAATAATTGAACCTATCTGAGCATAAGTCTCAGTCATCAATAAGACATACTTAGTTACAGGTTCATTTGCCGTCTGCTTCAGCTGACGGATTGGTAAATGATCTATCTCATTGGACTTTAGTCCCTTTTTAAACAGTCTTGTTATTTAAGAGAAATGCGGCTAAAGCCAAAAAAGGGATACAATCTGTAGACCGTTGGTTAAAACCAACGGCAAATGAACCTGTAATAGTCATGTCACTTTGATTATAGGATAGTTCAATTCTGATAAAATATGAAGGTGAACGGTTTGCTAATAACCATTCACCTTTTTTTTGAAACCATTCACCTACGTTTATTGCAGATGTGTCTTGTTTTCTAATGTGTTGAATGTGGTTGGGTGAACGGTGAATGGTTTTTATGTTGTTTTTAATATGTTATAAGAATAACCGCCGGAACTCCTGTTCAAAATTCGGAGTAAACACGTTTTTCCCCAGGTTGGTTTTAATCTCTTCCATCGACCAGAAACGTCCGCCGTCTAGTTCTTCGGTATCCGGTTGGATTTCTCCGTTATAGACGGTACGAAATGTATTGACCAGTTCTTTTTCGATAGCCGATTCGAATATATAACGAGTCATGAATTGTGGGGTGAATTCGGTGATACCCAGTTCCTCACGAACTTCCCGGCGAAGAGCTTCTTCCACCGTTTCACCATAATCGATATGTCCGCCTACAGCCGTATCCCATTTACCAGGTTGAATATCTTTGTTCATCGAACGTTTTTGCAGGTACAATTCTCCTGCATCATTAAAAATATGCAGGTGGATGACCGGATGTAATTGTTTACTACCGCTATGACATTCCCGGCGGGTAGCCTTACCTATTGTTTCTCCCTCTTCATTCACCAGAGGGAACCATTCTTCTCTCATAAGTTAATAATTAATGAACAAATATAGGGAAACTTTGAAGATTAACCTTATCTTTGTAATCTATTCTAAACCTGGAGATATGAAAAAAGATGATTTATTACATGAGGAGCAATCAAGGTCTCAATTAAATGAACCTATGGCTCAATATTATTCACGTTTGAAAGTTCCTGTACGTGTATATAAAGATATACAGGTCGGTATTGAGCAAGCAGATAAAGGTTTGCTTATTCCTATGGAGGATGTTTTAGCTCGATACAGATAGGTTTATGGATATCTATTTTACTCCACTTGCTCAACAACGGTTAGATGATATTGTAGAATACAAGTATTGACTATATGGGATAATCGCATGAATCCTCAAACTCTTAAATTCATCTTTTCTGGATTTGATTGATTATTGAAATCATTTACCGGAGGTTGGAATATGAATTTTAATTATAACTTTTACAAGCCAGAACATTATAATGACAAATAATAGAGCCATTATAATGCTTTTATTACTTCTATCAATTCTTTATCCGATAACCCTTCTCCATAAGTCGCATAATCCAGACGGAACGTACAACCGTTCTTATATTCGGAACAGCCGTATGCCGTTTTTCCCCGTAGGATATTTCCTTTCTTACAGATCGGACAAACAGGTTTTTCTATTTCTTTCGGTTTCTCTTCCTTTTTAGCACGCGGCTTTCGGGGTTTCTTTTCTTTTTTCTCCTCTTTAGTCCCTTTTTCTGCTTTCGGTGCTTCTTTGACTGCCTCCTCTATGGTGATGGTGCGGGTCGACTGGTCGGAAAGAACGTTGATGACTACCTGGTTGACCATTTGTTTCAGTTCTTCCAGGAATGTCCGGGCTTCGTATGTACCCCGTTCTATCTGACGCAGTTTCTTTTCCCATAAACCGGTGAGTTCTGCACTTTTGAGCAATTCTTCATGTATCGTTCCAATCAGTTCCTTTCCCGTTGCAGTAGGAAACAGGTTCTTACGTTCCTTCCGGATATAATTCCGTTTGAACAGTGTTTCGATAATGGCAGCGCGAGTAGAAGGACGTCCGATACCGTTTTCTTTTAGGGCATCGCGCAAATCCTCATTCTCCACCAGCTTACCGGCAGTTTCCATGGCACGGAGCAATGTCGCTTCCGTATATGGTTTGGGGGGAGTCGTCCAGGTTTCTTTCAGTAACGGCTTGTGAGGTCCGGACTCTCCTTTGGTAAAGTCAGGCAAAACACCTTCTTCTTCGGTTGGTTCTGCATCGGGATCTTTTTGCTCGGCACCGAATACGACACGCCATCCCGGTTTTAATATCTGTTTTCCGGTTACTTTAAAATCGACTTTACCGACTTTCCCTAGTACAGTGGTGGTCGATATTTCGCAATCCGGATAAAAGGCTGCGATAAAGCGGCGGGTAACCAGGTCGTACACCTTTCGTTCGTTCTCTGTCAGGTTACGGGCCGGAACGCCGGTCGGGATGATTGCATGGTGATCGGTTACCTTCGAGTTGTCGAATACTTTTTTACTTTTAGGGATCTTGGCGTTCAACAGAGAAGCCGTCAGCTCGGTATAATCTACCAATCCTTTCAGCGTATTCGGGACCTTCGGATAAATATCCTCACTCAGGAAAGTGGTATCTACACGAGGGTAGGTCGTCACTTTCTTTTCATATAAAGATTGTATCAGTTTCAATGTCTCATCCGCAGTGAAGGCAAATTTCTTATTACATTCCACCTGTAACGAGGTCAGGTCGAAAAGACGGGGAGCATATTCTTTTCCTTTCTTTTCGGATATATCAGTAACGGTAAAATCTTCCTGTTGGACGATTTCGAGGAACGCTTCCCCTTCCTCTTTCTTGGTGAATTTACCTTTGGTGGCAGAAAATGTCGTATTCCGGTAGACCGTTTTCAATTCCCAGTAAGGCTCGGGCTTGAAGTTATCTATTTCTGCCTGGCGGTTTACGATCAGTGCCAGTGTAGGTGTCTGAACGCGGCCGATGGAAAGTACCTGGCGGTTTTGTCCGTAGCGGATCGTGTATAAACGGGTTGCGTTCATACCCAACAGCCAGTCGCCGATGGCCCGTGACAGTCCGGCTTCGTATAATGTCTTGAATTCTGTCTGTTCTTTCAGATGCTGGAAGCCTTCACGGATCGCCTCTTCTGTCAAAGAAGATATCCATAACCGGTACACCGGGCAGGTGCAACCGGCTTTCTGCATGACCCAACGTTGTATCAGTTCCCCTTCCTGGCCGGCATCACCGCAGTTAATCACCATTTCGGCGTTCTGCATCAGTCCTTCGATTATTTTGAACTGCTGCTCGTAAGTCGGGTTGCTGATCAGTTTGATTCCGAAGCGGGGTGGGATCATGGGAAGAGCGCTCAGGCTCCACCGTTTCCACTCGTCGGCATAGTCATGCGGTTCCTTCAGTGTACACAGATGTCCGAATGTCCAGGTAACCTGATATCCGTTTCCTTCAATATACCCGTTCATCTTTTTTGTAGCCCCCAGTACTTCGGCAATCTCACGTGCCACACTCGGTTTTTCAGCAATACATACTTTCATCTGCAATTTAATCCTTTCGTAAAAATCACACAAATGTACGGTTTCCTGCTGACTTAATAAAATAGTGAATGGAGTTTGTGAGGTATATAGAATATCTCTATATTTGACAAGTCTTAGGATTGAGAGGGAATAGATATGCCTTTAGCAATTATTTATGTATAATAATTCAGAACAGGAGAAAAAACTAATTGCAGGTCTGATTCATGATGACGAATCGGCTTTCTGTGAATTATACGCTTTGTATAAGAGCAGACTGATGTATTTTGCAATGAAGTTTCTTAAATCCAGGGAATTTGCGGAAGATGTTTTTCAGGATGCATTTACTTCGGTATGGCAAAACCGTCGTTTTCTGAATCCGGATTCACCTTTTGCCCCCTATATTTATACAATTGTAAAGAACCGGATCCTTAATTTACTGGCTGGAATAGAAAAAGAACAACAACTTAAAGATATCATATTAAAAGGCTCTGTGGATATAACTAACGACACGGAGGATAAAATAGTAGACGCCGATCTGAACCAGTTACTGGAAAAAGCGTTGCAGGACCTGACCTCACAACAACGCCGTATTTTCGATTTGAGCCGGAAGGAAATGAAATCTCATAAGGAGATTGCAGAAGAATTGAATATATCTGTGTATACCGTTCAGCAACATATTTCCGCATCTTTGAAAGTAATACGTTCTTATTTAGTTAAATACGCCGGGACATATGCCGATTTGCTCTTACTCCTTTTTTGTTTAAATTCATAATAAAAGTTAATAGCATCCCAGTTGTGCCCGCTTCCGTGGTACTATAATTATACGCACCAATAATATGTCAGAATTGAAGCATATAAACAACATATTAAAACGATTTATTGATGGTCTTTATACCCGTAAAGATGCCGATGATTTATTGAAGCTTCTTCATGAGGGAAAATATAATACGGAGATCAGTGAAACGATGGACGCTGTCTGGGAAACAATGGAAGATGATGAATTGTCATTGGCCCGGCAGGAATCCTATAAAGAGGAAGCCCGTCTGTTGCTGGATCGTATCCGGAAGCCGGAAAAGCGTCTTTCTTTTACTCCTTATTTTAAATACGTAGCTATGTTGGTTGCCGTATTCGCCATAGGGTGGGGAACCTTTAATATGTTCCGCTCAAACCGGCAAAAAGAACTGGCTTATATTGAAATACGGGTAAAAAACGGGGAGCATAGACAAATCACTTTGCCGGACGGTACTTCCGTTACGTTGAATGCAGGTTCCTATTTGAAGTATCCGGAACATTTTATCTCTGATATCCGTCAGATAGAGATGGATGGAGAAGGCTTTTTTGAAGTGACGCGGAATGAAGAGAAGCCTTTTGTTATCCATACCAAAGATGCTCATGTGAAAGTATTGGGGACCTCTTTTAATGTGAAGGCTTATGATATAGACGAGCAGTTGACGGTGAGTGTCCGGACCGGAAAGGTACAGGTCGATCTGCCGGAAGCCATGATGCGCCTGGCTCCTGACGAACAGCTTGTCCTGGATAAAACGAAAGGAGAGTTCCAGAAACGGAATGAAGATGCAAAGCTTTCTACTATTTGGATAAAGGGAGGGCTTTATTTTAACAGGACTCCGATACGGACCGTGGTAAATGAACTGATCCGTATGTATAACCGTCCGATAGCATTTGCTCCGGGAGCTGAATATGATGAATATATTTATGGAGAACACGATAATAAGAGCTTGGAGTCGGTACTTAAATCAATTCAATATTCGACAGATATAAAATACAGAATAGAGAAAGACAAAATAATTTTATATAAGAATTAATTATGAACCTTTTAATTTGATACTTGCATGAAAGACACCAGTTAACGAAAAATTAAAAGAAAAGGAAGATCACAGAGATCCTCCTTATACTCTACGATTGCCAGGCGTCCACTCCAGGCAATCCATACGGAGTCGTTTTAAATTACTATTCAAAACAACCATAAAACATCCAAATTTATGAACTTCCTTAATATTAAGAAGTATTGTTGGGCTTGTTATTCTGTTCTTTTTGTTTTTTTAGCAGTTGTGTGCGTACAACCGGTAACAGCTCAATCGGTTAAATCAGAAGTGATAACCATTCAGGTTCACAACCAGCCTGTAGAAAAGGTTTTTAAAGAGATTTCCCAACAAACGGGAGTCAAGTTCTTTTATGGCGAGACCGTCATCAATAACAAATTGACGGTTAATCTGGCCTTCAACGGCAAGCCGTTAAAAGACGTCCTCAGTGAAATATCCAAACAAACAGGTTTGGATTTTAACCGTGAAGATAACACGGTTTCTGTAAGTGTCCGTAAAGCAAAAACCGGTGCGTCTCAACAGGCTCAGCCGGAGAAGAAGATATCGGGGGTGGTAACGGACGATAAAGGGGAACCTGTTATTGGTGCGAATGTCGTTGTAAAGGGTACCACAAACGGTACTATTACGGATCTCGATGGTAATTTCAGTTTGGAAGCACCTGACGGCAGCACATTGACGATCTCCTATATCGGATATTTGAATAAAGAAGTACGTGTTGACGGACAATCCCAATATGATATCAGGTTATTGGAAGATACGCAAACATTGGACGAAGTCGTTGTTGTCGGCTTCGGTACTCAGAAGAAAGTCAATCTGACGGGTGCCGTAAGTACAGTCAAAATGGATGAGGTGATGGGCGATCGTCCTGTTGTCTCTGCCAGCCAGGCTTTGCAGGGAGCTATGCCGGGTTTGACGATTACCACGGATGCCGGTAGCCCGGGTAAAAGCATGAAACTGAATGTACGTGGTACCAACCGTCTGAATATAGACGAATATGGCGAAGGGGAACCTCTGGTGTTGGTTGATAACGTTCCGATGGATATCAATATGATCTCTCCGGCCGATATCGAAACGGTAACGGTGTTGAAAGATGCTGCGTCTGCTGCTATCTATGGTGCACGTGCTGCTTTCGGTGTTATTTTGATCACGACCAAACAGGCCAATAAAGAACAGAAAGTTTCTATCAATTATAACAACAACTTTGCTTTTTCCAAACCCCAGTCTTTGATAGAGAAAGCATCGCCTCTGGAGACAGTCCGTTTCTATAATGATATGGGTTATAAGAATGGCCGCTATAATAACGGACAGGACATTTCTGCCTGGTTAGGCTATCTGGAAGATTATCAGGTGAATCCCGGTAAATATCCATTGGGTTACTATATGGATGAGGGCGGAAACCGTTATGACCTGAGAGAAACAAACCATCTGGAGCGAATGATGGATAACTATGGTTTTCAGCAATCACATAATGCTTCTGTCAGTGGTGGTACGGCTAAATCTGCCTACCGTCTGTCTTTCGGTTACCTGGACGAAGACGGTATCCTGGTTTCAGACAAGGACGGTTATAACAGATATAACCTGTCTTCTTTCGTAAGTTCTGAAATTGCTTCCTGGTTTACAGTACAGGCCGATGTTAAATATTCGAAGGCGAAGAAGACGAATCCGAATATGAATACATTGAGAAACTGGTCGCCGTACCGGTTGGCTCAGTTGTTGCCTACTTATTATCCGGAAGGTGACGTCGAAATAGATGGGGAAACGTATCCGATAGGCACTCCCCGCTGGAATATCATGAACTCTCCGGTTCAGTCTGAGAATACGGAAGATATCCGTCTTTTCGGCAAGGCTATTTTTAAACCGATGGAAGGGTTGTTGATCAATGCGGAATATACTTTCAACAGAACGAACTACGATAAGGATGAATATCAGAAGACAGTGAAATATGTCAATGCAGAGAACAACTATTTCTCATTGGCCGATTCATATAGCGGCAATTCATCTTATCAGTTGGATGAACAACATACCAATTATAATGCGATCAATATCTACGGAAACTACGATAAGACTATCAATGACCATTCTTTCAGTGTAATGGCTGGTTTCAACCAGGAATACAGTTACATACGTAAAGTATGGGGAAAGAAATTACATGTTGTAAATCCCGAACACCCTTCCCTGAGCGGTGCAGACGGAACGATGACTACAGGTGACGAATATGACGAATATTCATTGCGTGGCTTGTACTACAGACTGTCTTACAACTATAAAGGAAAATATTTATTTGAAACAAACGGACGTTATGACGGTTCTTCCAAATTCCCTTCAGGTAACCGTTTCGGTTTCTTCCCTTCTTTCTCATTGGGTTGGAGAATTTCCGAGGAACGTTTCATGGACTGGTCGAAAGAATATGTCACTAATTTCAAGTTAAGAGGTTCTTTCGGACAGGTTGGTAACCAGGCTATTAAAAACTATGCTTTCCTGGGTGTAATGGCAACGGATGACGGATGGTTGGAAAATGGCGTATGGAACATTACCCGTAAGGTTCCGGCTTTGTTCAGCTCTAGTTTTACCTGGGAAAAGGTTGAAACCCTGGATATCGGTTTCGATCTGGGTATGTTTGATAACCGGCTGGATCTGGTATTCGACTGGTATCGCCGTGACACGAAAGGTATGTTGGCTCCGGGTAAGGAACTTCCTTCTGTGCTGGGCGGTTCTTCTCCTTTGGAAAATTCGGCAGATTTGCGTACGAAGGGTTGGGAGTTGGCAATCAATTGGAGAGACCGGATCGGTAAAGACTGGCGTTATAATATCGGTTTGAATCTCTATGATTCACGTTCCAAAGTAACGAAGTTCGACAATCCGACAGAGATGTTATCTACTGCAAAAGTAACTAATTATCGTGTAGGTCAGGAAGTAGGAGAAATCTGGGGATTTGTAACAGATCGTTTCTATACGGAAGATGACTTTGAATATATCAATGAAGAAGAAGGTATTTATAAACTGAAAGAAGGTATTCCGACACTTGATCCGTACGTTCGTGATCCGAGACCGGGCGATATCTTGTTTAAAGACTTGAATGGTAACGGAAAGATCGATACGGAAGGGGATAATACCGCGAAGAATCCGGGTGACAGAAAGATCATCGGTAATAGTTCCAGACGTTATCCGTATGCTATCAATGCCGGCATCGGCTGGAAAGGTTTCGACCTGACATTCTTCTTCCAGGGAGTTGGAAAGCGTGACCTGATTGTCGGTACGGATGGTAAGTCGAATTTCCTGGCATGGCCACATACCAATACGGATAATCCGAATGCTGCTGCGACAGTCCTGAAACATCATCTGGACTACTGGACTCCGGAAAATCGTGATGCTTATTATCCCCGCTTAGGTAATCAGACCGGCGTTAACCAGGGAGCGGATAGCTTCAACAGAAGGAATCAGACAAAGTATCTGATGGATGGATCGTATATCAAACTGAAGAATGTCACATTGAGCTACTCGTTCCCGAGTACCTGGCTTGAAAAGACAAAAGCGATCTCTGCCTTTAAAGTATTTTTCAGTGGTGAGGATCTCTGGACAAAACATCATATGTATAAAGGAATGGACCCGGAACAGACAATGAGTATTAATGACTTGTATCCGTTCATGAAGAAATTCTCTTTTGGTATTAATGTTACTTTATAATTTGTATAATACTTGATTCTTATGAAAAAAATATATTTATCAGCTTGCTTGGCTGCATTTCTTTTAGGGGGAACATCTTGTTTGAATGATGAGTTCCTGGACAAATACCCGATTGACAAAGAAACGGAAAATACCGTCTTTACGACTTATGATAATTTCAAGATGTATGCGTGGGGATTGTATAATAAAACGCTGATCGCTTATCAGAATTATCCTCAGGCAGGAGATATATCGGATATGTTATACGATTCGAACGATGCCCGTGGAATAGCCTGGGTGAATAACCGCATGTCTCCCTCGAATGTCAGTGCAGATACATGGACCTTTGATTTTATCCGCCAAGTGAATCTGATGCTGGATAATATTGATAATTCACAAATGACCGAGAAAGATAAGGCTCACTGGCGTGGGGTCGGTTATTTCTTCCGTGCTCATGGCTATTTTGAGTTGCTTAAAAAGTTTGGTGATCTGCCCTGGCTGGAACATGTGGTCGGCACGGATGATGTAGACATTCTGTATGCCAAACAAGATTCCCGCGAAGTTGTAGCCAATCATATGCTGGAAAATCTTCTTTATGCCGAAGAGAATATAAAAGCACAAGGGGATGGTGATAATACAGTCAATCCGAATGTTGTACGTGCTTTAATTTCCCGTTTCGGATTGTATGAAGGGACCTGGAGAAAGTATCATGGCAGTGTGGATAATATAGATGGTTCGAAATATCTGGAAGCCAGCGTGAAAGCCTCTCAGAAACTGATCGACCAGAATCTGGGTCTGATGGCTGATTACGATGATGTCTTCAATTCATTAAGCCTGAAAGGGCAAAGTAGTATCCTTTTGTACAGGGAATATCTGGAAAATGAAAAAGGGAAAGGGCATGACCTGACTCAACGTACGACCGGTGAACGTTTATATGAAGGTTCAAAGAAACTGGTTGAACACTATTTGTGTTCGGATGGGAAACCTATTTCAACTTCTGCTGTGTATGATGGGGATAATACCGTTTATGATGAATTCAGGAATCGTGACTTACGTCTGTATTATACGATTTGTCCTCCTTATAAAGTAACGGTTTCTACAGACCTGTCCCATTGGGAATATACAGATGAAGCGGTAGAACGGGAATATATCGATATGATGGGCAAACTGACCAAAAATAATCAGGAAAGAAAGATGTTGCCTCTAAAGAAGACTACTTCCTATATCGCGAATATTCCTAACCTGACCGCAGTGAAAGTCAGTGGGGTAGATACACAGACCGGTTACTTCATGTATAAATATTATAATGCATTGCCCGGTGCCGATAAGGGGGAAGTGCAGGGTACTGACGGACCGATTTTCCGCATGGGAGAGGTGTTGGTGAACCATGCCGAGGCGATGTTCGAGTTGGGACGTTTCGACCAGGTGGTGGCTGATGCAACGATCAACAAACTGCGTGCACGTGCCGGTGTGGCAGCCATGACCGTGAATGCGATCGGATCGGATTTTGATACGCTTCGTGATAAAGATGTAGCTCCTGTTTTGTGGGAGATCCGTCGTGAAAGATGTTCTGAACTGATGGGATCCGGTTTCCGTTTCGATGATATCAAACGTTGGAAGAAAGGTGAATACCTGAATGAGCAACCGGTCGGTGTCAAGATCAATAATATAGGAGATTACAATAGTGAGGCTCTGGCTAAAAGTTTATATAAAGGGACGGATATGCCTCGCTATGTGAATTGCGTAACTTACATCGAAAAGCCGAATCCGGGCTGGGAAGACAAATGTTATTTGTATCCTATCCCTTTGAAGCAGACTGTATTGAATGAGAACCTGGTGCAGAATCCGGGGTGGAAATAATACATACACTATTCTGGAATCTTCCGAATGAAAAAGTAAAATCATTCGGAAGATTTTTATTTAATTTGTATCTTTAACGCTTCTATGCGGTGATATATTGACATTATCTAATAAAAACACGATATCATGAACAGAAAGCTAATGCTTTTAGCAGCAACGTCAAGCCTTGCTTTTACCGGCTTCGCGGCAAATTACACAAATTTTATCATCATCAACCTCGACGATGCGGGTTATGGGGACTTCTCCTATAACGGGGCATACGGATATAAAACGCCGAACATCGACCGTATGGCAGCCGAGGGAGTCCGTTTTACTCATTTCCTGGCCGGACAACCCATCAGTGGCGCATCGCGTGCCGGTCTGCTGACAGGCTGTTATCCGAACCGTATCGGTTTTGCCGGAGCACCCGGTCCGGGTTCCGATTATGGGATCAGTCCCGATGAAATGACGATAGGGGAGTTGCTGAAACAGAAGGGATACAGTACGGCCGTTTTTGGTAAATGGCATTTGGGAGACGCTAAACAGTTCCTGCCTTTGCAGAACGGTTTCGACGAATATTACGGATTGCCTTATTCCAATGATATGTGGCCTTACCATCCGCAGCAGGGCGAAGTTTTCAACTTCCCGGATCTGCCGACATACGATGGCAACGAAGTGGTTGGTTATAATACCGATCAGTCGCAGTTTACGACAGATTATACGAACCGCACGGTCAACTTCATAAAGAAAAATAAGAATAAACCGTTCTTTATCTATCTCGCACATTCTATGCCGCACGTTCCGCTGGCTGTGTCCGATAAGTTCAAAGGAAAGAGTGAACAGGGACTATACGGTGACGTGATGATGGAACTCGACTGGAGCGTAGGTGAAGTGTTGAAAGCACTTCGCGAACAAGGACTGGAAGAAAATACGCTGATCGTCCTGACTTCCGATAACGGTCCCTGGGCGAACTATGGAAACCATGCCGGTTCTGCCGGAGGGTTACGTGAAGCAAAGGCGACAACTTTCGATGGTGGTAACCGTATTCCTTGTGTCATGTACTGGAAAGGGGTGACGCAGCCGGGAACAAGTTGTAACAAATTGGCTTCCAATATCGACCTGTTGCCTACATTGGCCGAGATCAGCGGTGCTTCGCTGCCCCAGCGTAAGATCGACGGTGTAAGTATCCTGCCTCTTATCAAGGGAGAGAAGGATGCCAACCCACGTGAATCATTCGTTTATTATTATCATAAAAACGATTTGGAAGCAGTAACAGACGGCAAGTTCAAACTTGTTTTCCCGCATAAGTATGTGACTTATGGTGCTTACGTGCCGGGTAATGACGGTCAACCGGGTGATTTGACGAACCTAGAACTGAAAAAGGCTGAAATGTACGACCTGCGCCGTGATCCGGGAGAACGTTACGATGTCATTTCCCAATATCCGGAAGAAGCAGCCAAGCTGATGAAGATCGCCGATGATATGCGTAAGGATCTGGGAGATAACCTGACACGTGTGAAAGGGCCGGGACGTAGAGAACCAGGAAAATTAAAATAAAGAAAATGAAAAACGCTGATCTAATTTTGAAGGCAGGTCTGTTAGCAACATGCCTGCCTGTCATTGGTTGCAACTCAAACAAAAAGACGGAGAAAGAGGCGGAAGAACGCCCGAACATCCTCTTTATTTTGTCTGACGACCATACCGGTCAGGCATGGGGTATCTATGGAGGTATCCTGGCCGATTATGTTAAGAATGAGAATATCCGCCGTCTGGCCCAGGAAGGTTGCGTGCTGGATAACTGCTTTTGTACGAATTCGATCTCTGCACCTAGCCGTGCGGCTATCATGACCGGTGCTTACAGCCATCGTAACGGAGTGTATACACTGGAAGACGGGCTGGATCCGGCTGTCGACAATATCGCCAAACAGATGCAGGCAGGCGGTTATCAGACGGCTCTGATCGGTAAATGGCATTTAAAGAGACAACCATCCGGTTTCGACCATTTCAATGTATTCCATGACCAGGGTGAATATGTCAATCCGATCTTTAAGACTGCGGAAAACTGGGTGGACGACGATAAGGGTAAACAGGGCGTTGAGGTAAAAGGCTTCTCGACCGATATTGTTACCGACCAGACAATGGAATGGATACGTAACCGCGATAAAAACAAACCGTTCATGATGTGCTGTCACTTCAAAGCGACACACGAACCCTGGGATTTCCCTGAACGGATGAAGCATCTCTATGACGATGTCGTTTTCCCCGAACCGGAAAGCATGATGGAGTTCGGACCGGAGGAATCGGGAAGAGCTTTCCAGGGACAGCAACTGGAGAATATGGGCTGGCGTTGGGAGACTGCATCGAAAGACCCGGATGCCTGGTGGTGCCGTTATCCGGAACTGCCTTTCTCTACGAAGGGAATGGATAAAGTGGCTGCCCGTAAGAAGATCTATCAGAAAATGATCAAAGATTATCTGCGTTGTGGAGCAACTATCGACGATAATATCGGTCGTCTGTTGAAGATGCTCGACGAAGAAGGATTGAGCAAGAATACGATCATAGTCTATGTTTCCGACCAGGGATATTTCCTGGGTGAACACGGTATGTTCGATAAACGCATGATGTATGAAGAACCTCTGCATATGCCGTTCGTGATCCGTTATCCGAAAGAGATTCCGGCAGGCACACGCAACAAGGATATTATCCTGAACGTGGACTTTGCTGCTACACTGGCCGACTATGCCGGAATAAAAGCTCCGGAAAGATCACAAGGGGTAAGTTTCCGCGACAACCTGAAAGGTGAAACACCTGCCGACTGGCGCAAGGAAATGTACTACCGTTACTGGACACATCATTCCATTCGTCCTGCCCACATGGGTATCCGCAACGAACGTTATAAACTGATGTTCCTGTACGGCGACCGTCTGAATGCAACCGGTTCGGAAGAAACGCCGACTACTCCGGCATGGGAATTTCATGATCTGCAGGTCGACCCGAAGGAAGACAAGAACATGTATAACGATCCTCAGTATGCCGATGTCATCAAGGAAATGAAGCAGGAATTGTTGAAACTCCGTGCGGATGTTGGCGATACGGATGACGATACGCCGCGGATGAAAGAGATCATGGACCAGTATTACTGGTAATATTTATACGCTTTTACTGAAAAGGAGGCTGTGACATAAGGACTGGATAGCCCGTGCCGCAGTCTCCTTTTTATCTCTAAACAATTTATAAACCACTAAAATAATAAAAATGAAGAATGTTTATATTATGACTGTTGCCAGTCTGTTTCTGGGGTTGACCCCGTTGGCGGCACAACAGACGACAGGTAATATCGTCGAGTATTTCGGTAAAGAAAGGGTTGAACGTGTGGACGAAGGCATCATACTTCATTCTTTCAAACAGGGGTATTTTGTTCCGGTGACAGCTCCTTCCGGTTATTTGTTCACTACCTCTGACGGATTGGGATGGGAGATCGCTACCGGGAAGTTCAAAGCTCCTTCCGGAAACGACCTGACAGCAACCAACTACGGACGGACCCGTGATGCTGTGCAATGGACGCCGATCGAGGCCGACTCTACCGGAAAGTTTGCCAACCGTGCTTTACGCCGTGCCTATGTCTTCACAGAATATAATGCCGACAAACCTCAGATCGCACTGCTCGAATCGAGTGGGAATACCCGCACGTTTATCAACGGTATGCCTCACGAAGGGGACCATTACGATTTCGCTTATACGTTGATTCCTTTCCGGATGCAGAAAGGTAATAATGAATTTATTTTCACACCCGGACGTTTCGGCAGGGTAGCAGCTAAACTGATCATTCCGTCCAAACCGGTAATGTTGACCAAACGGGATATGACACTTCCGGATATTATCAATGGGGAAGGAGAGAAGTGGGGAGCTATCCGCATCGTTAACGCACAGGAAAAAGCTCTTTCCGGATTAAAGATACAATGTAAACTGGAAAATGGGGAAACAGCTACCCTGACAACGGATGATGTAATGCCGATGATGGTCCGCAAGGTAAAATTCCGTATCCCTGCCGCAACGATGGCAAAGACAGGTGCAACGAATGCAACGGTTATCCTGCAGGATCGATCAGGCAAAGAGATTGACCGCGCCGAAATTGTTTTGCAGCAAAAAGATGCTTCTGTCATACATGAACGTACTTTCATCAGCGATGTGGATGGAAGTGTACAATATTACAGTGTGAATCCTTCGACTACCCAGGGAGATAATCAGGCTTTGTTCCTGTCTGTTCATGGTGCTTCTGTGGAGGCCCGTAATCAAGCCCGTGCCTATGCACCGAAAGATTGGGGGCATATAATCGCTCCGACCAATCGCCGCCCGTTCGGCTTCAATTGGGAAGAGTGGGGGCGTATCGATGCAATGGAAGTATTGGTAGAAGCTGAAAAAGTCTTTAAGACAGACCCTGCCCACACCTATCTTACCGGACATTCGATGGGCGGACACGGTACCTGGTTCCTGGGTGTCACCTATCCCGACCGTTTTGCGGCTATCGCTCCTTGTGCCAGTTATCCGGATATTGCCCGTTATTCGCGGCCGAATGCCGATGCTGCCAATGTAGGAGAGAAACATTTTACGACGATCTGCCAGGCTGCCAACGCCGGACGTGTACTGGATTTGAAAAGGAATTTCCTGCAATCGGGTATCTATATTCTTCATGGCGATTCGGATAATGTCGTTCCTATCCAGCAAGTGCGTCAGATGCGTGAGGTGTTAGGCACATTCCATCCGGACTTTTGTTATTATGAATATCCGGGCGGTTCGCATTGGTACAGTAATGAGAGTGTTGACTGGAAACCTATTTTCGATTATTTCCGCTGGCATAAAGTACCTGCTGCCGGCGAAGTGAAACAATTGGAGTTCCATACTGCTTCCCCGGCCATCTCTGCTAAGGATTATTGGGTAACCATCAACCAGCAGGATACGGCCTATGCTTTCTCTTCCGTTTCTTTCAAACAAACGGATAACGGCATTTCAGGCACGACTTCTAATGTGGCATCGCTGACATTCGATCTGCCGGCTTTGAAACTCCCGGCAGCAGCAAGCATCACTATCGATAACGAAACAATGCAGGCAGATGGTACTAAACCGGCTGTACTGAAGAAAGTTTCCGGTAAATGGACGTTGGTGGATGAAGTTTCTGTGACAGAGAAGTATCCTTCCCGTTATGGCGGTTTCAAACAGGCATTCGACAATCATGTTGTATTTGTATATGCAACAGGAGGTAATAAAGAAGAAAACAACTGGTATCAGAATAAAGCCCGTTTCGATGCCGAGACTTTCCTTTACAGAGGAAACGGTTCCATCGATGTGATTGCCGACAAAGATTTTATCCCTTCTGCTTATGCCGACAGGAATGTAGTCCTTTACGGAAATGCAGCCAACAATAAAGCGTGGAACAAGCTTCTGAAGAATGCTCCGGTACAGGTTCTGAAAGGTGAGATCCGTATGGGAGATAAAGTGATGAAAGGTAATAATCTGGGTACTTATTTTGTTTATCCTCGTCCCGACAGCCGTACAGCCAGTGTCGGTGTTGTAGCCGGAACAGGGATTGAAGGTATGAAAGCAACCTATCCGAATGATTACATCTCCGGTATTACCGGTTTCCCCGACCTACTGATCTTCAATGTGGATATCTTGAAGGAAGGCATTCATGGTGTTGAGGTATCCGGCTTCTTCGGTAATGATTGGAGTGTGGAAAACGGTTGTTTTATAACAGAATAAAGAGGAGGCGTTTTAGTCTACTTTTGGCTTGATCCAAAAGTAGGCAAAAGATCAAGGCTACACCTGCCTCGCTACTTCGCATCCTGTGTTCGCTGTCGCCTCCGAAACTCGCTTCGCTCAAACAGCGGATGCTCCGGGCGCTCTCTCCGGCTGCTGCGTTTAACGCTCGCCAGCTGAGGCCTTTCAAAGGAAGCGGAGCTTCCTCTTAGGATTGCCGATACCGTCTGTTAAAGTCGAAAACACCTGTTGTATTATAAAGGTGTCGGTATCGGCAATCCCTAAAGAACGCTTTGCGTTCTCTGACAGGCCTCAGCGGGTGAGCGTCCGCTCCGTCTTTCCCCGTAGCAGCGAAGCCGGTGCAGCCTTGAACTTTTGGTTACTTTTCTTTCAAGAGAAAAGTAACATTCAATTCTGATAAATTACGAACCGCAGTAGTTCCTATACCAGGTATCTCTTTAAAAATAAGCCGGAGATAAGCATTTTCCTTTCTTTATTCCGTATATTTGAAAACGAATCAAAAAGAGCGGTATGGAGAATTATTATCTTTCACTTGTATGTCTCTGTTGCGCGTGGCTTGTTTCTTCCTGCAATGTCTCCACTTCCCGCAAGCAGACAGACTTAATGATGAAAGACAGTATTTGTGAGACTCCGGCTCACAATATGTCAACTAGGGAAATCCCTGCCCAGGAAGTACCGATGCGGTTATTGGAAAAGCTGGCGGAACTTTACGGGGATGAACCTCCCGGATTTACCGGTTTTTCAGTCACTAATAAGAACTGTCCTGATTTTATTTGCGGCGTATATGTGAACGAATCCAATAGGTTGGTGGTCCAGATTAAAGGCGATTCTATTGTGGCACGTAAACGGTTGGAAGATGTGTTGGATTCGAAAGACTTTCTCATTGAAACCGATGCTATATATACCCAAAAAGAACTGATAGCACTTAAAGAACAACTACTTGACAGACAAATAATATTGGGTGATTTACCCCTTCTCAGGAATGTGTCTTATACTAAAATGAGAACGCATGATATTGAAATATGCCTGATTGTCAATACTCCGGAGGAGCAAAAAAAGTTTCGTGAGCAGGTCATGGACTCTCCGGCTTTCTGTTTTACCGGACCGGAAATCCCCGATGGAAATACAGTGGTGGGAGTGAGTGATACGATGGGGATTGTTCTTCGTCCGGAGTATCCCGTCTATTCAACGGCAACAAAAGAAATCCGGTTTATCTTGTATAATAGCAGCAGGCATATGGTTCATTGCGACAGATATTATTTTATTACCTGTGAGGATGAAGAAGGCGTATGGCATCAATTATCCGGGAATCATTATGCTTTTTTAGATGTTGCTAACGGGGTGGGGAGCGGTGAATATACAGAGTTTTCTGCCGGTCTTAATCTGGATATATATAAGAATCGTGCGGGGTGTTACCGTTTTTTCTTTCATGTAATTCCCGGAGATGTGGGGTTTGCAACAAAAGTACTGATGATGGCTAAATTTCGCCTTTCGGATGATAAGGAGGAACTAAACCGAATAACTAAAAATCCTATGCCCGAAAGCTTCCTGGGAGGTTTGTCTGAACAGGAATTTCGTAAACAGGAAAAGCATATGCTGGAAACAACCGTATTCACAGTCGTAGAACAGATGCCCGAGTTTTCAGAAGGAGGACAAAAAGCCCTGTTAGCTTTTATAGCAGATAACATCCCGGAAAATATAACCGGAGAAGGACGTGCAACAGTCTCTTTTACTGTAGAAAAGGATGGCTCGTTGAGCGATATCAAGGTTGTTCGTTCTTCTTCGTACAAAGAACTCGATGACGAAGCAATCCGTATTGTTCGGAAAATGCCGAAATGGATACCAGGTAAACACCGTGGAAAGACTGTCAGAGTAAAATATACCATTCCGGTCACTTTCCGTAAGAAGCAGGAGAGTAATAATCAATAAATCAGATGAAGTATGGAAAATCGACTTCTTTTATCAGTATGTATCGGTGGCCTGTTGTTTACTTTTGCCTGCAACATCTCCACTTCTCGTAAATCGGCGGACACGATGCCGAAAGACAGTATTAGTGAGACTCCGGCTCATAATATGTCAGGTCGGGAAGTCCCTGCCCAGGAAGTACCGATGCGGTTATTGGAAAAGCTGGGTGAACTCTATGGAGATAATCCTCCCGGAGTTGTCGGCTTTTCGGTCGAGAGCAAGAAGTGTCCCAACTTTATCGGCGGCATCTATATTGATGATCGGGATACGTTGGTTTTCCAAATCAGGGGTGACTCTGCCACTGTCCGTAAACAACTGGAAGAGATATTGGGATCGAAGGAGTTCATTGTCGAACCAGGTTTGACCTATACTCAAAAAGAACTTTTAGCAATTAACGAGAAACTGACTGAACGATGGCGGCAACTCGAAAGAACTCCTGTGATGCGTAATGTGATAAGTACAGGGGTAGGAACACATGCTATCGAGATATGCCTGATTGTCAATACTCCTGAGAAACAAAAGGAATTCCGTGAGAATGTGATGGACTCCCCGGCTTTCCGTTTTACCGGTCCTGAGGTGCCCCCCATAAATACAACAGAAGGAGTGAATGATAAAAAAGGTGTTGCTCTTCGTCCCGAATACACTGTTTATTCAACGGAAACCAAGCAGGTAAAATTTATCTTATACAATCATAGCGGAGGTCCTGTTTATTGCGGTGCACATTATTACATCACCTATGAAGACGACAAAGGTGTCTGGCGCAAACTGCCTATCAATGATTTTGCAGTCGATATCCTTTATAGTGTAGAAAATGGAGACTGTAGGGAGTTCTCTGCTTCCCTTTACCCCGATGTGTATCCGAACCATACCGGACGTTATCGTTTTTTCTATGATGTTACCATCGGAGATATGCAGGTTGGTGACAAACTGTTGATGATGGCAGAATTTCGCTTGTCGGATAGCAAACAGGAACTGGCACAGGCTGCCAAGACACCTGTTCCCGAAACGATTCGCTAAGTGACATTCAGGTCATTCGTTCTTCTTCATATAAAGAACTCGATGACGAAGCAATCCGTATTGTTCGGAAAATGCCGAAATGGATACCTGGCAGGCAGCGTGGTAAACCGGTAAAAGTAAAATATACCGTTCCGGTAGATTTCCATAAAGGAGAAAATAACTAACAGGAATGAGATGGCAGGTATTGAATTTCCTGCCTCTTTTTTTAATAAGTGAGAAGTAGGCCTTCTCTTATCTTTTTTCTGTATATTTGGAAACAGTATAACGTCTAATAGGAGGGTCTGTTTATGCGAATCATAGGATTTCTATTCGTGTACCTGTTTTCGTTGGCCGATTTGGGTGCACAGGTAAAAGACCGGTATCTTGAACTCACTCATGATACTCTTTCTGCCGAAATGGTTGGTACTAACTTCCTGCGTACGACATTTTCTTCCGTTCCGCAGGCTTTCTTTATGAATAAGGATTGCATGAACGATTGTAAAGCCTGGGAAATAGAACAGTTGGACGATATCTATCGGTTCAAAGCGGTTGAGGGCCATAACCTTTTTCATTATTCTACAGACGAATTATCAGCTAAAACGATGGAAGCATTGGCTGACCGGGAGTTATATGACCTGCTTTCGAATCTGTTCCGCCGTGCCTTCCTGCTGGCAGAAGATGCAGACGGATATAGTCTCGGCCTGGATGGGTATACCTGTTATTTCGCTTCTACGGATACTTGTGGAAAAGTGAGCGTCGGTTTGAAATGGGCACCTGAGGTCGGTTCTTTGTGCCGCGAATTGACCGACCTGGGAGATTCCGTTTACAGCCGGATTGTCAGGAATGAGACTGATTGGGCTTTGACGAAGCAGGCTGCTGCCGCCCTTTTGGAGAAATTGGAAAAAGAACCTGTCGATACTGTCCGTAATCCGGTTTATCGCGGCATCTGGCAGCTGGGATTACAACAGAAGAATCCGGTGGAGTTAAGTGAGGAACCTCAATTCCCCGGTTTTGTAGATATTGAAGCGTATTTTTATAATAAGATGGAGTATCCGGCAGATATGTTAAAAGCAAACAGGGGTGGTTACGCCGTTTGCCAGTTTACGATAGACACAATGGGAATGGTAAAAGATGTTTTTACGCTGGATAGTAGTGAGCCTGCCTGTGAAAAAGAGGTAAAGCGTCTGATAAATACAATGTCGCATTGGCTTCCGGCCTATGATAAAGCCGGCAAACGGGTGGAATGTATGTACGCAGTTTATGTCTCGTTCCGTCCGCAACGTTATTATACCCGGCAGAAAATACGCGAAGCATGGGATAAACAGAAAGAACAGCTGTTTGTCAATTATGAATCGGTAGCGGAGTTTCCAGGCGGTAGTGCTGCCTGTTTAGAGTTTATCAGGAAACATGTACAATATCCTTCTTCGTATATCGGTTCGAATAAGAATGTGAAGGTTACTTGTACATATACTATAAATACGTATGGAGAGTTGAAGGATTTTGAAGTTATTCGCAGTAGTAATATTCCTGAATTTGATGAAGAGGCTTTGCGGGTACTTCGACTTATGCCGCGTTGGAAGCCGGCAACCAGTTGCTATCAGCAACCTCGTTTTATAGAATGCAGATATACTATTCCTGTTATATTTACAGACCCGGGGAAATAAGAATCGTTATCGTTATGTTTTTATTAAGAGAGGAGGAAGATAATCTCTAACATCCCCTGCATCTGCCTTGCTATTGCGGATCTTATGTTTACTGTCGTTTGTGAACCGGCTTCGCTCAAACAGGTCAGCGAGTTCACAGACGACAGTGGAATTTATCGGTTCATTACTCGATATTCTTACGAATCTTAGTCAGATACTCCTTCATCGCATCGGAATCTTTATCTTTGATGATATCTTGCAGGATATTCAATTCCTCCTGTATCCGGGAAATCTGTTTCGGAGTACGTGGATTGAAGAGAATTTCTGTCAATAGGTAATCATCTTCAGACAGCAATCCGCGTGCAATCTTCATGTGACGTTTGAACGTTGTACCCGGTGCATCCTGATGTTTCATGATGGCGGCAAATACCATGGTCGAAGCAAACGGTATACCTAAAGAATAAGCAACCACCTTATCATGTTCCTCAAACGTATATTCACGTATATTCAGGCGAAGGCTGGAATAGATATCTTTGAAGAAGATCTTTCCCAAATGGTCACCTTCCGATATGATGATCGTATTTTCCTTTTCCAGATTTCCCAGATTGGCAAAAGTCGGACCGAACATCGGGTGAGTGGAGACATACGGGAATCCGCAGGTTTCGTAGAACTCTTTCAGATGCGTCTTCACGGAAGCGATATCTGAAATAATACAATACGGTTGCAGATAAGGAAGAACGGTTTTGAACGCATCGATCGTATAATTCAACGTAACGCAATTGATAACCAGTTCGGGAGCAAAGTCTGCCACCTCTTCCGGCTTTTGTAACCGTACAGCATTGTAGATGAAACGCATGCGCTTCGGATCATTTTCCAATACAGCTACTTCGTGATCAAAACTCAGCAAATCGGTGAAGAAAGAACCCATCTTTCCGGCACCTAATATTAATATCTTCATTTCTTATTCATTCATGATGATCATCTGCTGACGAACAGACTCTTCGTGTATCTCTTTCAATATTTCCTTTACAAACTCAACATTCAGCTCCATTGTCTGTCCCATGTCCGAACGTTTTTCCAGTATTTCGCTGTAACGCGGTGACTGTAGGATGGGCATGTTGTGCTCCTTCTTATACACACCGATCTCACGGGAGATACGCATACGTTTAGCCAGCAACTCAAGCAATTGTTCGTCGATACCGTCGATCTGGCGGCGCAGTTCGGCCAGGTTTTCCGTTGTCTGTGTCTCGTTACGGATAACCAGCAGGTTGACAACATAATCCAGCACATCCGGAGTGATTTGCTGTGAAGCATCGCTCCATGCACAATCCGGACACGGATGAGATTCGATCATCAGACCGTCGAAGCTCAGGTCCATAGCCTGCTGTGAAAGCGGAGCGATCAGTTCGCGTTTACCACCGATATGGCTAGGATCGCAGAAGATCGGCAGGTTCGGCATGCGGCGGCGCAGTTCGATAGGAATATGCCACAGCGGCAGGTTACGGTACATCTTCTTGTCATACGAGCTGAATCCGCGGTGGATAGCTCCCAGTTTGTGGATACCGGCTCCGTACAGACGTTCGAATGCACCGATCCACAATTCCAGGTCCGGGTTTACCGGGTTCTTGATCAGGACAGGAATATCTACCCCTTTCAACGCATCGGCAATCTCCTGTACGGCGAATGGATTGACGGTTGTACGGGCGCCGATCCACAAGATATCGATCCCTGCTTTCAAAGCTTCGAATACGTGGTCTTTCGTTGCCACTTCGGTAGCGACATACATGCCTGTCTCTTTTTTCACACGTTTCAGCCATTGTAATCCGACTGCACCGATACCTTCGAATCCTCCCGGTTTTGTACGTGGTTTCCAGATCCCTGCACGGAATATTTTAACACCTTTCGATGCAAGCTGTTGAGCTGCCTCCATTACTTGTTCTTCTGTTTCGGCGCTACACGGTCCCGAGATGATGATGGGACGCTGAGGGTCCACACCGGGTAATAAGATTGATTCTAATTCCATTTCCATGATTGTATACTTTTATTTGTTTATTTCTAATTGTTTGATTCTGTTTAATGCTTCCTGTAATGCTTCATTCTTGCAGCAAAGGGAGATGCGGATATAACGTTCGCCACAGCAGCCGAAAATAAATCCGGGAGTGATAAAGACATTGGCCTCGTACAACACTTTGTTTGCCAGCGCTTCGCTGCCTTCCGCTTCTGCCGGAATTTTTCCCCAAAGGAACATGCCTACCTGGTTTTCATCATACGTACATCCTATAGCATGCATGATCTGTCCGGCCAGGTCGCGGCGGCTGCGATAAGTACGGTTCATATTGTCGTACCATTCTTTCGGAGCTTTCAGGGCTTCCACCGCAGCATGCTGCATCGGTTTGAACTGGCCCGAGTCGATATTGCTCTTAACCTTCAGTATCCATTGAACGAACTGTGCATTTGAAGCCAGCATAGCCATACGCCATCCGGGCATGTTGTGCGCCTTGCTCATCGAATTCATTTCGATGCAGATGTCTTTTGCTCCCGGCACACTGAGGATACTTAGCGGATGCTCGTTCAGGATAAAACTGTATGGATTGTCATTACATATAATAATCCCGTGTTTGCGTCCGAAAGCAACCAGCTTTTCAAAAAGCTCCATGCTAGCATTGGCTCCGGTCGGCATATTGGGGTAATTCACCCACATCAGCTTCACATTGGAAAGATCGCTCTCTTCCAGTGCTTCGAAATCCGGTTGCCACCCCAATTCCTCTTTCAGTTCATAGGGAATAAGGTTTGCCTGTACCAGCTTGCTTACCGAACTGTAGGTCGGATAGCCCGGGTTGGGAACCAATACGCCGTCGCCCGGATTCAGGAAAGCCAGTGAGATATGCAGGATACCTTCTTTGGATCCGATCAGCGGCTGGATCTCCGTCTTCGGGTCCAACTCCACATCATACCAGGTCTTGTACCAGTCTGCGAAACCTTTACGTAATTCCGGAATACCTACATACGGCTGATAACCATGCTCATTGGCATTGTGGGCATGTTCGCACAATGTCTCGATCGTCTGTTCCGAAGGAGGCAGGTCGGGACTACCTACGCCCAGGCTGATTACATTCTTGCCTGCGGCATTCATTTCGGCTACCTCTTTCAGTTTCTTCGAGAAGTAGTATTCCTGTACGCTGCCGACACGGTCGGCAGGTGTGATATTACACACTTTGTTTTCCTTCTGCATATTCACCTAAAATTTTTAAGTCCTTTGTTAATGGTATGATCGCATCCAATGCTTGTTTGTATCTGGTATAATCAGTAAATGTCAGGTCGATATAGAACAAATATTCCCATTCGCGTCCGATGATCGGGAGCGATTGTATTTTAGAAAGATTCATGTCGTAAAAAGAGAGGATGGAGAGCACTTTGGAAAGACTACCGGAAGTATGGGGGAGAGCGAATACCAGTGAGGATTTGTTGATGTCTGCCTTTTCAAGCATGTCTTCAGCCGTCCATCGGTCTGCCAGGGCAAGGAAGCGAGTGAAGTTTCGTTTGTTTGTCTCGATCCCTTCGGCAAGGATTTCCATGTTGTATATTTGAGCAGCCAGCTTACCGCAGACGGCGGCGTGTCCTTTCAGGTTATTCTCGGAAATCCAGCGGGCGCTCATGGCGGTATCTTCTTTTTCCACCATCTTCACGTTCGGCAGGGTATCGAGGAAGTCGGTACATTGCATCAGTGCGATCGGGTGGGAGTTGACTTCCGTTATTTCGTGTATCGTCGTACCCGGCAGTGCAACCAGCGAATGCGAAATACGCAGTTTGTATTCACCGATCACCCGCAGACCGCTTTCACGTATCAGTTCATGATTCTGCAGCAGGCTTCCGGCAATCGTATTCTCGATGGCCATCAGACCCAATATCGTGGAGTCTTTCTTGATGGTCGTGATTACATCTCTGAATGTATTGCATCCAACAATCTCAATTTCTCCACCTTCATAGAAGCTACGGGCTGCGATGTCGTGATACGAACCGGCTATTCCCTGAATTGCTACTCTCTTTTTCATCTTTCTGTCTTAAAGTCATAAAAAAAGTCCCACCGTAACCGGCAGGACTTCATATTATTATTGATACATATTATCTATCATCAACGCTTTACATATAAATTCCTGCCTTCACTTTGCTAAAGTAAAAGTAATAAAAGAAATATGTAAAGCTAAATCGATTCATTTGTCTCGTTTGTTTTTAAATACGCAGCAAAAGTAACGCTTTTTTGGAAACTACAAGCGAAAAGTGATATTTTTTTTGTGTTACCCTATAAAAATAATGTTCAGACTACTTTTAATCCGGCTTGCAGTGTCAACATTTCTTTCGGAACGGACTTTTTAATGCTCTCGATCAGCATGCCTGCGATCGTATGGCGGATAAAATCCTTGCGGGTGATCCAGACGATTTCGCGTGCCGGTTTAGGGATTGCAAAAGGACGTACCAGTGCTTTTTGTTCCTCGCTGAGTTGCAGAGTTGCCAGTTCCGGTATGAAAGTGACGCCATTTCCGCTTTCTACCATTCGCATGAATGTTTCCAGGCTTCCCAGGCGGTAGGCAGCCTGACGCAGTTTTACTTTCTCCATCTGGCAGAAGCGCATCAACTGGTCGCGGAAACAATGTCCTTCATCCAGCAGCCAGAGATGTTCGTCACTGATGTCTGCGGTACGGATCAGATCCTTTTTGAAGACCGGATCGTTCTTGGCAACATACCCGAAAAATTGCTCATAATATAATGTATCGCCTTGCAACTGGTTTTCCGACGGTTGGTTGGCAATGATAGCAGCATCGATCTCTCCGTTCAGTATGGCTGCCATGGTCGGAGCCGTTTTCATTTCCAGGATACGGATATCCAGTTCCGGATGCTTTTCCGACAACTGCTGGAAGAAACGGGGAAGCAGATACGGCGCGATGGTCGGGAGTACTGCCAGGCGGAATGTACCTTTCAGCGACTGTTCTTCTTCATTAACGATATCTTTGATCAGGGAAGCCTGATAAAGAACCGTACGTGCCTGGTCAATTACCTTGCGTCCGGCTGGAGTAGGGCAGACCGGCTGCATATTACGATCGAATAGTTTGATCCCTAGTTCGTCTTCCAGTTTCTGGATCATCATACTGAGGGTAGGCTGTGTCACTCTGCAATGTTCTGCCGCTTTGGCAAAATGGCGGTATGTGTCTACCGCAAGGATGTACTCAAGTTGCTGTATATTCATTGTCTTTCAATTCTCATGATATTAATCCTTACGAAAATCAATTACAAAGATATAAAAATTCTGTTATGTAGCGTATTACTTTAAATCTTTGTATAAGGTGAAATTGTTTTGATAGATTTTATCTATTAGTGTATAGTAATTATCTGTTTGACAGATGTTTATATCTAGTGTATCTTTGCAGTATAGAAAAACAAAAACGTATAACATATAAAAATTAAGAATTATGAAAACATTAGATTATTTGCATTTAGATGCATCAGCAGCAAACAAAGTAGTAGAAGCATTACAGCAGTTATTGGCCGATTACCAGGTATTCTATACAAACCTGCGCGGATTTCATTGGAACATTAAAGGACATGGTTTCTTCGTACTTCACAGTAAATTTGAAGAAATGTATGACGATGCAGCCGAAAAGGTAGACGAACTGGCAGAACGTATCTTGATGTTGGGTGGTGTACCTGTAAACAAATTCAGTGAATATCTGAAAGTGGCAAGAGTAAAAGAAGTATCAGGTGTTTCTTGTGGCGATGAGGCTTTGGAAAATGTCCTGAACACTTACGGACAGTTTATTGCGGAAGAACGTAAACTTCTTTCCCTTGCATCGGAAGCAGGAGATGAAGCTACAGTTGCACTGATGAGCGATTATCTGAAAGAACAGGAAAAATTGGTTTGGATGTTAGTAGCTTATTCTACTTGCGACTGCAAGAAGTAATGAGAAATAAGTATAAGTATTAATAATTCATTCGTTGCGTTAGGAAAGAGGTTACCGTGAGGTAGCCTCTTTTTTTTGTGTAGGGTAGATAAAATTTTATGCAGCGTCTGATATGTAAAATGTGAGGTCTGTTTTCATAGTGGAAAGCCTGTAATTGAACCGGATTTTAGTAACTTCAAAATTGCTTCTTCTTACAATTTTAAACCTGTGAATGAAATATTTATTTTATTGTGTAACAGCTATATATAAGGAAAAATAAGAGATGTGGGCTATTTCTTGAATAATGAGTAATGGCTAGATTAAACGATCGTTTTTTTTAGTCACCGCAAAAGTATGCATAAAAAATTGAATAAACAAAATTAAAAAATCATCATCCCTTGTGAAACATGCCATAATGCAAAATTAGAAGTTTAAAATTAACATTTTATCGATACATGAAAATGACTAAAAAAAACGATCGTTTTTGCTAGTCATTTTCGTCGTTACGATTTGTGACTGACGAACTTTTTTGTGCCCTAAAAACAATGAAAAATGGCTAGTATTATGTTGATTATCACAGGGGTGATAATTTCGATCCTACTTTCTTCTTTTATTATACCGCGGATATTGGTTGTAGCTTTCCGGAAGCGGTTATTTGACATTCCTGACGAAAGAAAAGTCCATCAGGGCATTATTCCTCGTTTAGGAGGTCTCTCTTTTGCTCCCTCTATTCTCTTTACATTATCCTTTACAACGGGGCTTCGTTACCTTATCGGTTACGAGATTCCGGAGGAGATGTTGTGCTTTATCATACCGGAATTTTATTTTTTGGTCTGTGGGTTAACATTACTGTTCCTTGCCGGGATAAAAGATGATCTGGTGGGGTTACGTTATCGTTCGAAGTTTGTTATACAGATTATAGCAGCCGCCATGATCCCTTTATCCGGTTTATGGATAAACAATCTGTATGGCATCTTGGGGATTCATGAATTAACTCCCTGGCTCGGAATACCATTGACTATTTTATTGATTGTGTTTATATGTAATGCGATCAACCTGATTGATGGTATCGATGGCCTGGCTTCAGGTTTGAGTTGTGTATCGTTGATCATTCTAGGTTGCTTGTATATTCATAATCATTTATGGATGTATGCTATGCTTGCATTTGCTTCGTTCGGAGTGCTAGTCCCCTTTTTCTATTATAATGTATTTGGCAAAGTCGAACGATGCCGGAAAATCTTTATGGGGGATACCGGTAGCCTGACATTAGGTTATATCCTATCTTTCTTAATTATCCGTTATTCTGTTTGTGCTCCTGATATTATACCTTACTCGGATGGGGCAATCATTGTTGCATTTTCAACAATAATTATCCCTATGTTCGATGTGATGAGGGTTATGTTTGTACGTTGGCGCAGCCATAAGGGGATATTTGTTGCCGATAAGAATCATATTCATCATAAATTATTGAATATGGGGTTAACGCAGTGGCAAGCTATGTTATTGATATTGATTATGGCTTGCTTATTTAGCGGTGTGAATATTTGTTTGATATCATATATTGACAACAATATTCTGATAGGATTTGATATTCTTGTTTGGACAGGCCTTAATCTATGGTTTGACAGGATACGGAAAAAACATCTGGCAGAAAAGTCTACTTAATGTAGACTTTTAGGAATATCGTTGGATTTTGAAATATTGTAAGAATAAGAATAAATAAGTTTTTTATAAACAGAAAAATTATGAAAGCATGTTTTATGGGGTTGGGATATATTGGACTTCCCACAGCTATCATTGCAGCAAAGCATGGAATAAATGTTTTAGGTGTCGATATCAATCCGGGTGTGGTGGAAATGACAAACCAAGGTAAACTTCATATTATTGAACCAGGGATGGAAGAGTATTTGCAAGAAGTTGTAAATGCAGGATTGTTGAAAGCTTCTACCACTCCTGAAATCAGCGATGCTTATTTTATGGTTGTGCCCACTCCGTTCAAAGGTAATCACGAACCGGATATTTCTTATGTGGAAGCAGCCACCCGCTCCGTTCTTCCTTATTTGAAGGAAGGAGATTTATATGTAATAGAGTCAACATCTCCGGTGGGAACTACTGAAAAGATGCAAAGTCTGATTTTTTCAGAGCGGCCGGAATTGAAAGATAAAATATATATCGCCTATTGTCCGGAACGGGTTTTACCGGGAAATGTCATTTATGAATTAGTCCACAACGATCGTGTGATTGGAGGAATCAATGAAGAATCGACGGAAAAGGCCATTCAATTTTATGGTCGGTTTGTACAGGGAACCTTGCATAAGACGAATAGTAAAACGGCAGAAATGTGTAAATTGACGGAAAATTCATCCCGTGATGTGCAGATCGCTTTCGCCAACGAACTTTCACTCATCTGCGACAAAGCCGGTATCAATGTATGGGAACTGATCGAATTAGCCAACAAGCATCCGCGTGTCAATATTCTGCAGCCTGGAGCGGGAGTAGGAGGGCATTGTATTGCTGTAGACCCTTATTTCATCACAGCCGAATTTCCGTACGAGTCGCAATTGATATCCAAAGCACGAGAAATCAATAATTACAAATCCTTCTGGTGTGCCGAAAAGGTACAGAATGCCATATTAAGGTTTGAATTAGAGCATCACCGCAAACCGGTTGTTGCTATGATGGGACTTGCTTTTAAACCTAATATTGACGATTTGCGTGAATCTCCGGCTAAATATATTACAACCAAAGTGATGCAAGCCTGTAATAATGCGGATATTCTGATTGTTGAGCCAAATGTGAAAGAGCACAAAGTGTTTAAACTGACCGATTATAAAGAAGCCTATGAGAAGGCGGATATTGTGGTGTTTTTAACGGCACATGATCCATTTAAAGAATTATCTTATACGAAAGGTAAGGTTATATTAGATTTTTGTGGTATTTATAAAAGGTAATTATCTGAATATTTTATTTAGCCAAAACAGATTTAGCTTAAGTATAATATAGAACTTCCAATACGAGAATGGACCAACTTAAAGCTGGAGCTTTACTTTCTTATGTGGTTTTAGGGTTGAATACTTTAATAGGATTGCTCTATACGCCATTTATGTTGCGTATGCTAGGACAATCTGAGTTTGGGCTCTACTCATTGGCAGCTTCTGTAATTGCTTATTTAACTGTTTTGGATTTAGGTTTTGGTAATGCGATCGTCCGCTATACCGCCAAATATCGTGCAGAAGGTAAACAAGAAGAACAATATGAAATGTTCGGTATGTTTTTTCTGCTCTATCTGTTTATTAGTGCGTTAGCATTTATCTTAGGTGTACTGTTAGTGGCTAATGTAGATTGTTTGTTTGATACCCATATGACGGTAGATGAGATGGGTAAAATACGGTTGATGTTGTTGTTGATGGCTTTTAATCTGGCGTTTACATTTCCTATGAGTATTTGGGGAGCTATTATTACAGCCTATGAAAATTTTGTATTCCAAAAAGTTATAAATATTGCCCGTATTCTTCTGAATCCAATTGTAATGATCGTTTTGCTTTTGTTAGGCTATAAGGCTGTGGCAATGGTAGTCGTGACAACCTTTTTTAATGTTGCCACTTTAGTAATCAATTGGATTTACTGCAAGAGAAAGCTACATGTCCGTTTACGCTTTACCCATTTTAAATGGGGCTTTTTGAAAGAAGTGTCTATTTATTCTTTCTGGATATTTTTGAATGCTATAATGGACCGGATCTATTGGAGTACAGGACAGTTTGTTTTAGGTATTTTTCAGGGTGCAGCGGTGGTTGCCGTTTATGCAGTAGCTATACAATTGCATAATCTATATATTATGTTTTCTACCGCTATTTCCGGTTTGTTTTTACCTAAAGTAATGGCGATGGTGACACGGAATGAAAATCGTAAAGTAATTTCTGATTTATTTATCAGAACAGGACGCATTCAATTTATTGTAATAGCTTTCGTATTAACTGGTTTTATAATATTTGGTCGTCAATTTATTCAACTTTGGGCAGGCGAAGGGTATGAAAATGCTTATTGGATTTCTCTGTTATTTTTTATACCCTTAACGGTTCCATTAATTCAAAATCTTGGAATTACGATTTTACAGGCTCGTAATGAAATGAAGTTTAGATCTATTTTATATGTGATCATAGCTATCGCTAGTTTGGGACTATCTATTCCAATGGCAAAAAGTTATGGTGGCATAGGTTGTGCTCTTGCAACGGCTTTAGCCCTTACGGCAGGACAAGTTGTGGTAATGAATATTTATTATCAAAGAAAACAAGATATAGATATTATAAAATTTTGGAAAGAGATAGGAAAAATGTCAATTATTCCTCTTATTGTAACATTATTTTCTCTCTTGCTTATATGGAAAATGAATATTGACATATCAAATATTACTCGTTTAGCCGGTGGTATTGTTTTATTTTCTTTATTCTATCTTCCTCTTTCCTGGTTTGGGGCTATGAATGCTTCAGAACGTTCGCTATTTAGTGGCATATTCCTGAAATTGATAAAGAGATAATGTATGATTAATATAGATAGTAAGGAAAAGTGCTGTGGTTGCTGGGCTTGTGTGCAACGCTGTCCAAAACATTGTATTACAATGGTAGAGGATGATGAAGGTTTTCTTTATCCCAAAGTGGACTCATCGCTTTGTATTGATTGTAGTTTATGTGAAAAGGTTTGCCCTGTAATTAATCAGGGGGAACCAAGAATGCCGGAAGGAGTTTATGCTGCAAAGAATTTGAATGAAGAGGTTCGTATGGCTAGTTCTTCCGGGGGAATTTTTACGTTGTTAGCAGAAGAAGTAATAGCTAAGGGTGGTGTTGTTTTTGGTGCCAGATTCAATGAAGAGTGGGATGTAATCCATGATTATGTAGAAACGATAGAAGGTTTATCTGCTTTTCGGGGTTCTAAATATGTACAAAGTAGAGTGGGTAAATGTTATTCACAGGTAGAAGAGTTTTTGAAAAAAGATCGTAAGGTTCTATTTTCTGGTACTCCTTGTCAGGTTGCGGGTTTGAAACGTTTCCTCAGGAAAGAATATGATAATCTTTTGATGGTGGATTTCGTTTGTCATGGCGTTCCGAGTCCGGGTGTATGGCAAGAATATCTGAAGGAGGAAACCGCACGCCAGTGCGGTGGAAAAAAATTAATTTTGTCTCACCCTATATCAAATGGCAGAGACGCTCACATTGAGAGCATCTCGTTTAGAAACAAATGCCTAGGTTGGAAAAAATTCAGTTTTGCTCTCACTATCTCTGTGTCCAATGGACACGGAGAAAAAAAAATAGTTTTGCTTTCAGAGCCTTTAAACAAGAATATTTTCCTGCGAGGCTTCTTGGCAGATTTGTATTTACGTCCGAGTTGTCATGCTTGTCCGGCGAAGAGTTTGAAGAGTGGAAGTGATATTACGATTGGGGATTTTTGGGGAATACAAAATGTGATGCCTGAGATAGATGACAATAAAGGCGTGAGCGTGGTGATGGTGAGTACGGAGAAAGGAAAGGAAATCTGGGGAGAAATTGCAACTATTAACTATGAGGTTACTTTTGATGATGTGGTTGCTGCAAATTCAGCCTTGATTCGTTCCGTGAACCTTAATCGATATCGGAATATGTTTTATGGAAACCGGATGAATACGATAGAAATGCGGGTGGCAAGTTTGACAAGTATTTCCTTTTGCCAACGTTGCCATAGGTTGTTGTCTGTGATTTTGCTAAGGTTGGGACTTCTTGATAGATTGAAGGATAAATTGAAAAAAATATCATGAAGATTGGTATTATTACACAACCGTTAGGTTTCAATTATGGGGGATTGCTGCAAAATTATGCGTTACAAACCGTATTACGCCGTATAGGGCATGAGGTCGTTACCATGGATCAACCGAATTGCCAGATCGGATTGTTTCAGTTGTTAGCCTCTGCAGTTAAGACTTTTTTACTGAAATTGATTGGAAAAGGAAAGGGACGACGTTATCCGTTTGTGGCGAAACCAAGTCAAATAAAGCACATTGCAAGGTATACCGATTCTTTTATTGACAAATATCTAGTGCATTCTACGAAGATGATTGATGCTAATGAGTCTGCCTGTTATGTGCGAGAAAATCATATAGAGGCATTCGTGGTGGGTAGTGATCAAGTGTGGCGGCCTAAGTATAACGTGGACATATACCATTCATTTCTTGATTTTACCAGAGGGATGGATGTGCGGAGAGTAGCGTATGCGGCTTCTTTTGGTGTGGATACGTGGGAGTATTCTTCCCGGGAAACAGATTGTTGCAGGCAATTAGTCCAAACTTTTCAAGCTGTATCGGTACGTGAGGAGTCTGGTGTAACGCTATGTTCAAAATACTTGGGCGTGAAGGCTATCCCTGTACTTGATCCGACCATGCTTCTTGACAAAGAAGATTACGAGTTTTTAGTGGAACAGGAGAATGAATCTTCATGTGATGGAAATATGCTTTGTTACATATTGGATAAGAATGAAACGAAGAATCGGATAGTAAATGAGGTGGCGGAATACTTACATTTATCTCCTTTCACTGTAATGCCGATTCAACCTTTGAATGGAGAGACGATGAAAAATATCAATCAATGTGTGTTCCCTCCGGTGACCAAATGGCTGAGGGGATTTATGGATGCCAGTTTCGTTGTGTGTGATAGTTTTCATGGCGCAGTGTTCAGTATAATTTTTAATAAACCTTTCTTGGTGATAGCTAATCAGGGGCGTGGGATGGCTCGTTTTTATTCCTTGTTGCGTATGTATGGTCTAGAGGATCGATTAGTTACTGATGATATGGATATCTCCTTGCTTGAGAAGCCTATCGATTGGATCGTTGTGAATAGAAAGAGAGAGGAGATGAAAGATATCTCTTTGGCTTTTTTACGGGAAAATTTGAAATAGATTAGTTCTTATGCTTGAAAATCCTAAAGTGTCAGTCATAGTTCCTGTCTATAAGGCAGAAGCTTATTTATATCGTTGTGTGGATAGTCTGTTGGTGCAGACCTTCACTAATTTTGAGATATTACTGATAGATGATGGTAGTCCAGACTGTAGTGGAGAAATCTGCGATGAATACGCAAGAAAGGATACTCGTGTACGGGTATTCCATAAGGAGAATGGTGGAGTGTCTAGTGCTCGGCAATGTGGTTTGGATAACGCTGTTGGCGAATACACCATACATGCTGATCCTGACGATTGGGTTGAACCGGATATGTTGGAGGAACTGTATATAAAAGCAATAGAATCTGGTGCAGATATGTTGATATGTGATTTCTTTGTAAATGCAGGTAATAAACAAATATATTGTAATCAAAAACCGACAGTTTTGGATCATGAAAGAGTTATGTGTGAACTTTTCCAGCATTTGCATGGAAGCTGCTGTAATAAACTAATAAAGAGAGCCTGCTATAATATCTATAATGTAAAATTTCCTGAAAATTTTTCTTTTTGTGAAGATCTTTATACTAATGTCTCATTATTGAAAAATAACATAAAGATCGCATATATTTCGAACGCTTATTATCATTATGTACAGGATATAAATCTCAATTCAATAGTAAAGACATATAGTATTCATGATTTTGAATATTGCAAAATGCTATTGAAAAAGTTTTCAAAACTGACAAGTGGGACATCTTGTTTTGATCTATGTGTATGCAATATGTCTTATTTGATAGTTAGTAGAGCGTTTAAAGCAAATATTTTTACGTCTGTAGAGTTTAAAAATAAATGTGGTAAGTATAGAAAAAATATGTTAGCATATGAATGCCGGAATAGTCTTTTTATGTATGCATTAAATTTATCATGTATCGGGTATTATAAAATTGTTTATTCATTTTTTGTGATAATAAAAAAAATATATAAAGTGTTAATATGATAAGTAATATGGGATGATAT
>NZ_QUHH01000003.1:207623-424587 GCF_003479515.1 Parabacteroides sp. AF14-59 | reverse complement strand
ATTTATCGCGATTGGCGCAATACGTTGGAGTATGCAGTGGAAGAAGCTGAAGAGAAAGGGTTGAAAAAAGGCGTGAAGGAAGGTAAAGCGGAAGAACAGCGTCTTATTGCTGCGAATTTAAAAAATCAGGGAGTAGATATCGAAACGATTGCCCGCTGTACCGGTTTGTCGGTAAAAGAGATTGACGATTTGTAGTTTCGCTATTGACTATAAATAATTTATCAGCCAGGTTGTTATGTTCTTACAACCTGGCTGATTTTGTCTTATATTCCTTCTATAATTGGCAGATCCTCTCTGGAGTTGAGTCATTGCAACCGGTAGGAACAGGTTCAGCTCTACCCTTGCAGCAATATATAAAACAAAAAAGGGCAGGTTTAGAACCTGCCCCTACGAACGAAACCGTCTGTTTATTTTTATTTCCTGCATTTAATTGCAAAATATAATATGTATAGGAATGCTACCAGCGGCACGACAAACCCTATTGCCATATTGTTCTCGCCGATATATCCCATCAGCATCGGGCTGAAAGCACCTCCGGCAACGCCCATCACAATATAGGAAGAGGCTTTTTTGGTATATCCCCCCATCCCTTCCAGTCCCAGCGCAAAGATTGTCGGGAACATGATCGACATGAAAAAGAAAGAAATATACAACGCATACAACGATACCGCTCCGGCCGAAACGATCACCAACGCCATACAAACCGCATCCGCCAGTGCAAACCATGTCAACAGTTTTCCGGGTGACATCCATTTCATTGTGAAACTGCCGGAAAGACGGCCGATCATAAACAAAGCCATCCCACCGAACGCCAGTATCCGCGAAGCCTCGATGTTTGTCATTTGCGGATCAGCCTCGGTCACGTAATTTATGAAGAAGCTGAAAATTCCCGTCTGCGCCGCGCAATAACAGAACTGCGCCAGCACTGCCCGCACAAACTGACCGTGCCGCCACATGGAAGTGGCAGGAAGGGCGGCAGACGCGGTTGTTTCTTCCTGATCCTCTACCTTCACCTCCGGCAGACGGGTGAAAAAGAACAGGACAGCCACCAGCAACACGACTCCGCCGACCAGGATATAAGGCTTGGTCAACGTGAACGGGTCATCCTGTGCACCGCCGAATATCAGGGCGCCACCTACCAGCGGGCCTAATATCCATCCCAACCCGTTGAACGACTGCGAAAGGTTCAACCGCTGTGCACCCGACTCCGCAGGGCCGAGGATGGTCGAATAAGGGTTTGCCGCCGTCTCGAGAATGCATAACCCGCAAGCGATGACGAACAATGCCACCAGAAAAGGGGTTGCCGAATGCAGGAAAGCGGCAGGTATAAAAGCAAATGCGCCTGCTGCAAAAAGTAGCAGGCCGAGGATGATTCCTTTTTTGTAGCCGTAGCGCTTCATAAACATGCCCGCAGGCAGTGCCATGAGGAAATAAGCGATATAGGTGGAGAATTGCACCAGGCCGCTTTCGGCTTTCGTCATGGTGAAAGCACCCTGGAAATGTTTGTTGAGGACGTCCAGCAGTCCGTGAGCGAATCCCCATAAAAGGAAGAGGCTCGTGATAAGGATGAAAGGGACAAGATATGACTTGCCGTTCGGGGCGGCGAACAGGCTTTGTTTAGTTTTCTTTTCCATTGGATTATTTTGATATTGTTTTTTTCACCTTTTTATTTTAATGGTTGCAAAGGTAAGTTTTTCATTTAACAAATGAAGGGATTGGGAAGAAGGATGATTGTAATATCCGGTTGCAGTGCTATCGAATTAAAATAAACCGGTGCGGAAATTATCAGATTTGAATGTTTCAAAGATTGTCAGTTTGAGCTATCCCCTTATCAAAGAGACTTCGCCATTACAGGTTCATTTGCCGTCTGCTTCAGCTGACGGTTTGGTAAATGATCTACTTCTTTGGACTTTAGTCCCATTTTAAACGCACTCTCTATGCTAAGAGAAATGTGGCTAAAGCCAAAAAAAGAAACAACTTGTAATCCGTCAGCTGAAGCAGACGGCAAATAAACCTGCAACTAAGCATGTCTTATTTATGATTGATTGCTTATGTTCGAATAGGCTTAAATCTTTTTAAATTGATACATTGGCAGATCGCCTTGCAGACTCATTTTTATTATTATCAAACATTTGCCACATATATTTGCACGAATTATATTTATTTTTTCTTCTCCAGATAGAACGCCGGTATCATATAAGAAACGGTATAGGCCGAATCGGCAGAAGGACGATACAGATGGATACTCTGGAAGACCAGCTTTGCCGAATCCATATCCAGCACGAGCAGGTCGGGATAGGCGGATTCGGGGATCGTATCCGACGGATTCACTCCTGCATTCTTCAATTGCCCCTCCCAGAAGGATGGAATATCTTTGGTATATAAAACTTCGTCGTTTTTACCGAACAGCCGCAACGTGTCATTGCTATTAACCGCATACATACAATCGTCATTCTTATATCCCGTCACAGGCACCAACGTCCGGTAGCCGGACAGATCGAGCGGATATTTGTTATCTATCTGCATATACGAATTCCGGTCGTATCCTTTTTCGTTCCCCGGCTCATTCTCCCTTCCTTCCTGCGAGATCCTTTCGATATCTTTCGCCGTGATACCCGGAATATAAGTAACCGCCGACAGCAGGACGACCGCCAGGCAGGCCGCATACAAAAACCTTCCCCACCGCTTCGTCAGGAACAGCACGACCAGTCCCGTCAATATTCCTCCCACGGCTACCAGATAAACACGCGGTTCCGTGAACCCGTACTGGTTGATGCGGTAATAAGTCCCGATCCAATACATCGCCAGCGCAGGCAATACTACCCAGCTCGCCTGTTTATAAAACCAGTCGTAATACCTTTTGGAAAGGAACACCTGGCACCCTTTCAACACGAACGTGGCGGATATAAAGCTGACCACGATATAAGCCACCGCCCCTTTCGGCAGCGACCATAGTACGGCCACTTTTATAAAATAAAGGTACAATATCACCGCATAGATCAGCAGCACCGGCGAAAGCACGTAGTTCAGCAAGACTTCAAACAGCCGGTTGCTTCCTTCGTCCCTCTCCTCTTTCTCCTGGTTGAACATCAGGAACAGCAAAGACATCCCGCATATAAATATCAAATAGGCAGCCTCCGTATAGAACCATCTGTAGCTGTCTTCCCATATCTCAAAGATATACCGTACGGATGCATTGACGGATATCGCCAGCAGATAGGCGATCCCGGCAAGCAGCCCCGCCGACAACACTGCTTTGAGATAGCGCAGGGCAACACGGACAAAATCGTCATTGTCGCGTTTCCATCCGCTTATCAGGTAGACGAGCTGCACCACGACCAGCGAAACGAGATAGGTAGGTGTCCAGATAGCTTTGTCGTCCATCCAGAGGAACGGTATGAAAAAGAATGCGGAAAGATAATACAGTACCCGTAACCCGACGGCTCCCTTCGTGTCTGCCTGCCGCATCAACCCGTTCAGCGTATAAGTCGCCAGGAACAGCACCGGAAAATAGACCAGCGGACCTACGAGGAAACTATATTCATACCCGCTCTCGTAGTGGATGCATCCCGCCAGACTGAAAACGACGGACATCACGACCTCTACCGGATGTTGCCTGACAGCCGAACGCAGGCGGTTCACGAGGGCTTTTATTTTCTTTTTCATATGAGCTTCTATTTATTAGCGTGAAACGAAGATAAGAACTTCTTATTTTTGGAACAAATCAGATAGCTGTTTGTTTTATTAATAAACATAACATAAAATACAGCTATGACACTAAGTAGAAAATTATCCGATGCTCTCAACGAGCAGATATTGGCAGAGATGTGGTCTTCCAATCTCTATTTATCAATGTATATCCACTTTACACAGATCGGCCTCGACGGCTGTGCGCACTGGATGAAGAAGCAATCGCAGGAAGAACTGGAACATGCATATAAAATGATCGACTATTCCGTTCAGCGTGGCGGACAGGTGAAGTTGGAGCAGATCAATGTGGTGCCGACGGCTTTCGGTACGCCGCTGGAGGTGTTCGAGCATGTCTACCAGCATGAAGTACATGTGTCGGGATTGATCGACAAATTGGTCGACATCGCCCATGCCGAAAACGACAAGGCTACGCAGGATTTCCTTTGGGGATTCGTCCGCGAACAGGTGGAAGAAGAAGCGACTACCAAGAATATTGTCGAAAAACTGAAATTATACGGCGAACATCATGTGGCCATCATGGACCACCATCTCGCCAAAAGATAAAAGAATGTCCTATTACTTACAACAGACTTTTACATTGAATGACCGGATGCGGCTTTTCTGCCATTAAGCTGCGTTCGGGAAAAATAAGAAACCCTTCCGGACGTGAAAGATGATTTCAGCCGGGAGGGTTTTTATTTTGTTATCAATAAGTATCCGGTTTATTCGACAGCCTTCAGGATGGCTTTTCCCCAGAACTCGCCCAACACCGCTGCACCTTTCTCGTTGGGATGGAGATAGAAGGTTCCGGCATTCCCGTCTTCAGGGAAAAGGTCGGTCAAGTAGTTCTCCTTGAAATAATCGAATGCCTCTGTGTCGCCCATGAACACTTGTCCGGGGAAACGTTTGGCATATTCTTCCACGAGCGATTGCAGTACCGGGTAGTAACTCTGCAAACGGTTCAGCCCCTCCTTCAAATACATCGCCCCGTTGTATGTGTTCGGACTGTACCATACCGGACGGTTCAGGACAATCTTGCAATTCGGGTACAAGGCGAGCAACTGGTTGATGATGGCTTTCATGTTTTCCTCGTATTTCTCCGGCGAAGCGGGTGCACCGTTCGGACCAGTGATGGCGCTGTCGTTCGTCCCCAACATAATGGAGAAGATCAGGGTCGCCCAGGTTTCATCGGCAAACTTGTCGGCGGCGGCTCTCGCTTTCGGGAACAGGGTTTCCGTAGCCGGAAGATAATCCGTGGTCGTGCAGCCGCTTACTCCCTGGTTGGAGTATTTGACCGAGGTGACGGAGGGTTGTTTGGTCAGGTACAAGGCAGCTTTCACCGGAGGGGCATCGTGCGCAGGGTCTGCGATCAATGCACCGGCAGTAATGCTGTTTCCTATAAATACGATGTTCATACTCTTTTTATTTTCCGCCTTCATAAAAGGACTACTGATTGCCAGTCCCAGCAGCAGGCAGGCTATTTTCGCGATCTGTTTCATATCCGTTCAGTTGAGTTAGATTATTTGCCTGCGAAGGTAAAAATAAATCCATTATTTCGGGGTGCTTTTTCAACCAAACTTTTGCGCCTTCCAGTTCGCGTAAGGGATAGTCTTCCATGATGTTCATCAGTTCGCTCAACTGCTCGTTGGTGAATCTGAAGTTTCTGAAGAAGGCTGCCACGAATGGGTGCGTCTCGGAGAAGCCTTTGGTGGCAACGGCTGCAATATGCTCGGTATCGCCATAAACACCTTTGTCGTCGTCGAGGAACTTGAGGTCATAACGGGCGAACATCCAGTGGGGGGTCCAGCCTGTGACGACGATCCAGTCGTTATGCTCCACGGACTTCTGGAGGAAGGCGGTCATGGTCGGGCCGCTGGAAGGCATTAATTTGAGTTGCAGGCCGTAATCGTTTACGGCGTCTTCCGTCAGGTTCATCAGGCTGGCACCGATATCGATACCGATAATTTCGCCTTTGAAGCGTTCCTTATTGGCATTCAGTTCTTCGATTGTATTGATCGTCACGTAGGATGGGACGGCCAGACCTAAACGGGCGTTCTCAAAAGGGATGCCGATCGTTTCCAGGCGGTCGCCGTATTTCTTCATGTAGTCGACGTGAGTATCCGGAAGCCAGGCATCCAGAAAGAGGTCGACTTTCCCGGAAGCTACCGAGGTGAAGATCGGGGCGATGTCGGCATTCTTCAATGTTACTTTGTAGCCCTGCTCCTCCAGCATCGCCTTGGCCAGATAACTCATGGCGATGCCTTCCGACCAGTTCACGTAGCCGATCGAAATTTCTTTCGGGTCTTTGGCACGGTTGCAGCTGACCAGAAACATCAGGACAGCCAGCAGCAGGATCAGGTTGATAAGTATAAATAATCTTTTCATGTAAATTCTTTTATGGAGTGAATAACTGAGTTCCGCTTATTTCTTGCGGACAAATCCCTGGGTGATACGGTCGAGGATGATTGCGAGGATCACGACGGCAATACCGCCTTCAAAACCGAGGCCGATCTTCATCTGGGTGATTCCTTTGAGGACTATCTCGCCCAGACCGCCTGCCGAGATCATCGCGGCGATGACTACCATCGAGAGCGCCATCATGATTGTCTGGTTCACGCCGGTCATGATCGTCGGCAATGCCAGAGGAAGCTGTACTTTGAATAGCAGCTGTCCGGAGGTGGCGCCAAAAGAACGGGTCGCCTCGACTATATCTTCCGGTACCTGCCGGATACCGAGGTCCGTCAGACGAACGACGGGCGGCATGGCGAAAATAACGGTCGCGAATGCGCCCGGGACGGGCCCCAGTCCGAAGAACAAGACTGCGGGGATCAGGTAAACGAAGGCGGGCATGGTCTGCATCAGGTCCATGACGGGGCGGATTATCTTGGCAGCAACCCGGTTACGCGCCGTCCATATTCCCAGCGGTACGCCGAGGATCAGGGCAATCACGGTAGAGGACAGGACCAATGCGACGGTCTGCATAGTCTGTTCCCAGAAGCCCATTCCATAGATAAGGAACAAACCCAGCAGTGTCAGGGCGGCTGTTCCTTTTCCGGCTTTATACCAGGCCAATACGGTCAGGGCCGCGATCATTATATAAAAGGGTATCCATAGCAGGCCGTTCTGGAAAGCATCGATAAAGCCTCCGATTATATTATTGACGACATCAAAAAAATGCGCCCAGTGTTCCGTCATCCAGTTGATGGCGATTTCTATATATTTTCCGATATTGATCATAAATCTATTGCGTTTTGAATTATTTCTTCTATTTCTTTTTCATCCTTTCCTGTCATTTCAATGATGATGGCGGATGGGGGGATAACGCCCAACAAGCGGTTGTTCTCATCGACTACCGGCAATGCCTGCCGTACTTTGGACAGCAGAGGGAGCATATCTTCCACAATGGTGTTTTCGAGGACGGACGGGACTTCCTTTTTGATAATGGGACCGATATCCTTCCCGCCTTCTTTCCGCAGGTTCAGTACATCTTTATAGTGTATCTCTCCGATGAATTGGTCGTCATTGCCGATGACGGGCAGTGCGTAGAGGCGTCTTTCACGCATCTTCCGGAGAATGGTTTCCGGACCGTCTCTTTTGACTCTGACAACGATGGGTTGCCTGAGCATGATCGACGAGGCTGTTACGATTCGGCCGCGGTCCACGCTTTCCGTAAAACGGGTGACGTAATCGTTGGCGGGGTCGGTCAGTATCTCTTCCGGCGTTCCCACCTGCACGATGACGCCGTCTTTCATAATGGCGATACGGTCGCCCAGCTTGATCGCCTCGTCCAGGTCGTGGGTGATAAAGACGATCGTCCTTTTCATCTTCTCCTGCAGGAGCAGCAACTCGTCCTGCATCTGTTCGCGGATCAGCGGGTCGAGTGCAGAGAAGGCTTCATCCATCAAAAGGACCTCAGGATTGTTTGCCAGGGCACGTGCCAGTCCGACGCGCTGTTGCATTCCGCCTGATAATTCATCGACCCGCTGGTTTTCGTACCCTTTCAGGCCGACCTGAAGGATGCTCTCCAGGGCTTTCTTTTCGCGTTCCTGTTTAGGGACGCCTTGCAGTTCGAGGCCGAAGGATACGTTATTCAGGACGGTGCGGTGAGGTAGCAGCCCGAAGTGCTGGAAAACCATCGCCAGCTCTTTTCGCCGGATCTGCAACAGTTCCTTGTCCGACGAACGGGTTATATCTATCCCGTTCACCCGGATCTCTCCCATCGTCGGCTCGTTCAGCCGGTTGATACAGCGTAATAAAGTCGATTTACCGCTACCGGAGAGGCCCATAATGACGAACATCTCGCCTTCTTCTATTTCCAGGTTCGCGTTACGCACGGCAACGGTACAGCCTGTTTCTTTTAGTATTTCCTGTTTGCTTTTTCCTTTCAGGATCATCTTTTTCGCCCGGCTCTTCTCGGGACCGAAAAGGATGGATAAGTTTTTTATTTCTATTTTTGCCATATCTCGTTTATTATTTAGGTTTATGATACAAGGGGTCGTGCTCCGGTTCATACTGGCCGGATAAGCAAAGTTCCTCTTCCGGACGCACGCAGTGAATCCGGAATGACTTTTTAATCGTAAATTTATCTGCTAATTTTTATACCTTAATGGTAGACGAAAATTTTACTCTTTCGTTTATATAACAAGTAAGCCTTGAATTTGTTCATTTATATCAGGAAGTTAATGCTGATGGAAGCATCCGATAGGCTTAGTTTCAGGAAATAAAGAATTATCTTATTTTTGAATGAAATTACGTGAATAAATTCGTACCTGACGAAAGGTGATAACCAATCATATTCAGGAAACCTATCGGTTGCCTGCTAAACAAAAGAAGCGTGGAAACTGTTGATATATAGACATTGAGGCTCTCGACAGGCCCCCCAACAATATATATAACAGTACCACGCTCTTATCCATATACACGAATCAATTTCTACAATTCTCTCGGTGTGTATAAATAGAAAAGAACATTTGCATTTACAGTACTATTATTTGTTGGGATGAAATTGTCGAGATTTCAATGTCAAATAATATTTAAAAACGCTTATGTCTAACTAACAAATCGCCCATGTTGCAACACCTTGCATTTCATGTGCGGAACAAAGATACACAGAAGATTCAAATAATCAATTTTTCGCTAAAAAATATATACATATCTTCCATCCTGCACCAGGCTTCATGCCTACTCCTCATTTAGTTATCCCCAAAGGGATTTGTCTGGCGGTACGTTGAAATTTTTTATGCCTCCCTCGTTTCTGTTTTTCAGGATGCTGAAAACTGATTTAGCGCGAACTAATTTCGTTTATCTATTCGGTAATTCGGAGATAAACATGTACATTTGCATTTTAAAGTATTCAATTAAATCTGTATCACAATGAAGACGCAATTATGCCAAAAGCTTGTAGCTCTTTTTCTCATAAGTATAATTGTCAGCGGTTGTAACACCGGGACAAAAAAAACGGCGGATAATGATATTACATTTGATTCGATCAGTGTGGACAAGACCTATCATCTTCTGGAAAACCCGGAGAATCCGAATTGTAACCTTCAGATAAACTTTACCTATCCGGCCAAATACGACGACAAAGAGATCCTGAAAAAGATACAGCAGCAATTTGTGTCTGCATACTTCGGGGACAGTTACGAAAAGCTATCTCCTGAAGAAGCGGTAGCCAAGTACACGGAGGATTATCTGAATAATTATAAGGACCTGGAGGGCGAATACAAAGAAGAAGTGGCAAAAGCCGACGAAACGCCGGTCGGAGCCTGGTTCTCTTATTACGAAATGTCTACCAACGATATCGCCTATAACCAGAACGATATCCTCAGTTACTCAATTTACGTAGAAAACTATACCGGAGGAGCGCATGGCTCGCATGCGACCGCCAACCATGTCATCAACATGAAAACCGGTGCTCCGGTTACGGAGTCTGATATATTCATCGAAGATTTCCAGGACGACCTGGCGCAGATCCTTGTAGACCGGATCGCCAAACAGAACAGCGTGGAGAATGCCAAGGATCTGGAAAACATCGGTTTCTTCAGCATCGACGAGATTTTCCCGAACAACAACTTCCTGATCGACGAGAATGGGATTACCTATACATTTAATGAATATGAGATAGCAGCCTATGTGGTCGGCGCAACGAGTGTACATCTCCCTTATGAAGAGATACAGTACCTGCTCAAGAAAGAGAGTCCGATCGCACATCTGGCATTTTAAATACAATTTATGGAACTGATAAAAACTTATTTTCCGGAGCTAAACGAAACGCAACTTGCACAATACGAAGCTCTGTACGACTTATATACAGACTGGAATGCAAAGATTAACGTCATATCGCGCAAAGATATCGAGAATCTTTATCCGCATCATGTGCTCCATTCGCTGGGGCTAACCAAAATGATGAAATTCAAAAACGGTTCTACCGTAATGGATATCGGTACGGGAGGCGGATTTCCGGGTATTCCGCTGGCTATCTTCTTTCCTGAAGTACAATTCCATCTGGTAGACAGTATCGGAAAAAAGATCAAGGTCGGGCAAGCCGTTGCCGAAGCGATCGGTTTGAAAAATATCACTTTCCGCCATTGCCGCGCCGAAGAAGAAAAGCAACTGTTCGATTTTGTTGTCAGCCGGGCTGTTATGCCGCTGGGCGATCTGGTTAAAATTTCCCGTAAAAACATACGGAAGGAACAACAGAACGCACTGCCGAATGGTTTAATATGTCTGAAAGGTGGTGAGTTGGAACACGAAATACAGGCTTTTCGGAAACAAGCGATTGTTGTCGAGTTAGGCGACCATTTCAAAGAAGAATTTTTTAGTACTAAAAAAGTAGTTTACGTACCATTATGATCACAATAAAAGCGTTTGAGTTCAATTACTTCCAGGAAAACACATTCGTGTTGTATGATGATACCAAAGAGGCGGTTATTATCGATTGCGGATGCCTTCGTCCGTCGGAAGAAAAAGAATTAAGTGATTTCATTGCAGAGAACAAACTGACGGTAAAGCACCTGTTATGTACTCACTTGCATCTGGACCATATCTTTGGTAATCCGTTCGTATTCAAAACATATGGGCTGTCGCCGCAGGCACACAGGCTCGATGTGGAACAGCTTCCACCTCCCGACAAGCAGGCGCAGGCTTTCGGATTGCCGGGACATTATCAACATGTTCCGGTCCAGAAACTGTTGGTCGGCAATGAAGTGGTCAAGTTCGGCCATTCGGAGCTGCTGGTACTGACTGTTCCCGGTCATTCTCCCGGAAGCGTTGCCTTCTATAATAAGAAGAACGGTTTTGCCATCGTGGGAGATGCCTTGTTTGCCGGAAGTATCGGGCGTACGGACTTGTGGGGCGGCAATCAGGAAGTATTGATCGCAGCCATCAACGACAAGTTGTTGTCACTGCCGGACGAAACGGTCATTTACCCCGGACATGGCCCGGAAACGAGAGTTATCGATGAAAAATTAAACAATCCTTATTTATAAAACACATTAAATACTATGGACACAAATAAATTTGTAAACCGCCACGTCGGCATTGCAAAGGAAGATATTCCGGCTATGCTTGAAGCTATCGGTGTTAAATCGGTTGACGAACTGATTGACCAGACAATCCCGGCCAATATTCGTCTGAAAGAACCTCTGAACCTTCCGGAGCCAATGACTGAAAGGGAGTTTGCAGAACATATCGCAGAACTTGCCTCCAAAAACGAAGTCTTCACTTCTTACATCGGAATGGGATGGTATGACACAGTCTGTCCTGCTCCTATCCAGCGCAATGTTTTTGAAAATCCGGTATGGTACACTTCATATACCCCGTATCAGGCGGAAGTTTCTCAGGGACGCCTCGAAGCGTTGCTGAACTTCCAGACTGTCATCAGTGAACTGACAGCTCTGCCCCTGACCAACTGTTCTCTGCTGGACGAAGCTACCGCAGCAGCAGAGGCTGCCACGATGTTTTACGGAACTCGCAGCCGCGCACAGGCAAAGGCAGGAGCTAACACTTTATTTGTAGATGAAAATGTTTTTGAATCTACATTGGCCGTGATCCGTACACGTATGGTTCCGCAGGGAATCAATGTTGTGGTCGGCAATTACAAGACATTTACATTCACTCCTGAAGTATTCGGTGCGATCGTACAGTTCCCGAATGCAGACGGTTCGGTTGAAGATTATAAAGAATTCATTGCGAAAGCCAATGCGAACGAAGCCCGTGTTGCCGTGGCTGCCGACCTGATGAGCCTGGTATTGCTGACTCCTCCGGGAGAATGGGGTGCCGATGTCGTATTCGGTAGCAGCCAGCGTTTCGGTGTACCGATGTTCTACGGCGGTCCTTCTGCTGCATTCTTCGCTACGAAAGATGAATACAAGCGTGCTATCCCGGGACGTATCATCGGTATCTCGAAAGATGCTTACGGACACCCGGCTTACCGTCTGGCTTTACAGACACGCGAACAGCATATCAAACGCGAAAAGGCGACCTCCAACATCTGTACCGCACAGGCTTTACTGGCAACAATGGCCGGATTCTACGCTGTATATCACGGAGCAGATGGGTTGCGCAACATCGCCGGACGTATCCATGCTTCTGCCGGATTCCTGGCTGCCGAATTGGAAAGGTTAGGCTACAAACAGCTGAATAAAGATTACTTCGATACCTTGAAGATCGAATTACCTGCCAACGTATCCATCAACGCGCTCCGCGAGATCGCATTGGAATGCAAGGTGAACCTTCGCTACTTCGAAGGCGGTCAGGTAGGCATCAGTATCGACGAAACAACACAGCCTACCGATATAGGCGTATTGTTGTATATCTTCGCCGGTGCTGCCGGAAAAGATTATATGCTGGAAGATGCGATCCCGGAAAAGACTTATTTTGATCCGAAATTCGCCCGTACTTCGGACTTCCTGCAAGAAGATGTATTCAAGAAATATCGTACGGAAACCGAGTTGATGCGTTACATCACTCGCCTGGGACGCAAAGACGTGTCGCTGGCTCAGTCAATGATCTCTCTGGGATCATGTACGATGAAGCTGAATGCTGCTTCTGAAATGCTTCCGTTAAGCCGTGCAGAGTTTATGAATATTCACCCGTATGCCCCGGAAGAACAGGTAGAAGGTTACAAAGAGCTGATCGAGAACCTGTGTTGCTACCTGGCTGAGATCACCGGATTCAAAGGTGTTACTTTACAACCGAATTCAGGTGCTGCCGGCGAATATACAGGTCTCCGTGTTATCCGCGCTTACCTGGAAAGCATCGGACAAGGACATCGCAATATCGTATTGCTGCCTGCTTCGGCTCACGGTACAAACCCGGCGAGTGCCATCCAGTGCGGTTATACGACTGTTACCGTTAAATGCGACGAGAATGGCAATATCGACCTGGAAGATTTCCGTGCCAAAGCGGAAGCCAACAAGGAGAATCTGGCTGCCAGCATGATCACTTATCCGTCTACACACGGTATTTTTGAAGCCGACATTAAAGAAATGTGCGACATCGTTCACGCTTGCGGCGGTCAGTTATACATGGACGGTGCCAACATGAACGCCCAGGTAGGATTGACAAATCCGGGAACCATCGGCGCAGACGTTTGCCACCTGAACCTGCACAAGACATTTGCATCGCCTCACGGTGGTGGTGGCCCGGGTGTCGGTCCGATCTGCGTAGCCGAACATCTGGTTCCGTTCCTGCCTTCTCATCCGGTGGTCTGGGGCAGCGATCTGAATACGGTTTCTGCCGCTCCTTACGGAAGTGCCGGTATCCTGCCGATCACATACGCTTATATCCGCATGCTGGGTACAGAAGGATTGGAAACCGTTACAAAAACAGCCATCCTGAATGCGAACTATCTGGCTTCTAAATTCAAAGATACGTACGGTATCGTTTATACAGGTGCCACAGGACGTGTCGGCCATGAATTGATCCTCGAATGCCGCGGCGTAAAAGAAGCATCCGGTATCGACGAAGGCGATATCGCCAAACGTCTGATGGACTTCGGCTACCATGCTCCTACGCTCTCATTCCCGGTACACGGTACCCTGATGGTCGAACCGACCGAAAGCGAAAGCAAAGCCGAACTCGACCGCTTCGCCGAAGTAATGGACTGCATCTGGAAAGAAATCAAAGAAGTAGAAGAAGGTAAGGCATCCAAAGAAGATAATGTGCTCAAAAATGCTCCGCATCCTGAATACGAAGTAACAGCCGATGAATGGAAGCATGAATACCCTCGTAGTAAAGCAGCTTTCCCGCTGGAATGGTTGCATGACAGTAAATTCTGGATCAATGTGGCACGCGTAGACAATGCATACGGCGACCGCAACCTGATCCCGACTCTCTGTGCTTGTGAAATTTAATAACAAACAAATCTGAATGAAAAAAGTATTTATCGCTTTAGCAGCCGTTGCCCTTCTGGCAACGGCTTGCACGAAAGCACCGGAATCAAAAATCAAAGTGTACGGCTGGCAAGGCGAAGGTGGTAACACGACCGAAGAGACCTTACAAGCCGATTTTAGTAAATGGAAATCTCATGGCCTGGACGGTATGTGCTATAATGCCGGACACGACTTACAGAAAATTCAGCGTGCAGCGAAAGTCGCTCATGCAAACGGCATGGAGTATCATGCCTGGATCCCTGCCATGCTGCAAGGGGATATGGATTCAACTCTTTATGCCGTAAACCGTAAAGGTGAACCTGCTTACGAAGTACAGGCATATGTTCCTTATTACAAATGTCTTTGCCCGAACCATGAAGGTACGGCAGAATTCCTGACTGACCTGTATGGCAAAGTGGCTGATATCCCGGAAGTGGATTATGTCCACCTGGACTACATCCGCTATGTAGACGTGATCCTGGCAAAAGGTCTTTGGGAAAAATACGGCTTAGTGATGGATGAAGAATATCCGACTGCCGACTATTGCTATTGCGATAAATGTGTAGCCGACTTCAAAGCTGCTACCGGCATCGACATCAAATCGGTTGAAGATCCTTCCAAATGCAAAGAATGGGCACAATTCCGCTGCGACCTGATCACGAAGCTGGTCGACCGCATTGCCGATACTGTTCACGCAAAAGGTAAGAAGGTAAGTGCTGCCGTATTCCCCGGTCCTGACTCTCATGCCAAATGGATGGTTCGCCAGGAATGGAACAAATGGAATATCGATGCATTCTTCCCGATGAACTACAACGATTTCTATCTGGAAGATGCTGCCTGGGTAGGCGAAGTGACCAAAGAAGAAGTGAACTCTGTCAAGGGGGAAAAACCTGTTTACAGCGGTCTGTTCATCTGTCGTGACTGGCAAAACAAAGCCAACATCAAAGATCCGGAAGGACACGGATTGATCCCGTCGGAGATCGAAGAAGCCGTTCGCGGATCAATGGAAGCCGGTGCAGCCGGTGTAGCCCTGTTCACACCTGGTAGCATGACTGACGAACACTGGAAGGCTTTCGACAAGGCTATTCATCAAACTTACACTGTAAAGAAATAAAAAAAGACTTACACGAAATGTAAATACACGCAGGTATACGCAGCTCTAATTTTCTCATCTGCCTATACCTGCGTTTTACGTTTTATATTCTATATTCTAAAAACAAATAACTATCATATGAATACAACGACAAAGAAAGAGAAAATCAAATTCAGTAAAGCGTTTTGGGTAGCCAATACCGTCGAACTATTTGAGCGTGCTGCCTACTACGGCGTATTTATCGTAATAACCCTTTATCTCAGCCGCATCCTCGGGTTCAACGACATACAGGCGGCAACTATCGCCGGAACATTCTCTGCATTTCTTTATTTTCTTCCAACTTTTGCCGGTGCATTGGCCGATAAAATCGGATTCCGCAATTCCATGCTGCTGGCTTTTTCTTTACTGACTATCGGTTATGCCGGTCTAGGACTTTATCCTACCTGGCTTCAGTCTGCCGGACTGGTCGAATACGGGACTACGACTACATTTACCGGATTGCTTGAAAGTAATCTTCGTTATGGGATTATCCCGATCATGATACTGATCGTTATCGGCGGCTCATTCATCAAGAGTGTGATCTCCGGAACGGTAGCCAAAGAAACGACTCCCGAAACCCGTGCCAAAGGTTTCTCCATATTCTATGCAATGGTAAATATCGGAGCTTTCTCCGGCAAAACGATTGTAAAACCATTGCGCGAAGCATTAGGGAACGAAGGATTGATCACCCTCAACTATTTCTCCGCTTCGATGACTTTTCTTGCCTTACTTGCGATCTGGTTCTTCTATAAAAGCAGCCAGCACTCGGGAGAAGGAAAGACATTCGGACAGATATGGAAAGCATTGATCAAAGTATGTACAAACGGACGCCTGATCACACTAATCATCATCATCTCCGGATTCTGGATGGTTCAGCACCAGTTGTATGCAACCATGCCTAAGTATGTTTTACGTCTGGCAGGCGAAGGGGCTTCTCCCTCCTGGTATGCCAACGTAAACCCGTTGGTGGTTGTGCTGACCGTTAATCTGGTCACCCAGTTAATGCGTAAAAAGACAGCACTGACCTCTATGACATTCGGCATGTTCATTATGCCGATATCCGCACTTTGTATGGCTTCGGGAAATATGCTCGATGGAAATACAACGATTCTGGGTATGCATCCGGTTGCCTTTATGATGGTAGTCGGTATCGTTTTCCAAGGATTGGCTGAGACATTTATATCTCCCCGTTTCCTCGAATATTTCTCATTGCAGGCCCCCAAAGGAGAAGAAGGGTTATATCTAGGCTTCAGTCATCTCCACTCGTTCCTGTCGTCCATTCTCGGATTCGGATTATCCGGTTTCTTACTAAGCAAATATTGTCCGGAACCGACCCTGTTCGCTACGCATGAAGAATGGGTGGCAGCCAGTGCCAATGCCCATTATATCTGGTATTATTTCGGTGCAATCGCCCTCGTTTCGGCATTCGCCCTGATCATTTACGGGCAAGTGGTGAAACGATTGGATGCTGGGAAAGGGTAGGAAAAAAGAAACAAATAATTTTATTAAAAAGAAGAGAGACTATGTTATTCTTGACATAGTCTCTCTGTATACATACTTCACCGAAAAAACCGGTTACAAGTTCTTTATCCATCTTTTCCCGGACTTCGTGTAGGATGTCCAAAGAAGCAAAATTACCACAATGACATCTACAACAATAAAAAGAAATCCTAATGTTGTCATACCTTCTATTTTAAAATTTTATTCGCAAATAAAGCCAATACTATAGTTCCAAACACACCTCCCAGAACAATATACCATTGAATATGATTCTGAGGATTTCCATACAATGGAACAACACCTCCAATCACAATACCCGCAAAAATTAATTTTGCCAAATCATAAACAAACTTGCAGAGATTCTCTTTTCGAACTATATTCAGTTCCTTTTCCTCTCGCTTCAATTCCTGTTGAAAACTCCATTTTCCCATATGCTAAGATTTTTATCGATTCAAAGGTAAAATTAATCATCTACACAACAAAGAATATATGGAAAAACCTGTCTCAGAGTGCTCAAAAAACCCTAAAGTGTGCACATTTCAGGTTAAAGTTGTTTGATATAAAGAATGTTTGACTACTTTTGCAATCGGTAACTTTTTTACTAATTACCGAATAATTTTCAGACAATAGAAATCTAATATTCCTATTTAATATGAGTTTAAGAATTATTGTTTTAGCGAAGCAGGTTCCGGACACACGCAACGTGGGAAAGGATGCGATGAAAGAAGACGGAACGGTAAACCGTGCCGCACTTCCCGCCATCTTTAACCCGGAAGACCTGAACGCATTGGAACAGGCTCTGCGCCTGAAAGATGCCTACCCCGGATCAACTGTTACATTACTGACTATGGGCCCGGGACGTGCCGCCGAAATTATCCGTGAAGGTTTATACCGCGGAGCAGACGGCGGCTTTTTGTTAACCGACCGCGCCTTTGCCGGAGCCGATACACTGGCTACTTCATACGCTTTGGCTACGGCTATCAAAAAAATTAATGATTATGACATCATCATCGGTGGCCGTCAGGCTATCGACGGAGATACAGCACAGGTTGGTCCCCAGGTAGCAGAAAAGCTGGGATTGACACAGATCACGTACGCTGAAGAAATCCTGAATGTGGATGAAGCAGCACGCCGTATCACCGTTAAACGTCATATCGACGGAGGTGTGGAAACCGTAGAAGGTCCGCTGCCTATCGTCATCACAGTAAACGGCTCGGCAGCTCCCTGCCGTCCGCGCAATGCCCGATTGGTACAGAAATACAAACGTGCCATGGGCGCACAGGAAAAAGCAGCCCACCCGACTGCCTGCCATCCGGACGTTCCGAGCGAACTGCCGTATGCAGATCTTTACGAAAAACGTCCGTATCTGAATATCCAGGAATGGAGCGTGAACGATGTAAACGGAGATCTGACACAGTGCGGTCTGTCCGGTTCCCCTACAAAGGTAAAGACTATACAGAATATCGTGTTCCAGGCAAAGGAAAGCAAAACGCTGACCAGCGCGGATAAGGATATAGAAGAGATGATTGTTGAACTGTTAGCTAACCATACCATCGGATAAGATTATGAATAACGTATTTGTATATTGTGAGATTGAAGGCACAACCATTGCCGATGTAAGTCTCGAACTTCTGACCAAAGGTCGTAAGTTAGCGAATCAGTTAGGTTGCCAGCTGGAAGCAGTTGTTGCCGGTAGCGGCCTCGAAGGTATAGAAAGCCAGGTACTGCCTTACGGCGTCGACAAAGTACACGTGTTCGATGCTCCGGGTCTGTTCCCTTACACTTCATTACCCCATTCTTCTGTCCTGATCAACCTGTTCAAGGAAGAAAAACCTCAGATCTGCCTGATGGGTGCTACCGTTATCGGTCGCGACCTGGGCCCTCGTGTATCTTCTGCACTGACCAGCGGTCTGACTGCAGACTGTACTTCATTGGAGATCGGTCCTCACGAAGATAAACGGGCAGGTATCACATATGAAAACCTGTTGTATCAGATCCGTCCAGCTTTCGGTGGTAACATCGTGGCAACCATCATCAACCCGGAACACCGTCCTCAGATGGCTACCGTTCGCGAAGGTGTGATGAAGAAAGAGATCCTGGATGCCAATTATAAAGGCGAAGTGGTAAAACACGACGTAGCAAAATATGTATCCGATGCTGATTATGTAGTAAAAGTAATCGACCGTCACGTTGAAAAAGCGAAACACAACCTGAAAGGTGCTCCTATCGTAGTTGCCGGAGGTTATGGCGTAGGGTCGAAAGAAAACTTCAACCTGCTGTTCGAATTAGCTAAAGAACTTCATGCAGAAGTAGGTGCCAGCCGTGCTGCTGTCGACGCCGGTTTCTGTGACCACGACCGCCAGATCGGACAGACCGGTCTGACCGTTCGCCCGAAACTCTATATCGCTTGCGGTATTTCCGGACAGATCCAGCACATTGCCGGTATGCAGGACGCAGGTATTATCATCTCTATCAACAACGACGAGAACGCTCCGATCAACACCATCGCTGACTATGTGATCAACGGTTCGGTTGAAGAAGTGATCCCGAAGATGATCAAGTATTACAAACAGAACAGTAAATAAGATATGGCTAACTTTTATTTAGATAATCCCAGCATGAAACATCACCTGCATCACCCGTTGATGCAGCGGATCGTAGAGCTGAAAGAACGCGGCTATGCCGACAAGGATAAATTTGACTATGCTCCTCAGGATTTCGAAGATGCAATGGACAGCTACGAAAAGGTACTGGAAATTGTAGGTGAAATCTGTGGTGAGATCATCGCTCCCAATGCTGAGGGCGTAGACCATGAAGGCCCGTCTGTTGCCAACGGACGTGTGACGTATGCCAAAGGTACCCAGGAAAACCTGGATGCCGTACGCAAAGCCGGCCTGATGGGTATCGCAATGCCCCGCCGTTACGACGGTCTGAACTTCCCGATCGTTCCTTACATCATGGCAGCCGATATGGTATCGCGTGCCGATGCAGGTTTTGAAAACCTTTGGGGATTGCAGGACTGTGCGGAAACATTATACGAATTCGGTAACGACGACCAGCGTCAGCGTTATATCCCGCGCGTTTGTGCCGGAGAAACGATGTCGATGGACCTGACAGAGCCGGATGCAGGTTCCGATCTGCAGTCTGTTATGCTGAAAGCTACTTACTGCGAAAAGGACGATTGTTGGTATCTGAACGGAGTAAAACGTTTCATTACCAACGGTGATGCCGATATTCACCTGGTACTGGCACGTTCCGAAGAAGGCACACGCGACGGTCGTGGTTTGTCCATGTTCATCTACGACAAACGCAACGGTGGTGTGAATGTTCGCCGTATCGAGAACAAGATGGGTATCAAAGGATCCCCTACTTGCGAATTGGTATTCAAGAATGCCAAAGCCGAACTTTGCGGTGACCGCAAACTAGGTTTGATCAAATATGTAATGGCATTGATGAACGGTGCCCGTCTGGGTATCATGGCACAGGCCGTAGGTTTGAGCGAAGCGGCTTACCGCGAAGGTTATACCTATGCAACGGAGCGTAAACAGTTCGGCAAAGCGATCATCGAATTCCCGGCTGTATATGAAATGGTAGCCCTGATGCGCGCCAAAGCGGATGCTTCCCGTTCCATGCTTTACGAAACAGCTCGTTTCGTAGACGTTTATAAGGCGTTGGACGATATATCCAAAGAACGTAAGCTGACTCCGGAAGAACGTCAGGAAATGAAGAAATACAGCAAACTGGCTGACGCATATACACCGATGGGTAAAGGTATGACCACCGAATATGCCAACCAGAATGCGTATGACGCAATCCAGATCCATGGTGGTTCAGGTTTCATGAAAGACTATGCCTGCGAACGTATCTACCGTGATGCCCGTATCACAAACATCTACGAAGGTACTACCCAGTTGCAGGTGGTTGCAGCGATCCGCCACGTCACCACAGGTACTTACCTGGCTCAGATCCGTGAATACGAAGCCATCGAATACAAACCGGAACTGGAAGGTCTGAAGAACAAGCTGAAAGCAATGACTGACAAGTACGAAAAAGTAGTTGCCACGGTTACAGAAACTAAAGACAACGAATACATCGATTTCCAGGCACGCCGTATGGTAGAAGCTGCCGCTCATTGTGTCTTCGGTTACTTGTTACTGCAAGATGCCAACAAAGACGACAGTTACCGCCGTTCAGCCGAAGTATATATCAACTACGGCCAGGCAGAAGTTGACAAGATCGAATCTTTCATCAACAACTTCAACCGCGAAGATCTGGCGTATTACAGACAAGCATAATACAACCATCTCATAAAAAAGAAAATCCGGGTATCGTTTGATATCCGGATTTTTTATTTCAAAAAAGGCAGGTGTTATCGATGGTAATGCCATAACATCCATTGCATAATTCCTCGTAACGATAAATAAATCAGAAATGCCATCCATAATGCATGGTTTCCCATTATTCCGTAAAACAGATAATAAACGACGAAGAATGTACCTGAAGCGACCAGCATCGAATAAAGCATCAGGCGGGTAGCTGTAGCCCCGATCAGGATGCCATCCCAAAGAAAAGCGGCAAAACCGGCCAATGGGATAGCCAGCACCCAGTAATAATAAGTTCCGGCAGCCTCTATGACAGTTGTGTCGTTGGTCAATAAACCCAAAAAGCCTTGACCGCCTATCATATACAGAATTGTAAAGGATAATGATAAACCCCATCCCCAACGGAATAATAGCCGGATCATCCTTTGTAATCCATTCCGGTTCTGTGCACCGACATAACGCCCTGTCATCGCTTCACCGGCATAGGCAAAGCCATCCATAATATAAGAAAACAAGGTGAACAACTGCATTAATAAGGTATTGACAGCCAATACGACATCTCCCTGCCGCGCCCCTGTCGACGTGAAAAAGGTTGTGACAGCCACCAGGCACAATGTACGGAAAAAGATATCGCTATTTACCTGAAAGAAACGATGCATAGCTGTCCAGCCCAGGATCTCCCGCCAGCGAAAAGGAATTTTCAATCTTCCGTAATAACGTAGCCAAAGCAGTAAAGCCATAAATAGTCCGGCATATTGGGCAATCAGCGTACCCAATGCCACACCCTCGATCTTCATATCCAACAGATAGACAAAAGCCAGACTCGCCACGATATTCACTATATTTTGTGTAATCGCGATAAACATCGGGAAACGGGAATTCTGCATGCCGATAAACCACCCGGCAAAACCATACAACCCCAGTACAGCGGGTGCTCCCCATACACAGATACTAAAATAAACCGTAGCCAACTCGCGAACCTCGGCAGTAGCATCTATCAAAAGAAAAGCGACTTTCCGAATCGGATACTGAAGCAGTAACAGGCATAAAGCGATAAAAAGTCCTACTCCCACCGCCCTCAACAAAACACGGGTCACCTCGTTCAGATCACGTTTACCAAAAGCCTGCGAAGTCATCCCACTCGTCCCCATCCGCAGGAAACCAAACAACCAATAGATTATATTAAACAGCATCCCTCCCACTGCGATCGCTCCGATATAGGAAGCCGATCCCAAATGCCCCACAATGGCGACATCGATCAATCCCAATAGAGGAACGGTTATATTAGAAATGATAGAAGGTATTGCTAGTTGAAGAATTTTTTTATTCATGGTGTTGTATATAATAAAAGCTTATTCTTAAATTTGTAGACAAAGTTACAGATTACTTTATATATAACATTATTACACAACAATGTTTCAATTGTAGATAAAACGCGAACCATAAGTGATAACAAAAACATAGGATGTTCGCACTCCCAGTAATACAGATGTTTACATTCTTTATTGATAATAAGACAGACATTGTTTATTGTCTTATATCATTATTCGCAGAATCATTCGCTGAAAATGTTATAAATAAAGCTTTTAACAAACATGCAGTCGTATCCTTTACGGGTACGTGGGTTGAAATCTGTAAGTCGAGTACAGCGTGGCCGATCTTGTCGTCGTACCTTATATAGGTACATGGGTTGAAACATAGTATTTTGGAAAGCAGGTTCTTACGCATGAGTCGTACCTTATGTAGGTACGTGGGTTGAAACAATCCCAGGGACTATGAAAAGTACTGGAATTTTGGTCGCATCCTTTACGGGTGCGTGGGTTGAAACCACATTGTTGTCCTGTTTCGGTATTTTGATATCAAGTCGCACCTTATGTAGGTCGGTGGGTTGAAACTTCAAGTGTTACAAATATTTTACCAACTCCTTTGTCGTACCTTATGTAGGTACGTGGATTGCAACTTTGTCTAATACGATCGTAAGATACGCGAGGTAGGTCGTACCTCATGCAGGTATATAGATTTCTCTGCGAGAAGGTTCTCGCAGAGAAATCCAATCCCATTTACACAATCGCCCTAATTTTATTCTATCAGCAACAGTTCTTCCGCCCAAGCCCCATCCAATACCAGTCCTGCCTGCGGATCATAGCTACTCGGATCCTCCAAAATGAAAACGCCTGAATATTCGATAACCTTACCACTCCGTACCAGCTCTTCAAAATCCCACTTTTTCACAGATACACTATATTGCTGTAACTTGCGTAACAGCCAAAACTCCGGACCTTTTTCTTTCAATTCTCTGATAAGATCTGCTCCATCTCCATAATTGACCAGGATGGAAACAGAGTTCTTATCATCAATCAGGCAAAACTTCTCGGCAGCAGTTGCAAACATAAAGTTCATTTCTGCAAAACCTTTATATAACAGACCTTTTATATCTGCTTTATCAAAGATATTACAATCACCATAAAAGAGTGTAAAATAACGAGCCATGACAGCCGGATCAAACAAATCCGTACGATCAGACACCCGAAGCAGTTCTCTCAAGGCAGCAGCCCCCTTCCCCATCAGACCACGTAAAAGAGTATTCTCTAAATTAAAGACAAAAACCTGACCTAATTGACTCACATGATTCAGTTTACCTTCCCGGTTACATCGGCCTGCCGCCTGTATGACAGAATCCAATCCGGCAAAAGCCCGGTATACCACTGGAAAATCGATATCGACACCGGCTTCCACCAGTTGTGTGCTAATCACCCGAACCGGCTCATTGTTCTTCAGCTTTTCCTTTATCAGTCCGATCACTTCCATTATATGTGCGGAACACATCATACGAGATAGGTGTAAAGTTCCTTTTGGCATCCTTTGATAAAGCTCCCGAGCCTCCTTACGGGTATTAACGATACAGAGCACACATTCGTAGCCGGTCAGTTCGTCGGCCAGATCATCGAAAGTCGTTGTCGACTCCGGCCAGTGTAATTCCACACGCTTAAAAGCTTCGAACAGATTTTCATGGGCAGAAGTTATTTCCTCAACCTGACTCTTCAACCCGTTAAAAGCATCTTGCCCCGTACCGATACGACCACTAAATACAGGCAACGTAGCGGTAGTAAACAAAATACTCACATTGAAAGCCGATTGCAAACCTTGTAATACATCCAACACCGGTCGTAGAAATTCGACCGGTAACATCTGTGCCTCATCCAAAATAACAATAGAATTACAGATATTATGGAGCTTACGACACCGCGAACTTCTACAGGCATATAATGACTCGAAGAACTGTACATTGGTGGTTACAACAATAGGAGCATCCCAGTTTTCTGTCGCCAACAAAGAAGCCGACCGTTCATCCTGCCGATCCACTTGCAGATTACTATGATGTTCCACCACATTTTCTTCTCCGAAGATTTTGCGTAATACGGCTGCCGTTTGCACAATGATGCTGGTGTAAGGGATAACGACTATGATACGATCCTTTTTATAACGAACCGCATGATCTAAAGCCCAGGCCATCGAAGCCAACGTCTTTCCTCCCCCCGTAGGTACCGTCAGACTGAAAAAGCCGGGGATATCTTTAGCTTTCTCCCGACAACGCGACAAAATAGATGCTCTCTTTTCATTGATAAAAGAAGAGGGAGCATTCACCGACAACTCTTCCATGTATTTATCAAAACATATTTTCAGCTCTTGCAAACTATCGTACTTACCTCTTCGCTCTGCTTGGTCAGGCATCATAAATTGCTCCGTATCCAAATAGTCGGCATCCACCAGACAAGAAAACAACATACGTATCCACAGATGAAACTCTTTTTCCGGATCACTCAATGCCGGAGCTTCCAAAGGCAGCAATTCTTCCAGCACTTCCACCGGAGCATCCTTTCGCATCTCCCCGCAGCACGACTCCTTTTGATAACGCCGACTCATATTCGCATCTCCGCCCGAAACCCAATCCAGTAAACCTGAATGATGTCCGGCAATACAATAGGACAACGGAGGATAACAATGCGGCAATTTCATTTTCGCCCAGATAGCTCCCGCTGTCGAATGATCCGGTTTATTCATCGGCTTCTTACTCTCTCCGGTCATTCCCGATGCATTACGAATATACGGCTGAAAATCTTCTGTAGTATACTTTCCCAGATCGTGCCATAACCCGGCCTGTTTTCCCCAGCCGGAAGCACCAAATACAGATGCAAAAGATTCACTGAATACGGATGTCCCTGTCAAATGCTCCTGCAATGTTTGAATTTTGAAAGATTCTTCATCCTTCCGGACATGAGCTATAAAGATATTTTTATCTACCTGTTCTTTCATACACAAAGTTTTCCTGTTTTATTTGTTATTTGCAATATCAAATCACACAAAGCTATATTACAATAATTTACGGCATTGCAAACACCTTATTCATTTGCAATACCGTTTGTCATCTGTCATACATCATTCATTCTTTACAACTGAATAACACGTTCCTTTCATGGTACGCCGCGAAGGTATTTTATTTTTCTGCAATAGACGACCGAAGTAAGTCAACCGCTTGTTTCCCAACTTCACTCCACTTTTAGCTTGCAGATATTGAAGAATTTCAATAGCAGAAATACTTTCACAAACCTCCTCGGGATATGGCGCACGAAAATACTGCAGGAATAACTGCTCTTCTACGGGAAGTTGCTGAAAAGCCTCGTTGTTTTTTGTCGTTGAAAACTCCTCTTCCGAAGTAAACCAATAACGTTCGCCAGCCGCTAAAGCAGCAGAAGCCTGTGCATAAAGCTGCTCGTAATTAATTGAAGCGGTATTGTCGATCGTCCCCGTTATGTCGATACAGATAAAACGTCGGCTTCCGGTCGGATCGGTCAACAAATCATAATTATTGCAGGTCGCGATAAACGAGGCATAACGATGTAAAGCCTGAACACTTCGTTTATAAGGCTGCCGGGCGTTCACTACCGGCTTCTGAAGCACATGCTTCAGGAAACTCTGATAACCGGAACTGACCGAGTCGAACTCATCAATGTTTATCAGCGCAAAGCGAGTAAGCAGTAACTCCGCATCACGTTTATTTCCAAAATCGATACTATCCGTATAATACATACGTAAAGTTGGCGGCAACAAATTCCGGCACCATGTCGATTTGCCGCATCCCTGTGGACCGACCAGCAAAGGCAACGAACTATTAGCATGCAAATGATCGCGCCGACGCCAATGTGCCACCATACTCAAAAACCAGATATAAAACAGATTACGCCACGCCGGATTATCTGTCGGTAACGTATCTGCCAATGCCCGGATGTGATCTTTACCATCCCAGATCGGCAGATAATCCAGAAAATCTTCCAGCGGATAGAAAACCGGAACCCGGTCTGAATAGATATAACGTTTCACATCCCTGTCCCATAAAGGCAACCCTTCCGCTTGTGCGTTAAGCCCGATACTGTTCAACACCGTTTCGGTAACCGGGGCAAAATGAATATAAAAGGACCCTCTTGCCCGAAACTCCACCTCACCGGACAGCATATTCCGTCGAAACTCGTAACGGCGCTTCATAAACTCATTCGTTTTCACAAACAATAATTGCTCGGGAGCAACAACCGGCTTCTTTCCGAAATTATTCGACAACTGATAAGTCGTATGAATCATATCCCTTACCTCTTCTTCAAAAATAGACAAATATTGATAAACCATTGTCCAGCGTACGGCATCTTCTTCGGGAATACCGGAATGAAAACAGTTTTCGGCCAACCTGACAAGAAAAGGCCTGAGCTCTTTTCCCTCATCCAATCCCCCCGTTTTATCCAAAGCGTCCTGCATACAGGCATTATAAAAACGGGAAATGATACGACTACGGTCGTAACCCGGCATCATACGCAGCAAAGGATCTTCATATTCTCCGACCATTTCCCGGTAAGTCGCTTCAGCTGGCATTTGTAAAGGTTGCTCTTGTGTAAGTGGGATAGCCTGAGGATTATAATACAGCTCCGGATCATACGAATGCCGACAACCCTGATCCAGTACCGGTTTTTTCTGTTCTATATTCCGATTCAACTGAGCCTGGAAATAATTCACCGCACGCCGATAAGCTGCCGCATGAAAATATTCAGCCAGTTCTTTTGTCTGCGGCAGTGAGCCGTCCGGCAAAACGAAAGGTACCAGAATTTTTACGCTCTTTCCGCTTGAACCGGCAAAAGCAGCCAGCGTTTGCGGAGCCTGCGAAGCCAATGCTTTCATTTTCAATACCTCCTGCCGATCAGCCAAGCGGTCGACTTCCACCAGGACCAATCCGTTATAAGCCTGAAACTCCTGATTATTTTGTTTTCTCCGGAATACCGCGGCAAACAGCAATACCGGAATTTTACCTGCATGTATATTCCTGTCGCAAGGCATTGATGAAGATAATAATTCCCGCAGGTAATTTACTTCCCGGCTTTGTTCACCGGACTCAATGGCAGCCATCACTGCTGATAATTCTATATTTTTCAACGACTTACCATCGCCTTTTATTTGTGTAATTTTCATTCTTAGATCTATAAGTGCAACAATTCCATATGACAGATGACAAATAACAAATACTTTCCCAAAACTTTATGTATAAACGATTATTTCAGCTTCGTAAACTCAATACCGCTCAGCTTTTCTTTTAGTTTCGGACTGGGTTTAAAGCTGATACTTTTCAATTTGATCGATTCGGCACGTATTTTAGAAGGAACTTCCACTTCCCGGTTCGGTTGGGCGGTGATACTGAACGTACCCAAACCGTCTATTGTAACGGTATAGCCATCTTTCAGATGAAATGCGATCATACGGGTCAGGTTTTCGATCATTCCTTTCACTTCTCCATAGTTGAAGGTGCTGGCATCGGCCATCTGTTCTGCCAGGGCGTCGAGATTAACATTACCGTTGCTTACGGTGGTTACTGAGTACTTCACCTGCTCTTTATTGGTAATATTGTCATTGATTTTCGTGAGTTTGTACTTTACAGCCATGCGGTTCCCTTTCTTTTAGATTTAATATTACTACTAGTTATATCATAGCTTACCACCTTCTATATCAAAGGTTACAATCCGGTAATATCAGCCTGTACAGGATAGTCGATTATGGTGTATAGGATAATCGGATAAAGTGTACACCGTGGTCTGCCGAGGTGTAGAGGATGGCTTTACTAAGTCAGGACTAAAGATATAAAATATCGGGAGAAAAGCAATAGTTTTCAGTAGTATTCTTTCTAATAAACAGTGAGGAAGAGTTTTTCAGCCATACTGTCAAAGAAATGACAGCGGTTAAAAACTCTTCCTCCGCTATATATAAAGGCGTTCCAAGTATTAAATGGCACGCAGAATCACACAGATCAATAGCCCGGATTCTGTTCCAGTTTCGGATTCTTATCTATGCTACTCTGGGGGATCGGCAAGTAACGGTTCTTTGCGGAGAACTGGCGGTTTTCGATGAACTCCGAGCCTTTTACGACAGCACGTTTGTAAGGATTCGTTTCTTTGTAGTCGATAGTACCGGAAATACGGTTCAATGTACCGTTCAATACTGTCTCAGCCAGCATTTTATTATTGGCATCTTTCCAACGCAGAATATCAGCACGACGCAAACCCTCACCGGCAAACTCGACAGCCCGTTCGCGGCGGATCAGTTCGCGCAATTGGTCTTTAGATGCATACTTCGCCCTGTCTACCACCGGCATACCTGCACGGGTACGGATCTGATCCAGATAGTCGTACACCTGAGCCGAAGGACCGTTCAACTCGTTTTCGGCTTCAGCATAAGAAAGCAATACCTCGGCATAACGGAATACGATCACACAAGCTCCGGTATTCCACACATTGGGATATTGTTCAAAGGGGTCCAGGTATTTCGCCCAGGTAAGAGCCGTCTTGGAAGCATTGTCCGTATAGGTCGGATAGTTGATGTTCTTCCCGCCTTCCGGTGTCAGTTCGTCCAGTGTATTCAATACCTCACCTCTCCAGTCCTGTCCCGGGAACAGGATGGTCATTTCCATACGGGGATCGCGGTTGGCGAACGGATGAGCCGCATCGTACAGGCTCGACTCTTCCTTCATTTTACCGTCCGTCATTTCATACATATCCACCAGGTTCTGAGTCGGAACGATAGACGACCAGCCGGCATCCTTGTTGTTATACATCTGGCCGATCGTACCCAGACCGAAGGTATTGGGAATACGCTGGTCGGCAATGATAATTTCTTTCGAGTCGACACCGGTCAGTTTGAACAGGTTGGAGAAATCAGGATCGAGCTCATACTGTTTCAGGTCGATGATAGCCTGGGCAGCCTCTTTGGCTTTCTGCCATTCGCCATAATACAAGGCTTCACGCATTTTAATAGCTAAAACGCCACCTTTGGCAATACGTCCGCGTTCGGAAGGAACCGTATTGATACCGGCCAGGGCATCATCCAGGTCCTGAGCGATCTGTTTACGCACTTCTTCTTCCGTATTACGGGGCACCTGGGCCTCCTCGGCCGTCAGGTAAGAGTCGATGATAGGCACACCGCCATACCACCAGTTCATCAGGAAGTATTTGTAAGCACGGATCGCCTTGGCTTGTGCGATCAGGTCTTTTTTCTTTTCTTCCGATTTGAACTCTACGTTATCGATATTATCGAGTACCGTATTACAACGGCGGATAATGGTAAAACTATAGAACGAAGCACCTGTATTGGAGCTTGACAAAGAGCCGTCTCCCCACGGACGCCATCCTTCCCAGGAGAAGTTGTTATACCCCAGATCGGAACCGCAATCCAGATACAGGATCGAGCCCGGATCCCACAAACCGTTATAACATCCTACCACAAAGCTTTCGGCATCGGCCTCTGTCTTCCAGGTAGTGGAAGGCGACAGGGCATCATGTGGAGCTGTATCTAAAAAGTCAGAGCAGGAGGCAGACAAAAGAGCTACTCCGGCCAATAAATATATAGATAATCGTTTCATAAAATTCAACTTATATTAGATAATCATTAATCGTTTAGAAGGTAACATTAACACCGAATGAATGGGTTGTCGACAAAGGGTAGCTCGACAAGCGCGTACTTACAGTTTCCGGGTCTACATTCAACGGCATAGAGTCGAATGTCAACAGGTTTTCTGCCGAATAATACACTCTCAGGTTCTGGATACCAGCTTTTTCCAGGAGTCCTTTCGGGAAAGTATATCCCAACTGGGCCGTTTTCAGACGCAGATAGCTTGTATTCATTACCCAGAAATCGGAGAAAACGACGGATGCTTCACTCGGTGACATACGGGCTTCCGCAACGCGAGGCATACTTGCGTTCTTATTTTCGGGTGTCCATGAGTCCAACCAGGCTGTCGACGGGTGGCCGGCACTCCCTGAGAATTCACCGAAGGCTTCTTTTGTATAAGCAAAACCGACATTCGCAGCACCTGTAAAGTTCAGGGTAAGGTCGAAGTTCTTATAACCGGCGTTCAGGTTCAGACCGAAAGTCATCACCGGGTCTTTTGTCTTATATAGTTCGCGGTCTTCGGCCGTGATCTTGCCGTCGCCGTTCGTATCCACATACTTCAGGTCGCCGCCTTTGAACTTAAGACCGAACGGATAACCGTCCTGTCCGGCATATTTATCCATCCAGGCCTGTGCTTCGTCATCCGACTGGAAGAAACCGTCGGTTCTGTACACATACCATGAATTGATCGGCGAACCGACCTGGCGCATGAAGTCGCCGTCTGCCATACGGTTTACACCGCCCAGGTTTTCAATCTTGTTCTTATTGTAGGCAAAGTTACCGACAACGCCCAGTTTCCAGTCGCCCCAGGTATTGTTGTAACCCAACTGGATTTCAACACCGCGGTTACGCATAGCACCGACATTGTCTTTGTAAGCTCCCAATGCAAATTCGGTCGGCACAGGTACTTCCATGATAATATCCGTCGTCTTACGATCGTAATAATCGAAAGTGAAGCTGATCTTATCATTGATTATAGCATCCAGTCCCAGCCCCCAGGTGGTCGACTTTTCCCATGAAAGGTCTTCGATCTTATAACTTCCCTGATAATAACCGGTTGTCAGCGAACCGCCCATCGGATAATTTGCCCCCAGGTTATAGGTATTCAGCCAGGGATAGAAGTCACCGCCGGTAGGTGTTCCGTCACTCAAGGCATCCTGGTTACCGAGCATACCCCACGATCCTCGGATCTTCAGGCTGTTCAACCAGTCTCTCGTATTCTCCATAAAACTCTCTTCGCTGATACGCCATGCGGCAGAGAAAGAAGGGAAATAACCCCAACGGTGTCCGGGAGCGAAGCGGGAAGAAGCATCCGAACGGAAATTGGCTTCCAACAAATACTTCCCGGCATAGTCGTAGTTCACACGACCGAAATAGGAAAGCATGGCTAGTTCGCGGGTAAAACCGGAGTTGGTCTGCGTTGCGGTAGCACCGGCATTCATATCGTCCAGTTCATTGTTCGGGAAGTTTTCGCGATACATATCATTATAACGTACATCGTATTGTTCGGTATGGTATCCCAACATTACTTTCAGTCCGTGTTTACCGAATGTCTTGTCGTAGTTCAACAAAGCATCGAAGTTATAACGTGTCCAGTTCGTGAAACGTTCTTCGAGACTGTTCGGACGGTTTGCCTGCGCCGGATCTTCGGCCAGTTTCATAACAAATGTCTTGAAATGTTGGTCATCATTTACATACGAGCCGGATAAGGTTGCTTTCAAGCCATCTATGATCTGATAGTCGACAGCCAGTGAACCTGTGAAGTTCTGGTTGTATTTATCGACCGTCTGCCCCGAGTTCAGCCAGGCAATAGGGTTTCCGTCATTCGTAGAACCGTAAGTTCCGTCTTCATTATAAATAGGGATCATCGGACTCAGAATATTCAACTGGCGAATGATCTGGTCGGACCAACCGCCGCCATAGTTGGAGTTCGGGTCTTTATAGTCATTCTTGATATAAGCCATATTCAAATGGACGGTCAGTCTCTTGGTGATATTCATGTCCAGGTTCGTACGACCGTTAAACTGCTTACGTTCCGAATTGGGAAGAATACCGGTCTGTCCCAGATAGCCGACAGAAGCCATATACTTCGTGTTCTCATTACCACCGCTCACATTCACATTGTGTTTATGCAATACTCCCGTACGGTAAGCGGCATCATTCCAGTCGGTGTTCGGATGTCCGTATGGGTCGGAACCATCCTGGAACAGACGGATATCTTCATCGCTGTACCGGTGCGGTTGCCCGTTGTTATCGTCGATCCGGTTATACAGCATAGCATATTCGGCCGAACTTACACGGTCGATAACGGCAGTGGGACTCGATACACCGACATAGCCATTGTAAGAGATGCGGGGAGCACCCGATTTACCTCGTTTGGTGGTTATCAGGATTACACCGTTAGATGCTTTCGAACCATAGATGGCTGCGGAGGATGCATCTTTCAGGACAGAGATACTTTCGATATCATTAGGGTCGACACTGTCCATCGAACCACTTTCGATACCATCGATCAGGATATAAGGGGAAGCGTTGTTCAGGGTTCCGACACCACGGATACGGATATTACTACCATCCTGTCCCGGACGACCCTCACCGGCTGTGATCGTTACACCCGGCATCAATCCCTGCAATCCGGATGATACATTAGAGATGGGGCGATTGGTCAACTCGTCACTGGCCACAGATGCCACGGCTCCCGAAAGGTTGGCTTTCTGCTGTGTTCCGTAACCCACCACTACAACTTCATCCAGTTTTTGTGTATCCTCGACCAAACTGACTTTCAGAGAAGATTGCCCCGTATACTTAATCTCCTGAGTCAGATAACCGATGAAAGAAATCTGGATCACATCTCCGTTTCTGACGTCCAGAACAAAATTACCGTCCATATCGGTAACTGTTCCGTTCGTCGTACCTTTTACGACAACAGAAGCTCCGGCAACAGGGCCGAAATCATCACTCACTGTCCCTTTCAAACTTTTTTGTTGCTGAGAAATGTCAACTTTGGGAATTGCTGTATGACCGGATGCATAAGCTCCCCCGGAGCATAATGCAACAGACAATAGCATAAGGCTGACTGGTCTTGCGATTTTCAACATAACAATTGCTTTTTGTTTAATAATAATACTAGTAACTATATGAATTAGATCCAAGGAGCTGAAACTCACCACTACTTATAGATTACATATTTTCTATGGCATTCAGATTCTCACGTCTCTAAGGATTTAAACCACCAAACATAGTTCTGATAGAACTAGTGCAAGTCGCGCACCAATAAAGACCAGAAATACAATAAGATAAACAAAAAGGAATTGAAAACTACCGCTACTTAAGATTAACTTATTTTCTTAGATCAATTATTAACATTACTCAGTTTAAAGATTGACTATTATTAATTTAATTGTTTCAATAAGCTATTTATAATAAAAAATATACTATATTTGCAGCATAAATATAAAATAGTTCTATCAGAACTATGTCATAAATGGCCTGTATTATAGATGTTCACCGTCTACAATAAAAGCCATTTTATACAATAAGTATTTTTAATTCTTCTCTGACAAGTTATGGAATAAAGCTATCTCGCAACTTTCTTATCGACGGTACGAAAAATGAAATTACCCCGATCATCCCGACCAGTACACCGCCAATTATAAAGGTATTCCCTATTCCGATATTATCAGCCAGAAAACCAGTACTCAATAATCCTATCATCGAAGGAAGAAGGCTGACACTCATATAAAACGAGAATACCCGCCCCATCACTACCGGATTGATACGGGTTTGCAGTACGGTAGTGAAGGAAGCCATATAAAGAGAACCGGATATGCCGCCAATGGCCGTCAACCCCACAAACAAAGGATATCCTGAAACAGGCAGGACACCAGACAACAAGAATGTAAATCCGAGCAGAAGATACATCCAGTTTATCAATGAGATCTCGTTCAGTTTAAACTTCTTGATTCCCAGGAAGGCTCCTCCTAGCAAAGCACCTATCCCCCAAGCTGCCTCGACCAAGCTGATCTGATAAGCATTCCCCGAATAGTGATTCAGTGTCATCAAAGGGAACAACACACCGACCGGCATAATAAAGAAAGTAGCCAGGATAGACAGGACAAACAACCACGACAATCCATTTTGCGCACGTACCTCCGTATAGGCTTCTTTGGCTTCCTTCAATAGTTGTACCTTTTGACTTCTCTCTTCATTCTCCGGATCAGGAATCTTTACAAACAGAAGTGAAGTACAAGCCAATGCTGCCCCGATCACATCCAACAGCAATATATTCGTCATCTCCATAAAGGAAATAAAAAGTGCTGCCAGAGCAGGTCCGGCAATATTACAGGCCGACTGAATAATCTGATTGATCCCGGCTATACGGATCAGTTCCGACTTAGGAGCCAGTAAAGGTACGGAAGCCTGCATCGCCGGCATATGAAATGCCGATCCTACCGAACGCAAAGCCAGTAGGATATACACATGTCCGAGCTTCGCTACATCCAGATAGAACAGGAAAGCAAGGATCAGCGTACAGAAAGCAATGAAGCTATCCGCCATGATCATGACCCGCTTCCTCTTCCAGCGGTCGACAAATATACCTGCAAACAACCCGAGTATCGACTGCGGAAGCATGGCGGCTATGGCAGCAAAAGCCAATACCTCAGCCGATTTAGTTTCAAAACTAAGCCATAAAATGATAGCGAAATTAACGATCGAACTGGTCAGGATAGAGAAGAACTGACCTGTCCATATAATAGCGAATACTTTTTTCCAGTTATTCATAACTTCTTTTTAATTAAAATAAAATATGTAGAAAAGAGGGTTCCCCATAGCCATGACAGGGAATCGAAACGTAGGTTCAAAAGATAAGATGGCTCTTATCTGCCGTTACACAAAGTAAACGAAACCAAATTTAGAAGTTATTGAACACATAAGATGATTTAATTTGATGCAATGATACGAATAAATTCCGATATACCAAACTCTAAAAAAACGAAGGCTGCGGGATTCACATCCGACAGCCTTCTACACTAACCCTTAACTTTAACCAATGAAAAACAATAATCTACTTAATTAGTTTTTTAGCGAAGCGATTGCGGCTTCGTAATTCGGTTCGTTGGTAATTTCGGAAACGAGTTCCTCATAAACCACTTTACCTGCTTCGTTGACAACTATCACGCCACGGGCCAATAGACCTTTCAGCGGACCGTCAACCATCAGCATCCCGTACTTATCTTCAAAACATGAACACCGGAATGCAGAAAGTGTGATCACTTTATCGATGCCTTCCGTCGTACAGAAGCGTCCATGTGCAAAAGGTAAATCTTTTGATACGGCAAGTACCACAGTGTTGGGTAAAGAAGCGGCTTCTTTGTTGAAACGTCTCACCGAAGCGGCGCACACAGCAGTGTCCAGACTGGGAAATACGTTAATTACAACATTCTTACCTTTCAATTCTTTGAGAGATAATTCCGTTAGATCACTTTTTACTCCTTTGAAATCCGGAGCCTCTGCTCCAACTGCTGGTAATGTACCGTTGGTATTTACTTCATTACCTTTAAATGTTATTTTTGCCATCTTTGTAGTATTTTATGTTTTACGTTAAAAGCGGCTCACAAATATAAGCGGCTTTGTATGACTAAAACAAAAGTTAAAGAATAATGTTTTTCCTTTTAACTCTTTTTAATTACTTGTTCAGAGAACAGTTTTTCTATCTTTGACGCAAAATTGAATGACATGGATTGGTTGATTATTTGTACATTACTTATCATCATTGTTTTACAGATCTTATTCCGTCCTAAAAAGGACAATACCGATACACAAAACGAATTGAAACGCCTGCTGGATGAAATGCAGCGTTCCTTCGAACGCATTGAAAAAAACTTCCGGGAGGACTTCCGCCTGAACCGCGAAGAAGGCCGCATCGTTGCCCGCGATAACAGGGAAGAGCTGACCCGTTCCATGAACGAATTTCGGGAAGCTTTCGACCGGGGGATCGCTTCCTTTAACAACCTGCAACGGGAAAAGTTCGCCAACCTGGACGAACAGCAGCGCATGTTGGTAGCAAACACCGAAAAACGTTTGGAGGAGATCCGTGTTACGGTAGACGAGAAATTACAAAAAACATTGAACGACCGGATCGGTCAGTCGTTCCGCCTGGTCACCGAACAACTGGAGAGTGTACAGAAAGGACTCGGGGAAATGCAGACACTGGCACAGGATGTAGGCGGCCTGAAACGGGTATTGAGCAATGTCAAGACACGGGGGAATATCGGAGAGATACAACTGAGCATGTTGCTGGAACAGATACTGGCTCCGGAACAATATGAGGCCAATGTTCATACCCGTAAAGGTTCGGATGCTGTCGTCGAATTTGCCGTCAAGTTGCCGGGACGGGATGATATACGCGAATACGTTTATCTTCCGATAGATGCCAAATTCCCGAAAGATATCTACGAACAGTTGCTGGATGCCTACGACAATGCCGATCCGCAGGCGATCGAGGCTGCCGGGAAGTTACTGGAAACGACTATCAAGAAGATGGCTAAAGATATTTCCGACAAATACCTGGCTCCGCCTGCGACGACCGATTTCGGTATCATGTTCCTGCCGTTCGAAGGTATTTATGCCGAAGTGGTACGCCGTTCTGCTTTGATGGAAGAGTTACAGCGTACTTACAAAGTGGTTGTAACGGGGCCTACTACGCTTGCCGCCATCTTGAACAGTTTGCAAATGGGCTTCCGAACACTGGCTATCCAGAAACATTCGGGAGAAGTATGGACCATTCTCGGTGCCGTAAAAAAGGAGTTCGAAAAGGTGGGCGGCATGCTGGAGAAAGCACAAAAGAACCTGCAAACGGCCAGCGGCCAGATAGAAGAAGTACTCGGTACCCGTACCCGCGCTATCCAGCGAAAGCTGAAAGATGTCGATACATTGAGCGACCGCGAAGCTCGTGCGATCATTCCGGAATTGGGACCGTTGACGGAGGATGAGGATAATATAGAGGCTTAATTTTAGATCATACTAATTTGCAGAGATAAAGAATTATTATTTCCTTTGTATCAGTAAACATGTTCGTATGAAAAGGGATATAGTACTAAAAAAGCTCGCATTCTTAAAAGAGACGCTCTCGTCCCAATACGGGGTAAGCAAGATCGGCCTTTTTGGTTCCACTATACGCGGTGAGAACAAAAAGAATAGCGATATTGATATTTTGATAGATTTCCAGGAAGGAAAAGAAACCTATCAAAACTATATTTCAGTATGTGATATCCTGGAAAATTTCTTTCATAAACATAAACTGGATATAGTCACATTAAAAGGTCTCAGCCCTTTCATTGGCAAACAAATCCTCAATGAAGTAGAATATGTCTAAATCACATATCGTTTATTTACAGCATATACTTCAAGAATGTTACTACGTCACATCTGTTGTAACGGATAGTTTGCCTATGTACCAGTTCTTATCGGATGAAACATTAAAAAGAGCTGTTACCCGTAGCCTGGAAATCATAGGTGAAGCGACTAAGAAAATTCCGGCTGATGTAAAATATGAATGGAATGACATTTCATGGAAACAAATGGCAGGTATGAGAGATAAGTTAATTCATGATTATATGGGCGTTAATTATCTCATTGTGTGGGATGTTGCTAAAAATATTATACCGGTTCTTATTCCTCAGATTGAAGCCATTATTGATAATGAAAAAGAGAACAGGATAAACAGATGAAAAACGACGGTTTTACTTTCCGCAAACGGTTACGGAGTTTCGGGTATGCTTTCAATGGGATACGTTTATTGATTACCCGGGAACATAATGCCTGGATACATTGTTTTGCTGCTGTTTGTGTGGTTGTCGCCGGTATTTTGCTGGGACTGTCAGAAATGGAGTGGATCGCTGTCGTGATCGTGATCGGGGCCGTACTGGCTGCCGAAGCAGTCAACTCGGCACTGGAAGCGATAGCGGACTTCGTTTCGCCGGAATACAGTGAAGCCATTAAACGAACCAAAGACCTGGCGGCGGGAGCCGTATTGATCATGGCTATTGCCGCCGCAATCGTAGGCGGAATTATCTTTTTCCCTAAACTAATCGCTTTATGCTGAAACCACACGTTTTAAACAAAATAGAATCAATAACAGTTATTTAATTTAAATGATGAGAACAATGAAACTTCCCGAAGATCCGATGATGCTCTTCAGCGTAGTCAACATGAAACTGCGCGACCGTTATGCATCACTCGATGAATTATGCAGTAAGATGGACGTAGACAAGGATATGCTTGTCCACAAGTTGGCAATTGCCGGCTTTGAGTACAGTGCCGAGAACAATAAGTTCTGGTAACCTCCGTTTCTATATTTGCACTAACAATAAATATATGAAACGTACAACCTATCTCTTTGTCTTCCTCCTGGCCTTTATCGCCTGTTTCCACGGTCATGCACAAGAAGTCAAGTTAAGCGGCAGCCGGAAAGCCGTCCGCACCTCGGGCGACGTACTTGCCTGCCTGACTCCGGCAGCCAGCCTGGCGACGGTATTGATCTTACAGGACTGGCAAGGATTGAAGCAAGGAGCACTGGCTGGTGTAAGTACCGTCGGAATGACATATGCCCTGAAGTATCTGATCAAGAAAGAACGTCCGGACGGCAGCGACAATCATTCCTTCCCTTCCATGCACACCTCGGTATCTTTTACCGGAGCAGCTTTTATCCAACGCAGATATGGTTGGAAATGGGGTATTCCGGCATATGCCGTAGCGACCTATGTAGGTTGGAGCCGTACGTATGCCAAGAAACATGACTGGTGGGACGTGGCAGCCGGAGCCGCTATGGGTATCGGCAGTGCCTATATCTTTACCCGTCCGTTCGCCCAAAAGCATAACCTGACACTCAGCCCGCTTGCCGGTGACAAACATTTCGGTATTTATGCCTCGATGACTTTCTGACGACATACGGCACAGATAAAAAACAGCCCGGACATGTACTCGCTACAGATCCGGGCTTTATTAGCTCTATGTGGCTAATGTAATTTATATGAGAAATAATCACTCATAATGTAAAGCCTCCGCCGGTTGCAGGCGCGCCGCCTCATTGGCCGGATACCAGATTCCGGCAATGATCATCCCTACGATCAACAGATACGTGATCAGCATGCCTACGACAAAACGAAGGACCGTGTTATCCATCAGCACCGTATTCGTCAGATCTGCCAACATGATATTGACACAGATCACTACCGTCGGAATAAAGGCTAGAGTCAGCAACAAGATGCCTTCTCCCAGGACAGTGCTCCGCAGCTGGCTGCGGGTAGAACCTAATGCCATGCGAAGTCCCATTTCCCCCTGCCGCTGACGGGTACGAAACCAGAACGTACCGACTATTCCCAGAAATATATTGATCAGCAGGAAGAGCAGGATAGACAAACGGGTATTCATCTCCCCTTTGCCGTCACGTATGCCGTCCTCCCGTAAAACAGACAGGGGTGTGATACTCTGCAGATAAAGATTTCCAATCTCCACCTGATTACTATTCTCTTTCATAAAGGTATCGGCAAAATCCCTGTCCGCTTCCGGTTTCACCCTTACCGAGACTTCGGCCCAGGGAAGGAAATCGGCATTTATCGTTTTTATATTCCCTTCCCCCATACAGAGATACACATTCGGTCTGGGCCGCTTAAATTCCGAACTACGGACAACCCCACAAATAGCTCCTACTTTAGTCGTCCAGGTATTATCGCCGGAATAGACAATCTTTCCGAAGGCATCCTCCCCCTCGAATATCTTATCGGCTGCATCTTTTGTCAGGACAATGCTATTGGCAGTCACACCCTCTCCCGGCTGCCGATTACTTCCCGGTGCCGCAGGGATACGGTAGACATCGAAATATTCCGGCGTTACGTAATAGATACGGCAAGCCGTTTTCTCCACCACCGTATCACGTCCCAAAGACATATAATTGATTATATCGTTATACGGTACACCGAATCTCGACAAAGCAACCGCTTCCACCCCCGCATGCAGCCTGAGCCTGTTCATCGCATCCCACAAATCCTCACCTACGGTTGCCGGATGTTCTTCGGACGACAAATATCCTTCGGCACCTTCTTCACGTGCACTGAACTGGAACTTATAGGTATGGTCGATATCAAACCCCATAGGAGCATTGAAAGCATACAGCGTCACCAGCAAAAAATCGACTATGTACCACAGGCAAACGGCAACAAGCAGCAGTTCGCCGAACAACCAGCCGTTACTCTTCCGCTGGTTCCATATTTGTTTTAATATATGATTGATCATCTTCGTATGAGTTTAGTATTCGTTCAACGCTTCCATCACATTCTTCCGGGCCATCCGGTAAGCCGGTATTCCCGCCGACAACAAATTCAGTATCAGGCAGAACACAAAGGCATAGAGGAATATCACCGGGTTAAGCAGCTCCGTCACCGACAACGCCGGCGTACCTCCAAAGACAGAAGAGATAGAAGCAAAACTGTTGCTCAGCAACCAGGTACGCATCAGCCAGATCGCGATATAAGAGATAAACAATCCGATGAGACCTCCCAGCAGGGTCAACAGCATACTCTCCGAAAGGATCTGCACCACCAGCGTTCCCCGGGTTGCCCCGAATGCCTTACGGATACCGATCTCCGACATACGCTTCCGCATCTGCGACAAAGTCATTCCCGACAGGTTGATGGCAGGTACAAGCAACAGAATAACGATCACCAGCACATATTGCAGGATAGTCTTTGTCTTATCGGGGCCTATTGCCGTCAACCCTTTGATCTCCCACTCCAGATGGGTGTCGGGCTGGTCGTACAGATTGAGTTTGTAATCGGCCAGCGAACCATTATAGCGAACCAACTGTCTGTCCAAATTCTGCCGGATGGCATCGAAATCGGAAGGAGAATGTGCCAGGATAATAGCCTGGTACCAGCCGGTGATACTCTCCGCCCAGGGATCATCAGGGAAAGGCTCTGCCGAATAAGACACCCATACTTCGGAATACGAAGCTTTGGCAATCGTAGACACATCCTTCACCACGCCACTGACGGTATAGGGCTTATAGCTAATCATGATCGTCTTGCCAGCTGCATCGGAAGTACCATAAAGCCTATTGGCAAGCGACTCTGCGATAACGACCTTTTTGATACCCGACTGCACCTCCTCTTTCGTATACGGGCTACCGGACACAAAGTCGAAGTTGAATATCTTCCAGAATACATCGTCGGTAAACAGCATCAGGCAATCTTTCTTCTCCTGCCCTCCCGGAATGGAAGCCAGCTGGCTGCGCCAAGGGGAAACGATGGCGACGGCTTCCGGCGTTTCCATCGTTTGGATACATTCCCGGATCGTTTTCAGAGAGAGGTAACCGTTACCATGATTTGCACCTTTAAAGTCACGTCCGCCCCACCGCACATACATGGTCCGGTCGCGGTTGTCCTCTGGCGAATAGTTATTTACCCTCACCTCGTAAGTGATCACCATCACCATGATCATACAGATAGCCAAAGCTGTTCCCAGAATAGAGATCAGGCTGAGAAGTTTATTCTCCTTCAGCATGGCCAGGGCTTGTTTGAAATAGAGTTTATACATAGTCGTTATTGTTGTTTATGCAAGGGCGGTTCGCGAACCGCCCGTACGAGATAGTTTATTCATAACGCAAGGCTTCCGCCGGTTTCATTCTCACGGCGCGCCATGCCGGATACAGGATACCCGAGATGATCATCAATGCCATGAGCAAGCCGGTCAGGGCAATCCCCGTCAGGAAACGGACAGCGGTAAAGTCCGCCCAATTAAGGTTGACCAGTTCGGCTATCCCCAGGTTGAAACTGATAACAACGGCAGGCAGCATAGCCAAAGCAAGCATGACCAGCCCTTCGCCTATCAGCAATGCCCGTAGGCCGTGCCTGGTGGAGCCCAGGGCTACACGTAACCCCATCTCTCCCCAGCGATGCTGCGTGCGGAACCAAAATGTACCGGAGATTCCCAAAAAGATATTGATACTCAGGAAAACCAACAAATTCAGACGCATCCGGATATCACTTCCCACCGGACTCACTATTGCTTCCCTTATCAGCGAAGAAGAGCGGACATCCATCAAATAAAGGTTTCCAACCGACAGTTGCGCTCCCATATCCCGGCGGAAATCCTCACTGAAACGGGCCGCGGCATCGGGACGGATACGGATACACAGTTCCATATTCTCCAGGTCACCCGAACCAAGCTCACCGGCTATCTCATCTTCCGACAATAAGGAGTAATAGCAAGGTCTGCTCTTCTCATATTCCGTCCAGCGGATAGGTATGCAGAGCGCCTTCACCTCTTTAAAGTAACCATCCTTCCCGATCTGCAGGCTCTTGCCCGGAGCACTTTCTCCCGGCAGCAACTCTTCGGCACCATTGGCAGACAAGATGATAGAATGTACGTCGAGTGCATCCGCCAACGCCGGACCATTCCCACTTTCGCGCTCTATACGGAAGACACGGAAGAAAGAAGGTGTCACTTTATATCGTTGCATAGTCACTCCCACTGTATCTTTATAGAACAGGCGGCTGTAATAAACCTGGCTGGTATATCCCGTCGAAGCATACGGCTGAGAGCCGATCGACATAGATACTTCTTCTACGGACGGATACTGCCGGATACGCTCCATGATTGTCAGCAGGTCGGCTCCGGTAGTCGTTCCTTTCGTTTCGGGATCGATATAGCCGTCGCTTTCCGGGGTACGTTCTTTGATATCGACGCGGTAGGTATCCGCAATATCAAATCCCAGCGGGGTACGGACTATCGTGGACAGCACGCTCATATAATCGATGACGTACCACAGGCAGACAGATATTAACATCAGTTCCGTCAGGATCCAGATATTCCTCTTGCGCTGGTTCCATATGATTGTAAACAGGTGTTTGATCATTATATGTTCCTCCTCATTCTCCTTTTAACGATTCAACAATAGGTATCGATGACACACGCCATGCGGGAACGCAGGCACTCAGCAGGTTCAGAAAAGAACAGAACAGGAAGGCGATCAGGAACACCTCCGGACGGATCAGAGCCGATACCGGAACCTCCGCCGTCACATCCATGCCGAAATAGGTAGACGACGTGAACATCGAATCTTTCAGCAGATAAAGGAACCAATAAGAGAGCAGTAACCCCAGCATTCCGCTGATCACCGACACCACGATATTCTCGTACACGATCTGTCCGAGCAATCCCGCCCGTGTACTGCCGAAGGCTTTACGTACGCCCAGTTCGCTCACCCGCTCCTGCATCCGCGACAAAGTCAGTCCCGACAGGTTGATGGCAGGTACCAGCAAGGCGATCAGAATCGGGAGGATGGCACTGAGATAGATAGACTGCATATTGGGCATCCCCGGTCCGAAGCGCATCTCTTCCACATATTTCGTATCGGGCTGGTCATAGAAATAGACTTTATGATCGACCAGCGTATTATTATACTGTTCCGTTTGCCGGGTGATCTCGTCGCGTATCTCATCGAAGTCGGACGACGAACGGGCAACGATCATACATTTGTAATGCCCCATGATATTTTCCGAACCTTTTATCTCCGGAATACCGGCTGCGGTAAAAGGCACCCAGGCATGAGCATAGGAGAATGTAGTACGGGGTGTGACATCCGCCACCACGGCACAGACCGTATAGGTTATAAAACTAAACTGCATGGTCTTGCCCACCACCTGATCGATCGTACCGAACATCCGGCGTGCCAGCCATTCGCTGATCACCACTTTCCGGATACCGGCATCAAACTCGGCTTTGGTGTAGAGATTTCCCCTCAGTACGTTGAAGGAACAGATTTTCCAGAACACATCGTCGGTAAAGAGCACGAAACAGCGTTCGCCCGGATTACCGGGAACCGTTGCCAGGCGTGACTGTGCCGGCGAAGTGATGCTCACCGCTTCCGGTATCTCCAGCGACTGGAAACACTCGCGGATCGTCTTCAGCGACAGGTAACCGTTCGCCTGGGTACTCTCAGTCAGTTTATCCTGCACGCCAACCCATTTGACATAAAGCGTCCGTTCGCGGGCGGTCTCCGGAGCTATATTTTTGTACATGGCCTGATGGCTGATAATGATCGTCATAATGAACGATATCGCCAGTGCCGTACCGAATATGGAGATGAAAGTGAGCCAGGGACTTTCCTTCATCATTTGTATGGTTTGTTTGAAGTATTGTTTATACATAGCTTTTGTTGTTTATATTTTGTATATACAGTTCGTATTAGGGAACGCAGACGACGCAGACAAAGCGCAGAAGAACGCTGATAAGAATATTAATTAGTCTGCGAAACTCTGCGTTATCTGCGTCGTCTGCGTCCCCTAATATAGACTTTGAACAAGATTTACTCATAATGTAATGCTTCCGCCGGTTCCAGATGTGCCGCCTTGCGCGACGGATACCAGACAGCTAAAGTGATAATAACAGCCAGCAAGAGCCATGTCAGCAAGCTGACAAGCAACAGGCGACCGACAGTCACCTCCATGACTTCCGTGCTCAGCAGACCGGCAAAGGCTACATTCACACAGATCAACAAGGCAGGTACGGCAGTAATAGTCAGTATCATCAATCCCTCGCCGATCAGCAACTGCTGCAGGCGGAGACGGGTAGAGCCGACAGCCATGCGAATCCCCAGCTCGTTACGGCGGCGGTTCACACGGAACCAGAATGTCCCGATCACAGCCAAAAAGACATTGATCAGCAGGAAGAGGTTAATGGCAACGTCCAGCTTCTGCCCACCCGTATTCATCGAGGTCGCCAGATAGTTCGTACGTAGATCGGGATAATATTGAACATTCGCCAGCCAGAAGTTTCCCGCCGCCAGCCGGTGTTTCATCTCTTTCTTAAAACGGACGGCATATTCGGAAGCACTTTCCGCCGCGACATTCGGACGAACCCGGAAACAGATCTGCATCTTCCCCAGCTCCTGTTCACCCATCCTGAGGATACTCCGTTCCTTCATCTCTTTAAAGACAATCGAAGGCGGTTGGCTAAACTCTTCGCGTTTTACGCCTCCCGTCACTCCCTTCACACGGAAACGTAAGGTATCATCCTGAAGGATAAGCAACTCCTGACCGTCCACCTTCGCCGAACCGAAACATTCCATCGCCATCGGCTCACTGATAAGGATACCCTCCTGAATAGCAGCAGCCAACTCGTCCGATGAACCGCCATCGGCTGTATGTATATCGAATACACGAAAATAACCGGGCGTAACGTTGAAGTCTAAGGCATTCCGGAAAAGAGAATCTTTCTCCTGAAAGTAAGTATCCGAATTGGACATATACGTATAAGGCATCGAAGCCTCGTTTGCCATACCTACCACCTGCACGTCGGGATGTGCTTCCAACTGGCGGATGATACGCATGAAATCCTCTCCCGCCCCCTGGCTTCCCTTTTCGTAGGCAATAAAGGAAGCGCTGTTTGAAGGACGTACTGCCAGCGTCACCTTATAGACATTTTCAAACGAATATTCCATCGGTTGTGCCTGTGTTATCCGATTCATCATCATCCGGTCGACAGCATACCAGAGCAGTACGAAGACGACAAGTAATTCGATAAACACCCAGGTATTGCTGCGGCGTTGTGTCTTGATCAGTTTCAGTATATGTAACAGCATATCTATCTCTTTAATTGTGGTTTAATGACTCAGTTATATTCACACGGATCGCACGCCAGGCAGGGATCATCGACGACATCAGGTTCAAGACGAAGCAAACCAGGAAAGCATAGCCGAACACAGCCGGACTCAACAGCATTCCGAATGTCAGTTCCGTCTGTACACTGCCCTGTATCATGGCGATGATACCCGGAGTAAGCAGCAACTGCTGGAAAAGCGCGACCATTCCATAAGAGACCAGTAGTCCGACCAATCCGCCCGGCAGCATCAGCAATAAGTTTTCTATCAGTACCTGTGTCAACAACCGGTTCTTACGTGCCCCGAAAGCCTTCCGCACACCCAGTTCGGAAATGCGATCCTGCATCCGTGAAGCGTTCAGTCCGGACAGGTTCAGAGCCGGAATCAGCATAAAAAGCAGGATCAGAAACAGGAGTATCAGGTAAACCGCAGTCACGGAGCCGCCCATCACAAACTGGCGGACCACATGCGTCAGATGCGTCTCCACCCCGTTCATCATACTGAGCTTTCCGTCGGCCAGGGTCGTATTATAACGGTCGATCATTTCTTCCAGTTCATGGCTCACCTCATCGACTCCCATCCCGTCGGCAGGCAGAATACAGACCGTCAGCAAGCCGACCGACACATCACGTTCGCCAGAGGCCCCCATAATCAGCGGTATGGAAGTATAAGGCATCCACATATCGGCATAAACGGACGGTGTAACGGCAGAGATATCCTTTACCACACCGCTGACGGAATATTCGGTATCATCGAGCAGGATGCTTTTTCCCGTCACACCGGTCGTCGTCGAAAAAATACGGCGTGCCAGCGATTCGGAAACGACCACACGGGGGAAGCCCGACTGGAACTCTTCCTCACTAAACGGCTTCCCTTCGATAAAAGAAAAAGAGAAGAGGCGCCAGAAGCTATTGTTCGTCCCCATCACTTGCACCTTCTGCGGGTCGTCTCCCCCTGGAATCTGCACATAGGTATCGCCATGAAGCATGCTTGTAATGGCCGTGTTGGTCATCAGTGCCACCTCCTTCGCCGACTTCAACGGCATCAGGCATTCTTTAGCAGAACGAATGCCCCAGAAGAAATTGGAACTGCTTTTACCCCATTCATATTTCATCTGGTCGATATACAGGTATTTACCGCGGTGCACTTCAGGGGCGATGTCGGCGGTACGGATATGGTACACGATCGCCATGACCATCACCATCGAGATAGCCAGTCCGGTACCGATAATGTAGACCGCGCTGTAGAAGCGGTTCTGCTTCATCAGGTTCCAGGCTTGTTTGAAGTATTGTTTATACATAGCTTTTGTTGTTTATATTTGTATATACAGTTCGTATTAGGGAACGCAGACGACGCAGACAGAGCGCAGAAGAACGCTGATAAGAATATTAATTAGTCTGCGAAACTCTGCGTTATCTGCGTCGTCTGCGTCCCCTAATATAGACTTTGAACAAGATTTATTCATAGTGCAGGGCTTCGGCAGGTTCCAGATGCGACGCTTTGCGCGACGGATACCAGGTTGCCAGGATGATCGTCAATGCCAATGTCGCCCAGGTAATCAAGCTGACGACAAGGAAACGTAGCGTACCGGCAGGCATCACCGTAGCGGAAAGGAGATCCATCCAGACCAGGTTCGCACAGACCAGCAAGGCCGGGAGTGCGGCAAGTGTCAGCAGAACCACTCCCTCCCCGATCATCAGCGTCTGAATGCCCGAACGGGTGGAACCGACCGCCATACGCAATCCCAGTTCGCTGCGCCGACGGTTCACGCGGAACCAGAAAGTACCGATCACGGCCAGGAAGACGTTTACCAGGAAGAAAACACCCAGTGCAGAGAACAGCTTCCGGTTGTTGGTTTCCTTTGAGTTAGCCAGGAAGTCGGCACGAATATTCTCAAAACGCTTTATATCCGACACCCAAAAGTTCCCAGCCTTCAACTGAAGTTTCATCTCTTTAAGAAAATGCTGCGCATAGTCAGGCAAAGTACTCCCCGGACGGGTTCGAAACGTAACCTGCACATCCGTAAAATCGCTCTCTTTCATCCCCCACTCCCGCTGCATAGCCGTTAAATCCATCCGGGTAAAGAAAACATTCATATCTCCGGCATCATATTCATCGTTACGTACCGGTTCCGTTACTACCACAATACGCTTAGGTATTGAATCACCAGACATATAGACTTCTTTACCCAGTATATCAGTCCGATCGAACAACGATCTGGCTAATTCTCCTGAAATCATCAAATCTTTAGTGCTCACCAGCTCCGATAACTTACGTGCCATTTCCTCCGGAGATTCACCTTCCGCGGAATGAATACCAAAGACTTGCAAATAGTCTGGCGAAACCATCATATTGCGTACATTCAAACGAATAGAATCCCTCCTTATCCCATCGCCCATATTGGAGAAGGTATAAGGCAACGAATAATACGACAACCCCACTACCTCCACATCCGGATGCCGCCCGATGCGTTCGATGATACGTTCGAAATTCTGCAACGGTTCCTCGCTTCCTTCCTCATACTGAATGAACGAAGGGCTTTCCGCCGGACGAAGCGATACGACCGCCTGATAAACATTATCCAGCTTGAAACCTACCGGACGGTTCATCAGAACACCCTGCATCAGGAAATAGTCCGCCATAAACCACATCACGACAAATACGACCAGCAGTTCTGCCAGCACCCAGCTATTGCTGCGAAACTGCGCTTTTATCAATTTCAATATATGTGTTACCATTGTCTTATCGTTTTATTATCCGTTCAACGCATCTGTAATATTCACCCGGACAGCCCGCCATGCCGGGACCATTGAAGATAGCAGGTTCAGCACCAGACAAATAAGGAAAGCGTAAAAGAACACCTCCATATTCAACAGCATCCCTGGTGAAAGAGCTATCGTATTACCTGTCCCCATCTGCATCGCAAAGAATCCGGAAGACAACAGGATATTCCGGAAAAGGAACACCAGCACATACGAAAACAGCAACCCGGCTATTCCCCCCGGTAACATCAGTATCATATTCTCGGCAAATATCTGCGACAACAGGATCGAACGCGATGCCCCGAAAGCTTTCCGTATGCCGACCTCCGGAATGCGATCCTGCATATGCGACGTATTCAATCCTGACAGGTTCAACGCCGGAACCAACAGGAAAAGCAGCAATACGATAACCAGAATGAGATAGGTTTGCTTCCTGTCCTTATAGAACAGGTTACCGATCATATTATTCGCATAGGATACAGGCTCGCCATATTTAACCTGCCCTTCGACCAGCCCCGTATTATAACGTTTCACCGACTCTGCCAATTCATCCGTCAGCGCACCGATATCTTTCTCATCATGAAGCAAGATATTTGCGATCAGAGGTCCTGCCGAACCGTTCTGCTCACTCGTCATCTGTTTCATAATAGCATTCAAAGAAGAGTAAGGAACCCAAACTTCCGCATAGACATCGGAAGTAACGCCGGACACATCGGCCACTACCCCACTTACGGTATATCTCGCCTCATTAATCAATAAGGTCTGCCCAGTCGCTTCGTTCTCTCCGAACAGGCGGCGCGCCAACGATTCAGTCAGCACCATACGCGGAAAGCCAGACTGGAAATCGGCTTCGGTAAACGGTTTCCCTTCGCGGAAGTTAAACGAGTAGACTTTCCAGAACTGGTCGTTGCAGCCCAGCAGATTGACCTTCGGCATCTCATCGTGTCCGGGTACCTGTACAAAAATATCTCCCAGCATAAAACGTGCAATAGAGGGATCGGTAGTGACGGCAACCGCCTCGGGTGTCTTCAGGCTGTAGAGCACATCCTTTACAAACCGCGTACCGCAGCTGCTGTTCAACGTCCCTTTGTTATCGTTTACCCGATAAGAAACATATCTCACGTAACATGTCCGGTCACGGTTCACCTCCGGTGCTATATTCGCTGTCCGGATATGGTAAACCACCGCCATCACCATTACCATCGAAATGGCCAGTCCCGTACCGATGATATAAACGGTACTGAAGAAGCGGTTTTGCTTCATCAGGTTCCAGGCTTGTTTGAAGTATTGTTTATACATGGTGCTATATTATTTGTTTTGTTTCTGCAAAGGCAAATGCCGTGCCATAAATGTAACCAGCTGATAGTAAGCATGAATACCAAATCCGGAAGTGTTCAATAACGAACAGTGCTCACGGTTTCGAACACTGCGGTGTCCGGTATGGTATATTGTCCGGACATATTACCTATCTTTGCATTCAATAGTAACCTATAAGTCTTATGGATAAAGAACTTCCCCAATCGAAGATGACCGTCAAACCCGGCAAACTATTCGTCAACCTGACCAAAAGCCAGCTCCCCGGACAAGAACCGTTTTATAAAGGAACACTTCCTTTTCATCCTTCACTGACCCTCGAGGATATCGCCGAACGCGCAGTGAAGAATCGTTCTTCCTATTCGCACGGGACGCTCATTGCTTCCTTCCGCACGATGGTGGAAGAGATATATGGTGCCATCGAAGACGGCTTCAACGTCGACTTCGGACTGGGGCGGACGGAAATGACCGTCAAGGGCCGCTTCAAGACTGAATACGAGAAGTTCGACCGCGAACGGCATGCGATTTGCATCAAACTCCGTCCTTCGCCCCGGCTTAATCAACTGGCCGGTTGGTTTCCGGCGGAGGTCACCCCTTACCACCGCAACGCACCGCTACCCAACGAAGTCAGCATCCATAATGACTGTTACCGTCAACAGGAGGATCGCGAGTTCTGCATTATCCCAGCCAACTATACTCTTCCGCTCTTCATTCATGGCAGCCGTCTCAAAGTGATGGGCGATCATCCGGAAGTAGGCATCGTCATCAGACAGGAAGAGGGCGAGAAAAAGTATTTCATCAATCCCCGGATGGTTTTTATCAATGAGTCGACACACCTGGCCTTTATGCTGCCCGAGCCGTTGACACCGGGCAGGTGGGTGGCGGAGGTGCATAGTCAGTACAATCCAAACTATATCCTGTACAAAAACCCTCGCATAGGGTCTGTCACCTTTACTATACTCGACCCCACCCTACCCGGATAGTGCAGTTAACCCTATCAGGATAGGGTCGACTACACCATCAGGATAGGGCAAGCTACACTATCAAGATAGTGTGACACCCTACCTTAGGCATCTCCCCTCCCCAGACAAAAGATATCGACATATCAGAGATACCCGGGTTATCCCCAAGCAGGAGCGGATCTATCCTCTCATCGAAGTTACTTAGCCATTGCAGGTTCATTTGCCGTCAGTTTTAACTGACGGGTTACAAGTCGTTTCTCTTTTTTGGCTTTAGCCACATTTCTCGTCACATAAAGAGACTGTTAAAATGGGACTAAAGTCCAAAGAGATAGATCATTTACTAATCCGTCAGCTGAAGCAGACGGCAAAGGAACCTGTAACTAAGCATGTCTTATTTATGACTGATGGCTTATGCTCGAATAAGCTCAAATCTTTCTAATTCGACAGCGAAGCCTAACTGTCAACTGTCACTTGTCACCTATCAACTGAAAAAAGGTTTCACCTTTTCCTAGATTCTCATCCGCTCCGAAACTCCTTCCCTTTACCTATCTATTGAACCTGTCGTCCGTCGAAGAAACGCACCGTACGGCTGGTCTGCTGTGCCTGTGCTTCGTTGTGGGTTACCATTACGATGGTACGTCCGTCTTCCTTGTTCAGTTTATGAAGTATTTCCATGACCTCGATACCCATCTTAGAGTCCAGGTTACCGGTCGGCTCATCCGCCAGGATGATCTCGGGGTTACCTACGATCGCACGGGCAATGGCTACACGTTGGCACTGACCACCAGACAACTGGGTCGGGAAGTGACGCATACGGTGACTCAGACCGACCTTTTCGAGAACGGCTTCGGCTGCCTTGCGGCGTTCGGAGGAAGAGACGTTGCGGTAAAGTAACGGCAACTCCACATTATCCAGTACATTCAGGGAATTGATCAGATGGAACGACTGGAAGACAAAGCCCAGCGTCTTATTACGGAAAGCTGCCAGTTGCTTGTCGTTCATATGGCTCGTATCCGTACCGGCAATTTCCACCATACCGCCTGTCGGAGCGTCCAGCAGGCCGATAATGTTCAACAAGGTCGACTTTCCACAACCGGAGGGTCCCATGATGCTCAGGAATTCACCTTTCCGGATATCCAGATTTACATTTTCCAGGGCTACTGTTTCGATCTCCTTCGTGCGGTAGATCTTTTCGAGGTTTGTTAACTTGATCATGATGTTTGATATTTAATTGTTATTATTGATTAATTCGTTATTTACCAGTTTTAAGTTCTCTCTTTATCAAAGTCAGAGGTAACTATTCTCTTATCAATGTGACTTCGCAATTGCAGGTTCATTTGCCGTCTGCTTTAGCTGACGGTTTACAGTTGTTTCTCTCTCTTGGCTTCAGCCACATTTCTCTTCAATAGAGAGATTGTTTAAATGGGACTAAAGTCCAAAGAGATAAACCATTTACTTATCCGTCAGCTAAAGCAGACGGCAAATGAACCTGTAACTAGGCATGTCTTATTTATGACTGATGGCTTATACCTTGATAGGCTCACATCTTTCTATATTTATTTTCTTATTCATAATGTAGTGCCTCCGCCGGTTTCATCTTCATCGTTTTACGGATCGGGAACCAGATGCCGAGGGTGATCATTCCTGCCATCAGCAGATAAGCTCCTCCAAAGGTCGCCGCAAACCGCCACCAGGTATACGGTAGACGATAGGTGTCAGGCATATCGAAGTAAAGCATATTCATTATAAATACCAGCAGAAAGGGAATTGTGAGAGCCAGCAGAATAAGCCCTTCGAGGTTCATCAGGCGGCTAAGCTGACGACGGTTCGAGCCGAGAGCGACACGCAATCCCATCTCCCCCTGTCGTGCCTGCGTACGCAACCAGAAAGTTCCGATGATGCCGAAGAAGACGTTGATCAGCATGAAACCCACCAGGGCGGTCTTTTTCTTCATATTGTCTTCGCGGCTCTTCAGAATCTGGCTTCTCATTTCACTGAGCGGGACGACGCTCGAAACGTAGACATTGTTCACCGTCAGCCGGTCGCCCATCCCTTGCAGGAGTGCTTCCATGTCTTCCGCCCGGAAACCGGGTTTCATTCGCACCAGGCAGTCGACAGCCTGCGGTTGATTCTCTTCAATATCCCCGAGCAGCTGCTCCCGGGTGGGTATCTGGTAAAAGAAAGGTATGCTCTCCTTATATTCCGACTCGCGGACGGAACCGGAAACCGCCAGGACGAGCATCTCATCCGAACTATCGGGATGATACTTGACAAACTGCCCACGGGCCGAACCTTTCTCCCCGTAGAAAGCACGCTCCATATCGGCGGAAATAACGATCCCGGTCCGTTGCCCGATAAGTGGAGAAAGCTCCTTACCCTCTTTTTCTTTTATCCGCAGTACGGTAAAATACTCGGGAGTGACGGTCGACTGTCGGAAACCTGCCTTGATAAACGTATCCGCATCAGCCCGGAAGAGTGTCGACCAGGAACGGTTCTCCGTATAGACACAGCCGACGTGGGACAATGAAACTTCTTCCACCTTGTCTTCCTGACGGATGTTGTCGACCAGGCGCAGTACGTCCTCACCTTGCCTGGTGATGAGTAACGAGTCTTCCACGTACCCCGAAGTACCCGGCATAATAACTCCCAACTGCACCTTATAAACATTATCGATATTAAAACCCAACGGTTGGTAATAGGTGTACTTATCCACCAGCAGTGAATCCATCATGACCCATAGAATGCCGACCACAACCAGAAGTTCGGCAAAGATCCAGCCATTGCTGCGCCGTTGGTTCCAGATTATCTTTAGTATATGCTTTATCATCTTCGTTTCGTCTTTTATCTTGTTATTTATCTATCGAGTCTTCTCCTTTCAACGAGCCGGCTATCTGTTCATTGGCAATGCGCAGGGCAGGTATCCCGGCTGAGAGCAAATTGAGCAACAGGCAGAATAACAGGGCGATGAAGAAGATACCGGGCTTAAACAGCATATCGCCTTGCAACGTCGTATCGGCATTGGGCAACAAGAAGTCGCGACAGACAGTCAGAAGCAGGAACGAAAGGATCAGGCCGATCACACCGCCCAGCAGGGTCGTCACACTGTTCTCATAAAGAACCTGGCGTACAAGTACAGCGGAGGTTGCCCCGAATGCCTTACGAACGCCCATCTCCCCACGGCGTTTCTGTACCGCCGATTGCGTCACGCCCATCAGGTTCAGCGCCGGAACGAGCAGTAGGAAAAGCAGCAAGCCACCCATCTCCGCGAGGAAATCTTTCAGTTCGACTTTGACCTGCCCGATGGTACCGATCGCCTTGTCGAAACGGGTGATCGGGTTGTGGAAAAAATGAATCTCTGCTTCCTGCTTCGTTGAGTTATAACGAGCGATCTGTCCCTTCAGTTCTTGGCGGATGGCATCGAAGTCGGATGCATCGCGAGCCAACAGGCAGGTATTGAAAGCACCCGACATATTCTCAAGGTATGCCATATTGAGTACCATCGGATTGGTCGTGTAAGGTGTCCAGACTTGTCCGTAGGAAGAGTCGGAGGCACGGCTGACATCTTTCACCACCCCGCAAATCGTAAAAGGCTGACGGTCGATGATGACCGGCTTTCCTACTACCTGAGTCGTGCCATACAGCCCCCTCGCAACACTCTCGCAGACAACAGCCTGGTGAATGCCGGATGTGAAGTCTGCCTCCGTGAACGGCTTGCCTTCCAGAAAAGAGAAGGCGTAGACCTTCCAGAAACCCGGATCGGTATAAAAGATCTTATATGTCTTAAACATTTGCCTACCGGGCAACGACAAAGGGTATGACATCGTGAACCAGGCAGATACGGCTTCGGGTGTTTTCAACGAATAGAAGCATTCGCGGACAGCTTCGACAGACATGTTTCCTCTGCTCCAGCTGTTCTTTGTCTTTACCTCGGTTCCTTGTTCCACATAGAGCATCCGGTCGCGGTTCACCTCCGGTACAAAATTGGTCAGCTGTACCTGAAAGACCAGGATAACGATCATTATCATTGCGATAGACAGTGCCGTTCCGAGTATGGATATCACGCTGATGAGAGGATTCTCACGCAGCATGCTCAGGGCTTGTTTTATATATTGTTTGATCATATTATTGTTGGGTAGGGACGGTTATTTGATTTTGAGCTTGTTCTTATCCTTGTAGCTGCTCATGTCGGAGACGATGACTTCGTCGCCGGGTTGCAGGCCGCTGATCACTTCCACGTATTCGTAATTGCTGTCGCCCAGCTGGACTTTGCGTTTCAGCAGTTGGTCGCCGTTGATGACGAACAGTTCATATTCGCCTTTGCCGACGTAATAAGAGGCATTAGCGATACGCAAAACGTCGTCTTTTATTGCGTTCATTACATATACGTCTGTCTTCAGACCGGAGCGGAGGCGGCGGTGGTTGTCTTCCTCCAGTTGTACGGTAAAGGAGATGACACCGTTCTTTGAAAGCGGGGTAACGTCGCTGACGGTACCTTCCAGCTTATCGCTGCCGATCTTAACAACCGCCTTGCTGCCTGCGGCGATACGGTCGCCATACGTGTCGGCTATCTCTCCTTCGATCTTGAAATGGGACAGGTCGGAGACGATGGCGACTTTCGTTCCCTGTGGCACCTGGGCACCGATCTCGTTGTTCACATACGTCAGGATAGCCTTACGCGGCGAACGGATCTGGGCATCGTCGAGGGTACGTTTCGTTTCTGAAAGACCTTTGCGGAAGATATTGAGGTCGAGTTCTTTTACCTTCAGGTCGGCTTCGGAAAGGGCTTGTTCGTTGATGTATTTCTGTTCGTCTTCCTTCAGCTTGAGCTGGCTGACGTTGAAGTCGAGTTCTACCTGGCGCACTTTGTCGGTCGTTCCGGCACCGAGGCTGTCGAGATAGCGTTCGTTACGGAGTTCCACGGCTTTCCGGTCGAGTTCCATGCGGGATACTTTCAGTTTCATTTCCATTTCAGACAGCTTGCTTTGGTTGGTGACTTTCAGCTTTTCCAGTTCCAGGCGTTTCATCTGTTCTTCGTCCAGCAGTTTGTTGTATTCGGTTTCTGCACTTTGCAGGTCCAGTTTCAGGATGGGGGTACCGACATCCACGGAGTCGCCGCCTTTTTTATAGATCTCGACGATGCGGGAATTGATCGGTGAGTTGATTATTTCTTCAAAGGCGGGAATCACTTTCCCGGATGCGCTGACCGATACTTCGATCACCCCTTTATCCACTTTCGAAATAGTGATGTCTTTACGATTCAGGCTGGTTTGCAGAAAAGAGATGACAACGGCAACGACGAGAACGATGCTCCCTACCCCTGCTCCGATCTTGATGATCTGTTTGCGTTGTTCTTTTCTCCGAACCTCTTTCGATATCTCTCTATCCATATTTAGTATTGTTTTTATTTCTGCCCTCCTAGGGGCAAACTCCGTGCCAAAAAGCTAAACAACTGATTATGTGCAAAAAGGAAGGATGAATGGGTGTTCAATATCGGACAGTGTGTTCGGTTTTACGGAAAACATTCCAGGCATGACGGTTGTTCTTATTACCATTAAAACAGTAAACGTATGAATGCTAAAACAACACTTTTCACACTTTTCGCGGGCTTAGCCATCTTGCTGGCTGGTTGCGACAATAACGACGATGATCACAAAGATGCAATCGAACCGACCGAACCGGTCATGCAAGCTTTCAACAAGAAATATCCGAATGCCTCCAACCCGATCTTTACGATAGAGGGTAATTACTACGTAGCGGAATTCACGAACAACGGTGTCTCTACCGAAGCGTGGCTAACCGAACAGGGCAAATGGATGATGGACAAAGCGGATACGCCTTTCAACCAGCTTCCGGAAGCGGTGACCGCCGCATTCGATAACGGACTTTATGCCGGTTGGAAAGTGGATGATTCCTATACGATCAACCGGGATAGCATGACGGTCGTTTATAAGATCGATGCCGAGAAAGGGAACAGTGATATGGATCTGTATTACTCCCCGTACGGCAATCTTATCAAGGCGGTAAATGATGAAGGGAATGAGGATGCCCCGATCGTGATACCGGCAGAGGTGCATACGTTGATGGCATTCACCTTTGCTACCTGCGACTTGCTGGATATACAGAGTAATGCCGACGGGTATATCCTGAATATGCTGGATGGAAAGGTGTACAAGATTGCCCAGTTGAATAAGAATTATTTATGGCAAAGCACTTCCTACCAGATCGCGGAGCAGAATGTACCGGAAATCATCATGGATAGTTTCCAGTCTACGGGCTATGTCGGAGATACGATTGAATCAATCCTGGTAAAGATCGATGCAAACGGCACATTCTATACCTTTACCGTCGATCACAATGGGCAGAGCACGGAGGTTACGTTCGATGCGATCGGAAATATCGTACAATAAGTAATTTTAAACCTACTTTTCCCTTGATGGAAAAGTAGTCAAAAGATCAAGGCTGAACCGGCTTCACTGCTCCGGTGAAAGACTACGCTGAAAAATCCGAAACTCGCTACGCTCAGACAACGGTTTTTTTAACCGCTTCGTCTTTCCCCTTCGCGGACGCTCACCCGCTTAGGCCTTTCATAGGAAGCAGAGCTTCCTCTTAGGATTGCCGACACCGCTTGCTTTTTGCACGATTCCGGGTCAAGCCCGGAATGACAAGCTTGGGACTTCGGGATTGATAACAAACCTGTCATCCCGTGCTGACAGCCTAAAGAACTGCCAGTATCGGCAATCATAAGAGAACGCTTTGCGTTCTATGAAAGGCCTCAGCTGGCGAGCGTTAAGCGCAGCAGCCGGAGAGAGCGCCCGGAGCATCCGCTGTTTGAGCGAAGCGAGTTTCGGAGGCGACAGCGAACGCAGGATGCGGAGTAGCGAGGCAGGTGCAGCCTTGAACTTTTGGTTACTTTTCTTTCAAGAGAAAAGTAACATACAAATAGGATAATATCCGAATCTATCCATAAAAAAATCCCCTTCGCACATCATTCTGCGAAGGGGATTTTAATAATCTTATCTACTTATCAACTCGATCCGTGCACTCTTGACTCCCGGTGAAGAAGCTTCGAAGTAGATCGTTCCCGGAGTCTCTTCCGTTTGTACGATGGCGGTCAGCTGTCCGCTGAACAGTTTCATCTGTGGAGCCTGGAAAGATTCGAGGCTTGCCGAATTACCGTTGGCGGCCGCTTTATATGTACCGGCTCCACGAACATTGAACTTGATCTGGTTGGTGGCATCCGGACAAAGGTTACCGTTTTTATCCACTACCCGTACGTTAATAAAAGACAGGTCTTTACCATCGGCTGTCAGATTATTGCGATCAGCAGAAAGCTCGATATGATGAGGTTTACCGGCTGTATGTACTTCCTCTTCGGCAACGGCGTTTCCATCCTTATCATAAGCTACCACTTTCAGCGTACCCGGCTCATATTTGGTATCCATCCACATCAGGCGATAGCGTTTCTGACGTTCGAAACTCTTCTGAGCTGCTTCGGTATAGCTGCTGTCAATGCCGATGCTCAGATCTTTCGTACGTTTGCCCTGGCTCTTTCCGTTGATGAACAGCTCTGCAGAAGGATAGTTGGTGTAAACGAACACCGGAGTCACTTCACCTTCGCGTCCCGGCCATGTCCAGTGAGGCAGGACATGTAACGTCTTTTCAGCCTTGTTCCAATGACTGCGATACAGATAGTAGCGGTCCTTTGGAATACCGGCCAGGTCAATGATACCGAACAGGGAGCTATGGCTCGGCCAGTTAGTATAATACGGAGTCGGTTCACCCAGATAGTCGAAACCGGTCCATACGAACTCGCCGATACAATAAGGCAGGTCTTCATGCTGGATGAAATCGTCTTCCGGCAAGTTTGACCAGCCGCAATGCTCTACGTCGTAAGAAGAACTCTGATGATCGTCGTAGACAGCCATCGCCTTGCGTTCAACCGGAAATTTATAGACACCACGTGAACTTACCGTTGAAGCCGTCTCACTTCCCAGAATAATTTCCTGCGGTAGTTTCTTGTAATTAACCTGATATCTGAACGGACGGTAGTTAAAACCGGCCACTTCCATTACCGCAGCAAAGTTATTGTTTACGACAGCATCCGGCGCATCCATACCCTGCGTTACCGGACGAGTCGGGTCTTCCCGGTGGCAGATGTCCTGCAGGAAGCGGGCGATCTTGGCATCTCCTTCAATCCACTGGTTCGGAACTTCATTACCGATACACCACATCACCACACTCGGGTTATTACGGAAATGGTGAACCAGGTTTACCATATCTTTTTCCGCCCATTCATCGAAGAAGAGATTGTAGCCGTTCTTACATTTAGCGACATTCCACTCGTCGAAGCTTTCAGCCATCAGCATCATACCCATCTCATCACAAGCCTTCACCAGTTCAGGGGCAGGCATGTTGTGGGAAGTACGGATCGCATTACACCCCATCTCTTTCAGGATACGGATCTGGCGACGGATAGCGGCATCATTCACGGCTGCTCCCAACGGCCCCAGGTCATGGTGGTTACATACGCCTTTGAACACGGTCTTTTCACCGTTCAGGAAAAAGCCTTTACCCGGAATGATCTCGATAGAACGGATACCGAACGGGGTCGTGTATTCGTCTTTCAACTCGGTTCCGTTCCGGTACAAACGGCTTTCTGCCACATACAGGGCCGGCATATCCGGTGACCAAAGTGTCGGAGTATGAACAATAAACTCTTGGTCGACCGAACCGTTATTATATTTAATGTCGGTCAATGGAAGCATTGTCTCTACCAGCATCTGTCCGTTCGGATTACGAAGGCTTGTTTTTACTGCATATTGTTTCGGGTCAGCTCCTGCCGGCAGGTTCACCTTCGTGTTTACATTCACTTTGGCATATTCTTTCTTTACAATAGGAGTTGTCACATACGTTCCCCAAACAGGGATATGCGCATCTTCCGTAACAATCACATGCACGTTCCGATACAGACCGGCTCCGGGATACCAGCGGGATGATTCCGGCTGGTTTTCCAGGCGGACAGCCAATGTATTCTTCTGTCCCGGTTTCAGATACTTCGTAATATCGAAATGGAACGAGTTATATCCGTAAGGCCAATACCCTACTTCTTCTCCGTTAATATACACTTTCGCGTGGCTCATAGCTCCATCGAACAGGATGGATGCTTTTTTACCTTCAGCGAACTGGGGGACTTCAAACTCAGTACGGTACCAACCGACACCAACAAAAGGCAGACCGCCTGTACGTCCGGCGTGTTCCATTGCCTCTTTCTGGCCATCCTGTGAAATGGCTACTTCCTGCTTGTCGTTCTGGGAACTGAACGGACCGTATATCGCCCAATCGTGAGGCACTGTCACCGATTGCCATTTACTGTCGTCGAAAGCGGGTTTGATAAAGTCGGGGTTATCCTCACGGGTGAACTTCCAGTTTTTCTCCAGAAGGAACTCACTACGTACTTGTGCTGAAAGGTTGGTCAGCAGTCCGAATAACGCGACTAAAATAACTAAATTGAATCTTTTCATGCGCATTTTAATGTTTTTGTAGTTCTTAGCGCAGCAAAAATAGCTAAATTTGCAGCTTTCACAAACTAAATCTACAATAACAAGTTACTGAATATGTTAATTCAACTAGCGTTTGTACTAATTGCAATTATAATCGGAGCCCGTCTTGGTGGTATCGGGCTTGGTGTTTTAGGTGGACTCGGGCTTGCCGTACTGACTTTTGTCTTCGGCCTCGAACCAACCTCTCCTCCTATCGACGTGATGTTAATGATCGTAGCCGTCATTGCTGCAGCCAGTTGCATGCAGGCAGCCGGTGGTCTGGACCTGATGGTGAAATGGGCAGAAAAACTTCTTCGTAAGAATCCTTCCAAAATTACAATATTAAGTCCGCTGGTTACCTATGTTTTCACGTTCATTGCCGGTACAGGGCATGTAGCTTACTCGGTTTTACCCGTTATCGCGGAAGTGGCAACCGAAACGAAAATACGTCCGGAACGCCCGCTGGGTATCGCCGTGATTGCTTCACAGCAGGCTATCACCGCCAGTCCGATCTCTGCGGCTACCGTGGCTCTGTTGAGCATGCTGGTGGGACAAGGGTTCAATGTGACTCTATTCGATATTCTGATGATCTCCGTACCCTGTACGCTGGCAGGCGTGCTGGCTGGTGCTTTCTATTCCCTGCGTGTCGGTAAAGAGCTGGAAGACGATCCTGAATTCAAAAGACGTATTGCAGAAGGAGAATTCACGACCCAGAAGTATGAGTTGAAAGATGTAAAGAATCAGAAAGCGGCCGGTTGGTCGGTCATCATCTTTATCCTGGCGACTATCGGTATTATCCTGTTCGGTTCGATTGAAAGTATCCGTCCGACATTCAACGGCCAGTCTCTGTCGATGGCTTACATTATCGAGATATTGATGTTGTCGGCTGCCGCCATCATCTTGCTGGCAACCCGGACGGACGGGATCAAAGCCGTTCAGGGTTCGGTTTTTTCTGCCGGTATGCAGGCCGTTGTCGCCATCTTCGGTATTGCCTGGATGGGCGATACGTTTATCGGCGGGAATATGGCGGAGCTGAAAGGCTCGATTGAACAGATCGTTACCGAAATGCCTTGGTTATTCGGGATCGCCCTGTTTCTGATGTCTATTCTGCTGTTCAGCCAAGCGGCAACCGTACGTGCTTTGCTTCCTTTAGGATTGGCGCTGGGAATATCTCCTTATATGTTAATCGCCCTCTTCCCTGCCGTAAACGGTTACTTTTTCATACCGAATTATCCGACAGTCGTTGCTGCAATCAATTTTGACCGTACAGGAACCACCCATATCGGAAAATATATCCTGAATCACTCTTTTATGATCCCCGGATTGATCGCAACCGGAGTTTCTGTATTGCTTGGACTACTTCTTATACAATTATTTTAAGGATAGTCGGCAGTAACTTTTAAAACGGCCATACGGAAAAATTGACAAGTATATTAGCCATATTGCTATGTCACCGATTCTTTATCCTGTGTAACTTTGCACTGTAAATAAAAACAATAAGCATATGAAACCAGTAGAATTGACAAAAGCAGATTTCATTCAGAAAGTAGGTAATTTCGAAGCTGACCCGAAAGATTGGAAATACATAGGAGATAAACCTTGTATCGTAGATTTCCAGGCACCATGGTGTGGTTACTGCAAACGTTTGGACCCGATATTGGATGAATTCGCCGAAACGTATGACGGGAAACTGGATATCTATAAAGTAAATGTAGACGATGAGGAAGCTTTGGAAACGGCATTCAACATCCGTACTATCCCTACACTCCTTATCTGCAAACCGGACGGGACAAAAGAATTCATGCTCGGAACAATGCCCAAGCACGAGTTAAAAAAGATCATTGAAGAAAATATCCTGAAATAAGAGTCATTACACTCCGTTATTTACGGACTGTAATATGGAAACAGCCTTGCTTGCGTTCGTGCTTGATATAACAACGTTCAGCCTTTCGCTGATCGCGGAGCACAGACGCAAGTACCATTTTCAGACGGTCGCTATCGATATTCAAGGTATCCTTTTCGTCTATTTTAGTGTAACGAACCCAGGATATATCAAAAGTAGTACCATAGCGGTGAGCTGAATTCATGGAAGCGTTATAGTTACGTTTTCCTAATTTCTTCACATCATCGACTGTACGGGTAACGCTTGTCACTTTTATTTTATAGATGGAAGCATTCAGGTTATAAAGGGAATCCTGGAAATTCCGTCCGATATCTTCCAGCAATGTAGCAGCTTCGGGGATCAGATAAGGGATGGAATGTTTCAATTCTTCCACTTCATAATAATCGCAGGTCTTGATCTCCTTCATTTTCTTAGAGGCATGTTCGGCATCATCCCGATTACTGATAGGTTCTATTCCTATTTTCTGTGCTACCGCCAGTTGAACATCATTCAAGTCATTAAAGTCCCGGTTATAACTACCATTATACCAAATGGTTTTCAACTCACCCCGCTTTTCCTTGCAAGAAGAAAAAGCACAAACAGCCATCAATACGGCCAGTAAACTTATTGTATTTATAAATAATTTCATCCCTTTTGATTTTGGGAAACAAAAATAAGAAAAATAACAGACTTAACAGGACAAGAGAAAAAAGATTTCGTACTTTTGTAAACAGTATAAATAAAAGAATATGGATATGAGTACTTTAGAACTAAAACTTTCACTGATTGAACAATTAAAGCAAATCGATGACGAGCAGTTGTTGCATAAGATCAAAAATCTTATCAGCCAGCACACAGGCAAGAAAGTCGAACGCCTGCCGGCACAAATGACGGTAGATGAGCTGAAAGAGGTGTTGAAGAAATCTATAGAAGAATCCAAACAAGGGTTAGGTATGACTTCCGATGAATTACGAAAAAGACATCCTCTATGCCAACAAGATTAAAGTGGTTACCACAAGCTATTACCTTACTTGAAAATATTTACGATTATTACAGTAAGAAGAGCGAATGCTCTGCCGTTCGCTTATATAACAGAATTATTGATTCTGCCGACTTGTTAAAGACATTTCCTCACGCAGGACCTCTCGAACCTTCATTAAAGGATTTTCCACAAAACTTTCATTCGTTTGTTGTCGAAAAACATTACAAGCTGATCTATACGATCAGTCCCGACCTCATCGAAATACATGCCATATGGGATTGCAGGCAAGACGACTGGAAGCTTAAAGAAATGTTCCGATAGTTATATCTCAAAAAAAAGCCCGAATCTATTTAGGAGACAAAGAATATTACTAATTTTGCGTACCTAAATAATAGATGGGATAAAAACATAAAAATTATAAGGAAAAAGGAAAAGAACGGATGATAGAACGAATATATATTCTGGAAAGTGTAGACCCGGTTATTTTTTACGGAGTGAACAATGCGAACATGCAGCTTATCAAAACACTGTTTCCCAAGCTTCGCATCGTTGCCCGAGGAAATGTGATGAAAGTAATCGGAGACGAAGATGAATCCGAACTGTTCCTGAAGAAAATCCGGGAAGTTGAGAAATACTGCGAAGAGTTCAATTCCCTGACTGAAGATGTCATACTCGACATTATCAAAGGTAAAGCCCCGACTGTCGTTAAACAGGAGAACCTGATCATTCATGGGATGAACGGTAAGGCGATCGTTGCCCGTACCGAAAACCAGCAATTACTGGTGAAGGCATTCGAAAATAACGACCTGGTATTTGCCACCGGCCCGGCCGGAACGGGTAAGACATTCGTAGCCATCGCCCTGGCCGTAAAAGCATTAAAGAACAAAGAAATAAGAAAGATCATCCTGAGTCGTCCCGCCGTCGAAGCCGGCGAGAAGCTGGGATTCCTTCCGGGAGAGATGAAAGACAAGCTCGATCCGTACCTCCAGCCGTTGTACGATGCCCTGCAGGATATGATACCGGGAGCGAAACTCAAAGAATATATGGAAAATAATGTGATTCAGATTGCCCCGCTGGCTTTTATGCGCGGACGTACGCTGAACGATGCCGTTATTATCCTCGATGAAGCACAAAATACGACTACGCACCAGATCAAGATGTTCCTCACCCGCCTGGGTATGAACGCTAAAATGATTATTACCGGTGACGTAACGCAAATCGACCTTCCCCCCACAGCAACTTCCGGACTCGTGCAGGCCATGCAGATACTGAAAGGCGTAAAAGGGATCGGCAAAATTGAATTCGATAAGAAAGATATCGTACGACATAAACTGGTGCAACGTATAGTGGAAGCGTACGACAAATTCGACGATAAACGACGCAGTGAGACAAAGGCCCACTCGCCTAAAACAACAATAGAAAAGAACAACAAACTATCAGAAAACAATTAAAAATAAATTGGTCATGAAGAAGGCGTTAGTTAAAACAGATTACAATTTCCCGGGACAAAAGAGTGTCTATCATGGTAAAGTACGCGACGTGTACAATATCAATGACGAAGTATTGGTGATGGTCGCAACCGACCGTATTTCAGCTTTCGACGTAGTATTGCCGGAAGGTATTCCTTACAAAGGCCAGATGTTGAACCAGATTGCTGCCAAATTCCTTGACGCGACCACCGACATTTGCCCGAATTGGAAAATGGCTTCACCCGACCCAATGGTTACCGTTGGTGTACAGTGCGAAGGTTTCCCTGTTGAAATGATCGTACGCGGTTACCTTTGCGGTAGCGCATGGCGTGCTTACAAAAGCGGTGTACGCGAAATCTGTGGTGTGAAACTGCCGGAAGGTATGCGCGAAAACCAGCGTTTCCCGGAACCTATCATCACCCCGACAACGAAAGCTGCCATCGGTGCTCACGACGAAGATATCTCCAAAGAAGAAATCCTGAAACAGGGACTTGTTTCTGAAGCCGACTACGCCGTTCTTGAAAAATATACAATGGAGCTGTTCAAACGTGGTACAGAGATCGCAGCCGGACGCGGACTGATCCTGGTCGACACCAAATATGAATTCGGTCACCGTGACGGTAAGATCTACCTGATCGATGAGATTCATACACCGGACTCTTCCCGTTATTTCTATTCAGAAGGTTACGAAGACCGTTTCGCCAAAGGTGAACCGCAGAAACAGCTGTCTAAAGAATTTGTTCGCGAATGGTTGATGGATAACGGCTTCCAAGGTAAAGCAGGCCAGGTTGTTCCTGAAATGACTCCGGCTATCGTCGAAGGTATCAGCGACCGTTACATCGAATTATTCGAACACATCACCGGCGAAAAATTCGTGAAAGGCGATACAGACGACTTGCTTGCACGTATCGAAAAGAACGTTACAGATTATCTGAACAATAAATAAGAATGTATGAAGTACGGTTCGGAACAGATTTTACCTTACAACAGGGAAGAACAAAAGAGCACACAAGTCAGACGTATGTTCGACTCGATTGCAGGCACATATGATCTGCTGAACCATACGCTCTCGTTCGGAATTGATAAAATATGGCGCAGGAAAGGTATTGCTTTCCTGCGTCCTTTTTCTCCGAAGTCAATACTGGATATCGCAACCGGAACAGGCGACCTGGCCATCTCCATGCAAAAGAAACTGAAGGCAGACCGGATCATCGGCGCCGACATTTCGGAAGGCATGATGCAGGTCGGACGTGAAAAAGTAGCCCGTGCCGGTCTTTCGGAGCATATCTCGTTCGAACAACAAGACTGTACGGCGCTCACTTATCCGGACAATTCGTTCGATGCCGTTACTGCCGCATTCGGAGTACGTAACTTTGAAAATATAGAACAAGGAATAGCAGAGATGTTCAGGGTCCTGAAACCCGGTGGCCATCTCATGATCCTGGAGCTTTCCACCCCGGAACATTTTCCGATGAAACAGCTCTACCGCATTTATTCAAAGACGATCATTCCATTTATAGGCCGGTTGTTCTCAAAGGAAAAAGCGGCATACAGTTATTTACCGGAATCCATCAAGGTCGTTCCTCAAGGAAAGGTTATGGAGAAACTACTCGCACGGCAAGGTTTTGCACAGGCGAAAGCACGTACCTTTACCTTTGGGATTTGTTCATTATATACAGCCAGTAAGGACAGTTCGCGAACTGCCCCTACAATTTAAACATAAAAAAGAAGAAGGTTATGCAGAAATATGGTTTATTGGGATATCCACTCGGGCACTCGTTTTCCAAAACTTATTTCAACCAGAAGTTTGAGGCGGAAAAGATAGATGCTCAATATGTAAATTTCGAGATTCCGAACATCAAAGAGATAAAGAATGTTCTGAAAGAGAATCCCGAATTAAATGGTTTGAACGTTACGATCCCTTATAAAGAACAGGTGATCCCTTATCTGGACGAACTGGATGAAGATGCACGCCTGATCGGTGCCGTCAACGTGATCAAGTTTACAAAAGGTCTTTTCGGCAGGAAACTGAAAGGTTACAATTCCGACATTATCGGTTTCAAGCAGTCGATCGAACCTTTATTGAATGAAACACACCGGAAAGCCTTGATCCTCGGAACAGGCGGAGCTTCTAAAGCAGTCTTCCAGGGATTGAAGCAGTTGGGTGTCGGAGCTACTTTGGTATCACGCAAGCCAAAAGAATTTTGCATTACCTATGAGGAGATCACACCTAAGACGATGGAACAATACACTGTCATTGTCAATACCACACCGCTCGGAATGTTCCCTAACATCAACAGTTGCCCGGATATTCCTTACGATCTGCTCACCCCAGACCATCTGTTATACGACCTGCTGTATAACCCGGATGAAACACTTTTCATGAAGAAAGGAAAAGAAAAAGGAGCCGTCGTTAAAAACGGTCTTGAGATGCTGTTGTTGCAAGCGTTCGCAGCCTGGGAAATCTGGCAGAAATAAAAGGTTGTGAGGTGGTAATTACCCCACACATCTACAATATAACAATCAAAACACATTAATTATGAAAGACAAAGATGAATTGCAGACAATCCAAAATAGGATTTATGAGATAAGAGGACGGAAAGTAATGCTGGGCGGTAAAACGCAATTCGGATCGCTTCCCCGAAGATTTTATGTTTCAATTAACAAACGAAGAAACTCAAAATTGGAAGTCACAAATTGTGACCTCCAATTCCATAAAGATGGGTATCAGACGAAATCCGTATGCCTTCACAGAACTGGGAGTAGCCATGCTAAGTAGCGTTCTTAACTCTAAAACAGCTATACAAATAAACATGAGTATCATGCGCGTTTTCGTTGTAATTCGTCACCAAATACTCACACCTCCGAAAAATGAATTACATGAGTTGCAACAAGAAGTCAAGCAGTTAAAAGAATACATAGAAGAAGTCTTCACCGATTACAATGATATTAATGAGGATACCCGGACACAGTTGGATTTGATCAATAAAACACTGGCTGAATTACAAATACAAAAAAGACTATCGGATAAGCCACGCAAACCGGTAGGATTTGTGAAACCCCAATAACTACCTTTTCCCATACGTGGAAAAATAAGCAGAAACCATATTCAGGCTTTTCCTACTGTTTTTCCGTCATATACTTCCAGAAACGGGCAGGCATATGCTGGCGGTGCAGCTTCGGGTTGATACGTTCTTTGATAGCAATCGTCTTGAAATACTCTTTCCACATCTGCTGGAACAATTTCTCATCCTTATCCATCAGACTCTCATTGAGGAAACCGGATAACAGATGCTCTTCCTTCTGTTCGAAACGGACCTCGATCGTCTCTTTCAGATCATAATAATAGCCGTACTCCCGGCGCATATCATAGATCAGCCATTTCTGATCACCGAAACGATCGTTCAGATACGGAAGGACAAGCGGCAATACATTATATATAGGCTCGACGGCAGAGAAGTAAGTGCCGTCCAATGCTTTCTGAAAACGGAGAAACTGCATGATGCGGAGGCGCTCGTTACTCACTTTCTTCCAGACTTTGGAAATCTGCAGTACATCGGGATCGCCGAAATTCAACTCGATGGACTTGGAATGATCGAGCGCCTTACGGATATAACGGAACAACAACATATCGACCTCCGGCAGTTCCGACAGCCAGGAGACTGTCAACCCCGACAGGGATAGTTTCGACACTTTCTTTTCAAGCCCTTTCCAAACCCGGTCCGCCTTTTTCTTGTCGGAATAAATCGTCACCGTTTCCTCGCAAAACAGAGGTAACGGCTCGCCTTCCGCCAGCAGCACATCGGGAAAAGACTTCCGGACATAAGCGTCGAAGACGGCAGTCAGTAACCCCTCGAAAGTTTTGTCATATATAAAAGCAATCACAATACGTCCTGTTTCAATCCACGCACCCGTAAAGAATGCAACTTTTCTACCTCTACATCACGTTCACAATACATCCTGAAATTGAATTGTTAGTTGGCGGTCGTCCAGCTTCCTGCCTTTTTTCTGAGTCAGGATATGGCGCACATTCTCCGGCGTCAGTTCGTTTACCGTCCGCATCGCCAATTCATGGCAGGTGATGAAGTATTGCGCTTTCTTCATCACGACCCCGATCTTTTTCAATTGTTCCGATCCCAGACGGGAATAGCGGCGGGAGACAACGATCATCTTCGCCGATTTCACCCCGATACCGGGTACACGGAGAAGTAACTCATAATCCGCCTTATTGATATCGACCGGAAACATATGCGGATTCCGCAGTGCCCACGATAACTTCGGATCGACCTCCAGATCCAGTTCCGGGTAAGCATCATTCACGATCTCGTCCACCTTAAACTCATAAAAACGCAACAACCAATCTGCCTGATACAAACGGTTTTCCCTCACCAGAGGCGGTTGCTTCAATGCCGGAAGCCGGTTGTCATAATCATTCACCGGGATAAACCCCGAATAATAAACACGTTTCATCGTCGGACGCTGATAAAGAGCTGACGACAAACGGAGAATATCTTTGTCTGTATCGGCTGTCGCTCCGATGATCATCTGCGTGCTTTGCCCGGCAGGGGCAAAGCGGGGTGCATGCCGGAAACGCTTCCTTTCCTCCGCACTTTGCAACACGCCCTGCTGAATATAGCGCATCGGGGCAAACACGCTCTTGAAGTCTTTTTCCGGAGCAAGAGTCTGCAAACTTTTCTCATTGGGTATCTCGATATTCACACTGAGACGGTCGGCATACAACCCGGCTTCATTCACCAGTTCCTGGCTGGCTCCGGGAATGCTCTTCATATGGATATAACCGTTGAAACGGTGTATCAGCCGCAGGTCTTTCACGACACGGACCAAACGTTCCATCGTATAGTCCGGACTACGCACCACCCCCGAACTCAGGAAGAGACCTTCTATGTAATTCCTCCGGTAAAACTCGATCGTCAGATCGACCAGCTCCGTTACGGAAAGCGTCGCCCGGGGCAGATCATTGCTCCGGCGGTTGATACAGTAGGCACAATCATACATGCAATAATTGGTCAGCATGATCTTCAGTAAGGAAATACATCGCCCGTCTTCCGCAAAACTATGGCAAATCCCCCACCCTGCCGCACTTCCGACCATTCCTTTCTTTCCGGAACGGGAAGTACCGCTTGACGCGCAGGATACATCATACTTAGCTGATTCTGCTAATATTTTCAGTTTTTCGAGAACAGTTTCATTCATATTTTAGGAGGATATGCCATACAAAAATAAGGATTAAAAAGCTATCTTTGCGATAAAACAGAGTGAAATGTTCTTAGATAATATTCCCGTACATAACCTGGATGAAACGGACTTCTTTGTCGTCGAACGGATCGAAAACTGTGCGCCCTTGAATTTTCAGGGATCGCACCGGCACAATTTCTACGAACTGCAATTCTTTACGGAAACAGGGACAAACGAAAGCCACAGCATCGACTTCGTCGAATATCCGTTGCAAGCCAACCAGCTTTACCTGCTCCGTCCCGGACAAGTACATACACTGAAACTAAAAGATCAGAAAGGATTCCTGTTCGCTATCAATCCCGATTATTTCGAGCGCCTCTGCCTTCATATCGAGAGGTATGCGGATCATACATTTCCGAATATGCTTCTTCTCCCGGAGAAAGAAATCTTTGCCGTCCGCCAGATCGTTCATCTGATCTACTGCGAACATGAAGAGCTACACCGGAAAAGCCTGCTCAACTCATACATGCATGCTTTGATCACCCATCTGTTGCTATTATATACCGACACCCGGATCGACCAGGATATACGTGTCGGCAAAGTCTTATCCCTGATAGACAAGCACTACATCAACGAACGTACGACCGACTTCTATGCCCGCGAAGTAAACCTCAGCAACAAACGGATGAACGAGCTTACAAAAAAGGCCGTTGGCCACACAGTCAAACAACTGATAGACCAACGGCTATTACTGGAAGCCAAACGCATGATCAGTTCCGGAGCTTCGAGCTTCAAGGAAATAGCGTTCAGCCTGGGATTTAGCGAAGCTTCTTATTTCACCCGCTTCTTTAAGGAGCAAAGTGGCTGTACCCCCGAACAATTCCGGTCGTTACTGAAGAAAGACCTGTCATGAACGAACTTTGATCACCGCCAACCGTCGCCGTGTATCGACAAACAACAACACGAAAGAGGTCAGTCCGCAAACAAACAATCCGCACATCATCGGTACCACCGAATTGTTCTGCAGGAAACTGACTACCGCCGACAATATCCCGGTAAACAATAATTGCAGGAATCCCATCAATGCCGAAGCTGCCCCGCTATCTTCCTTAAAATAAGCCAATCCAAGCGAAGTCGTTGCCGGAAGCAGCAACCCGATCGGAATCAGATTCAGGAAAACCAGCACCAGCAAAGGTATGACGGAAGTCGACACCAACGAAGTCACCACCAACAATACCCCGATCAACAACTGAAAGACAAGCGTATATCTCACCAGCTTCTTCAACGTCATATATTTCAGGAAGAAATTAATAATATAGGTACCGAACATCAAACCCAACGAATTGACTGCGAAAATAATGGCAAACGTGTCTCCCGACATTCCTCCCTTCTCCATGATCAGGAACGGAGCATTGGAAACATACACCATCAAACCGCCGTAAGCCATACAGCCAATAATCGTATAAACCACAAACGGCCATACTTTCATCACCCGCACATATCCTTTCGTCATCTCCCTCAACGAAGGTTTCTTTGCTGTTACACCCTCGGATAAAGGTATCGGTTTACTTTTCGGAAGAAATACCCAGGTCAGCAAAATGGTACAAGCGCCTAACAATGCCATTGTATTGAACACCCCGTGCCAATGCCATTGTTTTAAAAGTAAATTACCGATAGTCGGTGCAATAACAGGAGCAATACCTGAAATAATCACCAACAAAGAGAATACTTTTGTCCGTTGTTCATTCACAAACAGGTCGTTTACGGCTGCACGTCCGACCACAACACCGGCGCACCCACCGAAAGCCTGAAAGAAACGGATTACCCAAAGTTGTTCTATCGAAGTCACATAGATGGAAGTAAACGAACTTACGGTGTATAAAGCAGTTGCCAGCAGAATCGGATTTTTCCGTCCGTAATAATCGGATAGCGATCCCCAGAACAATTGTCCGAGGGCAAAACCCGCCAGGAAGATGGATAAGGAAATTTGTACTTCACCCAGAGAAACCTGCAGGCTCTCAGCAATATCTGTAAAAGCAGGAAGATAAAGGTCTATACTCAGAGGTTCCAGAGCCGCCAGTAAGGAAAGGACCAGAACCACGATTCCCATTTTTCTATTCATCACGTTATACCTATTAAAATTACCGCGACAAAAGTACTTCCTTCTTTCCGTCCGTCTTTTACATTAATTGCACATTTACTGGTATAAACAGGAACTTTCAGGGAATAGGGACCGGTTCACCCAGATGGCGCGGTTGCTTCCGTATCGCCAGATCGATAAAGACTTTTACCCTCGCCAGCAACTCGCGGATACGTGTCTTGAATCCGGCATAGGTATCCACATCACGTGCATTGAAACCGACAGCCTGAATCCCATGCTTACTAGCCAGGAACAAAGCCCGTTCATTATGGAATCGTTGAGAAATAACGGTGAAACGATCTTGCCCGAATATCTCCCTGGCACGGACAACCGAATCCAGGGTACGCAGTCCTGCATAATCCAGAACAATGACCGAATCGGGAATATGGTACATCAGAAGAGCTTTTTTCATCTCTTCAGGCTCGTTATAATTTCGCCGACGGTTGTCCCCGCTGATCAGGATATATTTTATCTTTCCGGACTTATACAATTCGGCAGCGGCTTCGATCCGGTAATCGAAATACAGGTTACTCCGTCCGTTCTTCAACATCGGTGTAGTTCCCAGCAATAAACCGACTTTATTTTCCGGGATTTGTTCCGTATCGTCATAAACGAGTTCCTTTGCATAATTACGAATACGAACATGGCAGGATAGTATCACAATACCAACCAGCAGACAAGCAGTGAACAGAACACCAGCAAGCACACCAACCACCTCTTTTCTTTTATTTTTATTCGCCATCTACAAATATAGTATTTTTCAGTAGAATAAACGAAACGGGATATTTCTTTTATGAGTGTGGTTATTAGGCAGGAAACATGTACATTTGTACGTTTTTAAAATTTACAAATTCAAGAATGAACGACTTACTTATTTTCAACCATATAGAATTGATCCTGGCGGCTACAACTGCCGGTCTTTTCATCATCCAGCTTTTGTATTATCTTGTTACTTATGCCCGTCCGTTGAGACAGGCAAAAAGGAGACAAATGGAGGCAGGACAGGCGAAACCCGCCGTTTCCGTGATTGTCTATGCCAAGAACGAATCGGAGAATCTAAGGAAACATCTCCCGGCTTTACTGAACCAGAACTATCCGGAATACGAAATTATCGTCGTCAACGATGGCTCCACGGATGAGAGTGACGAGGTTTTAAAAACCTTCAAAAACGAATACGATCACCTTTATCACACCTATATTCCGGAAGACGTAAAATACCTGAGCCGCAAAAAACTGGCACTCACCGTCGGAATCAAAGCTGCCAAATACGATATCCTCCTTTTCACCGAGGCTAATTGCGAACCGATGGGTAAAAACTGGGTATCTGCTATGGCACGCAACTATACATCCAAGACAAGCATTATTTTAGGTTTCTGTGCGTATGGTCCCCATAAAGGATTTTTCCACAAACTGGTCGCTTACGATAACCTGATGACCGGACTGCAATACATTTCGTCTGCCCTTACCGGAAATCCCTATACCGGAAACGGCCGTAACCTCTCCTACCGGAAAGACTTGTTCTTTGCTCATAAGGGTTATTACAAATCGCTCAGCCTGCATGCCGGAGACGATGATTTGTTCATCAATGAATCCGCCACCAAAGATAACACGTGGGTGGAATATTCTCCGGATAGCATCACCGAAATGGCCAAGATAGACCGTTTCAGTATGTGGAAAGAAATGAAAGTATCACGTGCTGCGACCCAGCGTTATTATAAAGGTTGGAATCTGACCTTTTTCAGAACGGAGAGCATCAGCTACTTCCTGTTCTTCATTGCGGTTATTACCAGTATCGTATTGGGTATCCTCGGAAACTGGTTGATCTCCATACTGGCCGGCTTACTTTACACAATCCGGTTTTCCTGTAAAGCTGCCATCCTACACAAATCGGCCAAGCTCCTGCAACAGAAACCGGTCACAGGCTGGCTATTTCTATTGGAGTTGATCTTACCTCTGTTCAATCTGTATGTAAGAATATACCGTATATTCAGAGGGAAGAACGATTATACGTTCAGGCTGTGAATAATTGAGAATTGAGAATTAATGGAAGATTACTCGAATCGAATACTTTTGGCGGGATCGATCTTTGTAATCAGGTAAGACGGGCCGAGCATCATCAACATGGATGCACACAGCGTTCCGATATTCAGCAGAACTAAAGAGAGTACACTCAGATCGATAGGCACTGCATCCAGATAATAGGTAGACGGGTCCAGTTTTATTATATGAAAATGAGACTGGATCAGACAGATGGCAATCCCGATCACATTTCCCCAAAGCATCCCTTTCCCTATCAGGAAGAAAGAGATATAGAGAAATATCTTACGGATACTGGCATTGTTTTCTCCCAACGCTTTCAGGATACCGATCATATTAGTCCGCTCCAGAATAATAATCAGCAAACCGGAAATCATTGTAAAACCGGCAACAGAAAATATCAGGATAAGGATAACGACCACATTCACGTCCAACACATCGAGCCAGTTAAATATCATCGGATTCATCTCCTTGATCGAACGGGTAAAATAGGTATTTCCATGACGATCCTGTTGTTCAACCAAATTGAAATACAGGTCTTCTGCTATCTGATCCAGATCGTTGTAGTCATCGACAAGCAATTCCAGTCCGCTGACTTCGTCTTTATCCCAGCCATTCAAACGACGTATCTGCTTGATATCCGCCAGGACAAACAACTTGTCGTAATCCATAAAACCAGTCTCGTAAATCCCGGCTATGTTGAATTTGCGTGCACGGACATCTTCCTGAACGAAATAAGTCCGAACCGAATCTCCCAGTTTCAGATTTAATAAATCGGATAAATATTTGGAAATAATGATATCTATCGAACTTTTATCCGGGTTTATCGTAAGGATTTCACCCTCTTTCAGATTATTCCGGAAGAAACTCCAATCATAATCCGTATCGACACCCTTCAATACAATCCCCTGAAAATCGCTATCCGTTTTCAGAATCCCCATCTTAGTGGCATATGCTTCTATATGTTTGATCCCGGGAAACTCCTGAAGAGCCTGAAGCAAGGAATCGCTCACCGCAATCGGTGTCGTTTCGTACGAACTGTTATTATCGAAATTGGTGATCTGGATATGAGAGCCGAAACCGATCACCTTATTACGGACTTCTTTTTTAAACCCGATTACAATAGCCACCGAAAGAATCATTACCGCCAGTCCGAGCGCAATCCCAATTATGGCAATACGAACAGCAGGAGGTGTTACCTGACGGTCCCCCTCCTTACTGAAATGAATTCTTTGTGCTATAAATAATTCTAAGTTCAAATCACTTTATAATTCGTTAAATGACTCTTCCCGGATAAGCTTCCAATGCTTTAGCCAGCACAACCAACGCATTTGCCAGATCTTCTTTTTTCAATACGTAAGCAATACGTACTTCATTCTTACCCAGACCCGGTGTTGTATAGAAACCGGAAGCCGGAGCCATCATGACTGTCTGTCCTTCATATTCAAATTCATCCAGACACCAGGCACAGAACTTATCGGCATCATCCACGGGCAGTTTGGCAACCGTATAAAAAGCTCCCATAGGGATCGGAGAATAGCATCCCGGAATACGATTCAGACCGTCGATCAGGAATTTGCGACGTTCCACATATTCGTTATACACCTCCAACATATACTCTTCAGGCGTATCCAATGAAGCCTCGGCAATGATCTGTCCGATCAATGGAGGACTCAAACGGGCCTGGCACCATTTCATAACATTTTCCTTCACCATCTGGTTCTTCGTGATCAGCGCCCCGATACGGATACCGCATTCGCTGTAACGTTTAGAAACAGAATCGACCAACACCACGTTATTCTCTATCCCTTTCAAATGGAAAGCAGAGATATAAGGGGCTCCCGTATAACAGAACTCGCGATATACCTCATCCGAAAACAGGAACAGATCGTATTTCTTCACAATATCACGAATCTGATCCATTTCTTTCTGTGTATACAGATAGCCGGTCGGATTGTTCGGGTTACAGATCAGGATCGCTTTCGTACGCGGTGTGATCAGTTCCTCAAAACGTTCTACCGAAGGAAGGGCAAAACCTTCATCGATAGTAGACGGAACCGTTTTGATCACAGCCCCGCTGGAAATGGCAAACGCCATATAGTTTGCATACGCAGGTTCGGGAACAATAATTTCATCCCCCGGATCCAGACAAGCCATAAAAGAGAAGAACACAGCTTCCGAGCCACCGGTAGTGATGATTATATCGTCAACATCGACATTGATATTGAATTTCGCATAATATTTAACCAATTTCTCACGGAAACTACGAATCCCTTCACTGGGTGAATACTCCAAAACCTTACGATCAATACGGCGCATCGCCTCCATCGCGACCTCAGGAGTAGATAAATCCGGTTGACCGATATTCAGATGGTACACCTTGGTACCCTTTGCCTTAGCCTTATTGGCTAGCGGAACAAGTTTTCTAATGGGGGAAGCCGGCATGTTGACACCCCGCTGTGAGATATTAGGCATTACTTTTTCTATATGTTAGTTTAAAGTTCGGCAAAGATAGGAAATAATTGAAAATTGAAAGTTGAAAATTGAAAATTAATATCGGTTTGCATGTTTTCCGCTCATTTAATTTTCAATTTTCAATTCTCCATTTTCAAATCCTCAAATTCCCGGCCGAGGTGAATCCTTGCTTGCATGCATCGTCGAGATAAACGCATGTGGATCAATATCTTTAATCTCGTCTTTCAAACGCGGCATATCTTTACGTTCAGCGATCGTAAAAATGATCTCTTTCTCCTGTCCTTCATACATTCCGCGTCCATGCAGGAAAGTTCCGCGCATCCCCATCTTGCCGACAATCAGGTCTTTTATTTCCTGTGTTTTCTTTGATACGATGAATACGGCGCGATTCGGATTCTCTGTCTGGAACATTTCCACAACCTTCCCATAGACAAAGATGGCAAACCAGGAATACAAAGGCACTGCCCAATCCTGAAATACGATCAAACCGAGCATTACGATGGCAGAGTCAAGCAATATGATCATATTACTAACTTTCAGATTGGAATTATTGGCAATCACACGGGCCAGCACATCGGTTCCCGCACTTGTACTTTGTGCCTTAAAGACACAAGTCACACCCAGACCTAATATCGCACCGCCATAAAAACAGGCAATAAAAGTATCATTTTCTACCAGCGGTTCCGTTCCGCAGAAATAAGATAAAGTATCTGTAAAAACAGAGATCAGTACAAATGTCACTATTGTTTTCGGTCCGGAAGAAAGTCCGATCTTTTTCATCGCCAGTATCAGCAACGGCACGTTGAAGCACAAAGCGGTAGCCCCCATTGGCAAACCATCCGGAAAAATGGAGAAAAGTCCTTTCGTGACATAATGTAAAACAATGGAAATACCATAAACCCCGCCCGGTACGATTTTATAAGGGGCGAGAAAAAGCACATAGCTCAGTGCCTGGAGAAAAGCTCCGACAACGATCAGCGAATAGTCGAAAGCATTACTTCTCAATGTAGCATTAGAAGGAAAACCTAGTTGTTTCATGATAAGATTAAATCATTATTTGTTCTTTTAAGTGTCGCAAAGATAAATAAAAAAAGAAGAGACTACACAAACAAATTGTGTAATCTCCTCTATCTATTTTCAACAACCGCGATACGGGATCAAACAATCCCGACGCCTTTTATTATTAAAGGCTCAATGCACGGTTATTATTATTTGTCACATTCAACAATGTTACATATTTACGATACTGGTCGGGAGTCAGAACCTTTTTCATCAATTTCAAATTCCCATAGATAGCCTGGTGCATTTTCTTCTGTTGCTTGCTTTCGCTCGAACGAAGACTTTCACGTTGCATATCAAGGAAGTATTCATTAATGTTTGCTACTTCATTCACCTGAGAGGGGGTTAATTGTAAATAATAACTCAGTTTCTCAAAGTTAATAGCAAACGGTTCTTTACTCACATTGTTCCGGTTCTCGCGTGCAAAACCTACTGTTGCACATAATAAAATGGCTGCTACAGCCATACCTAAACGTTTCATAATACCTAAAAACATTAAATTAATAACCTAAACTCAGAGGCCGCTGCCTCTCTATCTCCTTTTATCTTTTTGCTTTCAGATATATAACAGTATGTTTTATAACATTGTTCACGAGCAGGTTTATTTATTCAGCCAAATGATCGGATATCCCAGTCTCCGCTTGATATCTTCCATCTCCGCACTATGCCACATTTCATGTTTGAAGCACCAGGACAATGCCTCATATTTGTTATTTGCGACCGGATGTTTAAAGGGAATAGGTTCTAATGGAGTATATAAAATACCATCACTTAAAGCCAACAGGTTTTCAATACAAATTTCATGAACTGCGTCCAACTGATTTTTCAATACGGAAGCAGTTACAACCTCCTCTTTGACAGACCGGTGTAAAGTACCCATCCCATTAAACAATTTATTATACTGTGCCACAGGAATCACCCGGTTGACTTTTTCATTCCATCCTGTTATCACAGTAATTGCATGAAAGTTCTGGGCAACGATCAGATGTCCGATCTGCCACGCAAAGTTTGAATCCGTATTTTCCGGTATGACAAACCATAAATCTTCCGGGAGTTCCGAAACCAGGCGATTGACAAAATTTCTTGATTCAATAATCTGCTCTCTCAAAAATTCAATTCGATTCATAATGTTTACTTTTTAAGTTATACATTAATCATTAGTGAACGAAAGAGCAGGATATGTGACAACTCAGTCCAAAAATTTTTCCCAATAATTCTTTCTCGGTAAATCTTTTTCAAATTTATGATACAGATCGGCCAGCCGTATCATTTTCAAAACGGTTGAATATTCTTTCTCCAGATCGATACGGTAAACCTGTTTGCAGATCCGGCATTTACAAGTCCCGACAGGATTATATAACGGACAGGTATCATTCATAAAATGACTGATCTTAGTTATTGAACGAGAGGATATCTGCCGGACATTCTCTACCGACATTTCCATAATACTACTGATCTGTTTATAGGAAAGACCTATATTTTCTTTAAATATAAAGATCAAACGGGCATCGTTATTTAAACAGTGATTCAATGCAGTCAAACACCAGTCACACCGTTCCTTTACCCATTCTTTCCGATCCTCGTCAGAACCGGAATACTTAATTTCCTCCAAACCTCTGAATTGTTCCAAGTTCAGCAAAGTGACTACCTTTTCATTTTGGGCATACCGTAAAATAGTCCGTTTCGCAATCGTATATATCCACGTTGACAATTCAGAATTACCATTAAAAGAGGACAGGCTTTTAAAGATTTCATACCAGACTTCCTGTGCCGCCTCTTTCGCTATCTCTTTGTTCTGGATCATACGATGAGCAATGGTAGCAACCATTCTCCCATATTGTTCAACTAAATTTTTACGGTCTATCTCCATTGATCGGGTTATTAATCGATTTCTCCTGCCAAACCATACTATATTATATATGATTAAACCATTCTCCTATTACAAATCCTGTATATTGAACAAACCGAAAGTCAGATAATCGTCATCCTCCGGTTCTGTTCCGATACGTTCTATATTCAATCCCTCTTTAGTGACAAAAGAGTTCGTCCAGTTCCATTCCTACCCTGTTCCTATCATTGTTTCACCGAGGTAATGAAACTGTTCGTCCATCATGACAATCGTTAGCGGCTTACTGTCGAGAGGTGTTTTCAAATTCGCATCCGGCATGCCATGTAACAAATAACGGTAATATACTTTACGGTACGGATCATGAATTACAGCTGCATAAAAGTCCTGTTCCATATAAGAGGTATAAACCAACTCGTCAGGTGTAGTCTTTACCTCCTCATGGCCGATAGAAGTAATCGTTCCGGCTTCATTGCTACCTCCGTATACTTTCATTGCTGCATCACTGTCCCAATCCGATATATACAGATCGTGTGAATTTGTAAAACTGTGGACCATCTTCCCTTCCGGTGTTATTGCCGGATACACAAACTGAATCAGGTCACCTCCCCAATTATAATTATTTCCGAATAACTCTTCCGGATAAAGATGATGATTCTCAGCCTTATCAGTAACCAAATCAATAGAGGTTGTAAACCGGAAATTCTCCCTGTCGGCCAATATCTCCGGGAAAGGAGCAAGACCGGGTAACTGTAAATGATTATCTATCAACATCAACGGCATAACTGTAGAAAAAACATACTGCGGATTATGCATTGCCCATTCTTTATCGTCTTTATTTAATAATGTAACACGGTTATGTATCACCCCAGCACTATCAGCCAAAGCGATTTCTATCAACGGGCGGTTGAATACATAAATAGAATCCGGACTTTTGATATAATAAGCCCCTATACTCATAACGGCATTCGCTCCTTCACGCTCGAAAGCGATTTGCCTGAGATAAGCAGTATCCGAATAATTGTAGAAATAAATCGCATTTTTCCGGGGATTCAGGAAGGTGAGCAGATCATTCCCCGTATGATCGGAACAATACTGGATATAAGGAGGCTTAACCTTTGTCTCCGTATCCAAACGGAAACGTTTCTCGCCTGTCTCCACCAACTGCTTAACAGCCTTCAACTTCCCTTTATACTCATTCTTCACGCTTTTTTGATTACCGGAACAAGCGAAAAGTAGCAACAGCGATAACAGATAACAGTAATTCTTTTTCATATAGTTCTTATAGATTTGTTTTTCAGGTATAAATCAAAATCAATGCACAAATGTAAAGAAATATTCCATCGAAGTACATTAGAAACTGTTCATTTCTATAAACTCTAATATTCAAACAGATAATTTATATTTCTCATATGAAGGTCTCACCCATCGCAAATAAACCAGGAGCGATATCAGGCAACACCCCGAACCGGCTAAATAAGCAGTTGCCAGATCAGCATGCGAAGCAATAAAACCAGCCGCAAGCATGCCGATCCCCACCCCGAAATCGAAAGAAGTCAGATAAGTAGAAGTAGCCGTCCCACGCATATGATGCGGGGCCACATTCACAAAAAGGCATTGAATGGCCGGTACACAAACGCCAAATCCTATACCGATAGCCAAGGCAGAAGCAAAGAATACAATTTCATTATGAAAAATAGCGAAAACGGCGAATGAAAGCGTCAGGAATGTCAGTGCACTGATCGACACAAGATGTATCTTCCCATGATCGACCAAACGCCCGGAAATAAGACGGGCCGTTCCCACTCCTATTGCCATAAAAATAAAGAAATAACCCGGATTGGCGACATTGATCTCCTTCCCGTACAATACCACAAAAGAAGTCACCATCCCATAAGGAATTGCACTCAACAGATAAGCCAAAGCCGTCGGCAAAGCTTTCACCAGGATAAAACGATCGAGCGAGAATGCTGGTCTCGGCACTTTCTCCCGCTTCGGATAACGGATCAGGCAAACCGAACCGACACCCACCAAAGCAATTGCCAGTCCTGCAAACACCACCGGATGAAAACCGAACCGGTCATAGATAAACACGGCCACCAACGGCGACAGCGACATCGCCAGGTTTATCGTCAATCCATAAAAACCCATTCCTTCCCCTCTTCGTTTGGAAGGGATCACATCGATCGCTATGGTATTTCCGGCAACGGAAGTCATTCCCATAAACCCACCCTGAATAAAACGGACAGCCATAATCATCAATACTGTCGTTGCGAACAGGTAACCGGTAAACATACAGGCAAAAACCATAAAAGCTAACAAATATAATGGCTTGCGGGAAAAACAATCCACCAGATATCCGGAGAACGGACGAACACATAACAAACCGATCGAATAACTGGAAAGAGCGATTCCCACTTCCGACGGATCGATCTTCAGAACTTCCACCAAATAGACCGGCATAGTTGGCATCAACATGTAGAAAGAGAAGTTCATCAGGAAATAAGAGATACAACACTGAATGAAATTCCGGTTCCAAAGCACAGGTTTCGCTTCGTTCATATCTTTAAGCCAGTTCACTCAGTTCCAGCCAACGCATTGTCTTTTCGTCTATTTCTTCCATTACTTTCGCAATTCGTTCCGACTTAACCATCAGCTCATCGTTGCTAAGTGTTCCGCTACTCATTGCTGTTTCCAGTTCTGCCTTTTCGGCTTCAAGCTGCGGTATTTCCACCTCCAGTGCTTCAAACTCTTTCCGTTCTTTGAAGGTAAGTTTCTTTTTCTGCTCAGGCTGCGGACGGTTATTCTTTTCAGGAACCGATGTTTGTTTGGGCTGGCGAGCTGCTTCAGCCTCTTTCTCCAACTGATCCTGTACCTCTTTCCAGTCACGGTATTGGGTATAATTTCCGGGGAAATCCTTCAGATCGGCATTACCACGGAATACCAACAGGTGATCGACTACTTTATCCATAAAGTAACGGTCGTGCGAAACAACGATTACACAACCCTTAAAGTTACGCAGATATTCTTCCAATACATTCAAGGTCACGATATCCAGATCATTGGTCGGCTCATCCAGTACCAGGAAGTTCGGGTTGCGCATCAGAACGGTACATAGATATAAACGGCGTTTTTCTCCACCACTCAGCTTGTAGACATAGCTATGTTGCTTTTCGGGAGTGAACAGGAAATAATTCAGGAATTGAGAAACCCCCAACTTCTTACCGTCCCCAAGATCGACATATTCAGCTATATCCTGCACGACATCGATCACTTTCATCTGCTCGTCAAACTGCAGACCATCCTGACTGTAATAGCCGAAACGGACTGTTTCGCCGACATCGAAGCGTCCGCTATCCGGTTCTACTTCGCCCATCAGCATTTTAATAAAGGTAGACTTCCCTGTCCCGTTGTTACCTACGATACCCATCTTTTCGTAACGGGCAAAAATATAATTGAAATCTTCTACAATCTTGATACTGCCGAAGCTTTTCGTAACATGCTCCGCTTCAAATATTTTTGATCCGATATAGGATGCTTTCACATCCAGGTTCACATTACCGTTATCCCGTTGCTGCTTGGCTTTCTTTTCCAGCTCATAAAAAGCATCGATACGGTATTTAGCTTTCGTACCGCGTGCCTGTGGCTGACGACGCATCCATTCCAACTCTTTACGCAACAGGTTGTTGGCACGTTCCACCTCTGTGTTCATCGTCTCCATCCGTTCCTGACGTTTTTCCAGATAATAGCTGTAATTACCTTTATACTGATAAATTTGTTGACGGTCTATTTCGATAATCTCGCTGCAGACACGATCCAGGAAATAACGGTCGTGCGTAACCATCAGGATACTGATATTGGCACGGCTCAGGTAACCTTCCAGCCATTCGGTCATTTCCAGGTCGAGGTGGTTGGTCGGCTCATCCAGAATGATCAGTTCGGGGTCGGTAATCAGAACGTTGGCCAATGCCACACGTTTCAACTGCCCACCGGACAGATGTTCCACTTTCTGATCGAAGTTTGTGATCTTCAACTGCGAAAGGATCTGTTTGGCACGCTGTTCATAATCCCAGGCTTTCAGGTTATCCATACGCATCAGGATATCCTCCAGATTGGAATGATCGTCACTCGCCATCGCTTCTTCATACTCGGCAATCAGACGAACCGTCTCGTTCGGAGAATAGAAACAGGCTTGCAGAACAGTCAACCCTTCCGGATAGACAGGCGTCTGCTCCAAGTAGCCGACACGCAGGTCGTTACGGAACACGACAGCTCCGTTATCATAATCTTCCTTCCCTGCAATGATATTCAGCAAAGTTGTTTTACCCGTCCCGTTCTTTGCTATAAGGCCCACTTTCTGACCTTGTGCAATACCAAATGTAATATCCTCAAAAAGAACCAAATCGCCGAAGCTTTTGGTCAGTCCGTCTATCTGTAAGTAACTGATCATACTGCCTTTTATGCTTTAAATGCCGGACAAAGATACAAAAATTCAGCGTAGGGTAATCTATAATAATGCCTCGTTTACTTTAAGCAGTTATTACCTTATGCAAATTCTCCACATATTGAGTAAGGTCACTAAGCTTATCACCAAATGCATCATACCAATCAAAATTCACAAATGGATCATTTCCGAATGTAGAGGTCGTTATGTCCCCATTTTCACATACATAATTTAAAATGGTCTTCAAATATTCCTCCTGCATGGAATTCAGATTACTTTCAGATATTAGTTCTGTGAATTTTCGAATAGCAATATTCCGATTCACTCCAATTATAGAACGGATAAAAGCAGCAACATTACCTCCATAAATCATATTCTGAGCATATTTTGAATATTCCTCTCTGGTTCCCAACTGCTGCCATAATATACGTTCCAAATCACGAATATCAGCTTGAGATAATGGCTCTACATTAAATATCTTTTGCAATACTGCATTATCTTTGTTCTCAGCCAAATAATCCACAACACGCTGTTTGTAAGTCGTAGTCGTAACTATTCCTGGCGCTTCTCCTCCATCGGTAAAAGCATCTTCAATATCTATAGTAAAAGTATTCTTACTATTTCCTTTTAAGAATAATATCAGTTCACGCAAGTCCTTACGAACACGCTCCAAACCATCCAAATTCAGATTTTCCCAGAAATGAGAGCTTAGAACCTCCTTTATAGTCTCTATCTTTGCCATAACCAAAGGAATGGAAGTTGCTTTTTGAAGATCTCGGGCAATTTCAATTACTTTTTTCTTACTTCTCACAGCATTAATATCCGCATCCAACAAGGATAATTCTATATAAAGAATAAGTAAATCGAACTGTTTAGACTCTTCATTCTCCATTTTTTGAATCAATAACGGAGATAGACTATTTTTTATGTGTAAAGCATCTGTCTCGGAAATAAAAATCCAATTTTCTGATTTACGATATTTACATACCAAATCCCAATGCTTCCGAACTCCAATTCGTGAATCATTCAGCGTAGCCACCTGACTATGCAACAGAGTCTTCAATTCATCATGTAAGTTTTTAGCAAAAGGATCTTCCTGATACCGGCTATGCTGCAAAAACACAGATATATCCGTACGAAGACAAAACAAACGCTCAGTCAATGACTGAACAGGTTTTGCCTCTACCCCTTGAGGGTTATCATTGAAAAACTCAAAATTATTACAATAATCAAATATGTAAAAACATTCCTTATTCTTTCCGGGCCCAAATATATTTTCAGATAAACGAGTGCCTCTACCTATCATCTGCATAAATTTGATCTTTGATTTAATCACTTTAAAAAAGACCAAATTCAAAATATCCGGCACATCAACTCCAGTGTCGAGCATATCAACAGAAACAGCTATTTGTGGTAAATTATCTCTCACCTCAAACTGATCAATCAGATTTCCTGCATACGTCACCGAGTTATCAATCAATTGACAAAAGCTCGGACCATATTCAGGATAAAGTTTTCCAAACCGTTCTACAATCAATACTGCATGTTTGTGATTATAAGCAAAAATGATTGTTTTTCCGATCCGTTCACCGCTCTGAACCCGCAACCCGTTTTCCATCAGATCCTGCAACACTTTATCTACCGTATCTTCATTAAAGAGAAACTTAAATATTTCATCCTTTTCTATATCACGATGATAATCCTCATCCGGATCAATATTTCTTTGAGCTTTTTCATATTCCCACACTTTTTCAAGCTGTTCCTTCTCCTCTTTACTCAAATTTTCATATTTAATTCCATTATTAATATGAGCAGAATGACGGATAATTCCTTTATAAGGGACCAGATACTTTTCAGCAACAGCTTCCTCCAGTTCATAAGCAAAATTGGGTTCTCCCTGTTCCTGTTCGAATAACTGATAAGTACTTCTATCCACCTCACTACGTGGTGTAGCAGTCAATCCGACCAGTAAAGAGTCAAAATAATCAAATATATCCCCATATTTTCCAAAAACAGAACGATGCGCCTCGTCAACAATAATCAAATCAAAACGACCTACAGAAAAATCTTTCGTATCACGATCTATATAATTAATCATCGTTTGATAAGTACTGAACATAACACGGGCTGCCAAATCCGGTTTATTATCATCCGACAAGACACAATAGGTTCCTGGTAATAATTTTGTAAAATTCTTATATGCTTGTTTTACCAAAGCGGTACGATCAGCCAGAAACAAAACATTTTTCACCCAGCTGTTGCGCATTAGTAATTCAACCAAAGAAATAGCAACACGCGTCTTCCCTGTACCTGTTGCCATAACCAATAAGGCACGACGATGTTTTTTATTGAAATATTCACAAACAGCTTTAATTCCGCGTTTCTGATATTCGCGGTCTGTTATCTCGTCACGAATACGCAAATCGGAAATCTCCGCTCTCTCTCGTTTCTGAATGATCAGCTCCAAATCAGCTTGCGTATGATAACCATATACAGGACGTGAAGGATAACCTAACCCATCTATCACAAAGGTATTAAAACCGTTTGTATAATAAATAACAGGCATCACGCCATACTGTGCTTCCAGGCATTGGGCATACAATTCAGCCTGATGTTTTCCTCTGGCGGCATCCACACTGGTACGTTTAGCCTCTATGACCGCTAAAGGCTTTCCATTAGCACCAAACAAGACGTAATCAGCAAAACCAGTTTCCTTATGATTCGGCATTCCTGCTAATTGTATTTCGATGCAGGCTTTTGCTGGCATAATAGATCCTTTTGCTTCCAAAATATCCCAACCTGCCTCACGTAACATTTGATCAATAAAATACTTTCGGGTTTCCGCTTCCGAAATACCTGTAACTGCTTTCGTAACCAAGGCTGTTTCTAACTGACCCTCATATTTCTCTACCAAAGCATTGGTCGGCTCCATATTTTCTTTGGGAGCTATATGAACTTCAGCCTGTCCAGGGATCAAATTACGGTCAAAAGTCGGATAATCATCTATTACTTTCAGCTTTACTAATACTGAACCGACAAAAACATATAAATTCAGTAAAGAGAAAAAAGATTCTTTCTTTGCTACTTTTCCCAAATGTGCTGAATTATTACCGGCTTTACGGATATAGTGCAAGCGTTTCAACAAATCATCACTCTGAATAAAATTCTTAAACGACTCAGCATTTACCAACTGGAAAAGTGAAGACCGTTCCGGTATTTCCATCCCCCTAAACAAATAAATAGCTCTTACAATATATTCTAAAGCCCGGCGACTATTGATAGCCGACTTCTCCGGATCTATAATCTGGTTAATTTCTGCCTCATTGCAATATGCATACAAATCTGCAAAGTCCGAATTTCCTTTCAGGTAATCAAAGTTTTTTGCTTGTATCATAACACTAACACTAGTTATGTTGATTTATAAATTCACACGCCTTTAAAAAGTTTGAAATCTATCTGATACCGATAGAACTCAATATTAGTACATACAGAAAGAGCTCTCTTCAACCGGGTATCTGCCTCCAATCCGATAATAATACCTTTTACCTCTTGATTGGGTTCCGCTAATTCTTCTTTGACATACCCCATGTATCGATGAATTTGCCCGACAACGACATCGGATGTTCGCCCTCTTTTTAGCTCTATGACCAACAAGGTCTTTTTATCCTTGCTGACTGCCAGTATATCAATAGGACCTGTATCGCTAGGATATTGTTCCCCTACTATTTCACCATTATCCTCAAATATATCATATTTTTTTCCAATATCAGTATGTTTCCAATTTTTTACGAGAAAATCTTCCAAATGTTTTTCCAAAGCAAAGACTGTGGGGTCTTCAACCTCCTCATCATTACAATACACAGTTGGAGGAGCAGTTCTTGTCAAGAATGTTTCTATTTCTTGTTGGTATTTTGTGATATCGCAGCATGTACCGATAGAACCGGTCGAATGTTGCAAACCTTCACTCATTTCACTTCTTTGAATAGTTTTATCATACCATTGAACTCTGCGTCGGTGAGGTAGATTAGTTCCCGGCACATAATAGTAATTTCCTACAATTTCGGCAATATAATATTCACCTTTGCCATTAGGAGTTAAAACAATATCGCCTATTTCAAGCCCACGGCATACAGTCCAGAGAAATCCACAGGAAAGACCAGCAGCAACTTTTGTTTTTTCCGGATTTTCTTGCAGATATACAGGTATATACTCTTTATTAAAAGCTTTCCATCCATCAGGTAAATGACCTGACAAATCATTATCCGGAAGAAAGTTAGTTCCAATAAAACCACCTTCTTTACACTCGTCAGCATATATGCTGCCTCTTCCTAACATTACTCGGTTGTATTGTTTCATGGTTGATTAAGTTTTATCCAAAATATTTATTCATGGTGTAGTCTAAGAGTTGTTGAACTTCGACTATGGATTGTTTTATTTTTTGTTTTTGATTTTCAAGAGATACTACTTTTTCTACAAATATAGCTTGTATATCTAAAGAAGGTAAAATTAACTTCAAATTTTCAATATCTTTATTTAGAATATTAGCCTGTCGTACTCCTCTACAATTTCGTGTTAAAAATGATTTTATCTTTTTATCTGATAACAAATACTTCAAAAACATATTTTGATACAATCCATATGTTTCTAATTTAGCATTACGTTGATTCAAATAATAACATTTATAAGTATCAGGTAATATACACACATTTCCATAATCTCCCTTCCCCACTGTTCCTGTTAAGGAAATTACAAGATCATTTGGATATACTTCATATTTACACAATTTAGAATCATATGCATAAAAACATAAATTATCTTGTTTAAATATGCCTGTATTAATATTGCCTATTTTTAAAACAGGTATACCTTTTATATTAAAAGAATCACTCTTAAATGCAAAGCCTCCAATGACAGAAGCTATATCACCAAATCGCTGAATTAACCATTTTTTCTCATTATTATCTGGATCCCCAAACATATCATAAAAAACAGCCTGTCCAAGACGATCCAACTCTTTAAGCTGTTCATGTTTCTTTGTTAGTATTTCGTTTAGTTTATCAAGCTCAGCAACAATAGCTTCTTGTATTGAAAGAGTAGGAACCGGTATATAAAGTTCTTTCAGAAGCTTATAATGTCTAGAATAGCCTAAATTAGGAATATTATACCAGTACAAATAATATTTTAAAAATTTGGTATTTAGAGCGTCTTTAGGTAAAAGAATTTTTACACCATCTGCACCTATAACAAAATCAAAATCCACATATTTTAAAACACGTGTATGATCTCCAAATATAACAACAGGCTTTTGTACACGAAAAACATCATCTTCGTTATTCCAATATCCTGATACAAAAGCCTCCTCTTGAGATATTATAGGATAAGTACCTTTTTTTAAATAATCCGAACTAAAAACCTTATTCGTATATTTAACCTTTTGCAAGCAATCCTCAAATAGAATGTATTTCCAGTTATCCTTCATATTCATATCATCTTCCTAAAATCCACAATCGCCTGCCGAATCTCCTCCTCCAAACTCTCAATACGTGCAAGAATCACCTCCGGTTTTTCATACTCTACTTTTTGCCGTTCCACTTCTTTGTACTTATTGATCGAAAGATCATAATCATTGGCACGTATATCATCTACAGGCACAAAGAAAGACTGGTCTTTACGAGTGCGGGATTCTTCTCCTGCAAGGTTATGGAACCTTTTTATCACATCAGGAATATCGCTTCCTTCACATTCAGAACGTTTTTGATCGAGGGTAAAACCATCGGCTTTCATATCGTAAAACCAAACTTTACCTGTACCCCCTACATTTGTTTTTGTAAAGATTAGAATAGCCGTACTTACCCCGGAATAAGGTTGAAAAACACCTGCCGGCATAGAGATAACAGCCTGTAATCGATGCTTATCTACCAATTCCTTACGAATAGACTTATGCCCTTTACTATTGCCAAACAACACGCCATCAGGAACGATCGAAGCACAACGTCCGCCCACTACCAACATACGTAAAAACAAAGCGACAAACAACAACTCAGTCTTCTTTGTATTGGTAATTGCCAACAGGCTTTTACTCACCGAATCATTGTCAAGGCTACCGGTAAACGGAGGATTTGCCAGACAAAGCGTATATAAATTCTCATCCGTATTATCAGACGATAACGAATCACGCCATTGAATATTCGGATTATTAACTCCATGCAACATCAAGTTCATCGCCCCAATACGCAACATCGTTTGATCGGTATCGAACCCGTTAAACATTTCATTATTAAAATGATCTGCAGCATTTTCGTTCAACAATTCATCTTTACAATGCTCTGTGATGTATTTTGCGCATTCCACAATAAACCCAGCTGATCCCATTGCCGGATCACAAATGATATCTCTTACAGTCGGCTTCATTAATTCCACCATCATCTGGATGATATGCCGTGGCGTACGAAACTGTCCGTTGGTACCACTTGCCGCCATTTTACCCAGGATATACTCATACACATCTCCCATCGTATCGCGGTTATTCATATCCAGATTGTTGATACCATCGACAACCTTGGCTAAAGTCCGTTCATTAGGTATAAGAAAAATAGCACTTCGCATAAAACGACTATAAGCTGAATCCTCTCCTACACCAATATTTTTGATGAAAATGAAAACATCGTTACGAACGGTATTGAACATACGAACAGTATCCATATTCTTAAAAACAGACCAACGCAACGATTTATAAGGGACGTCCTTATCACTTTCCGGATTATGCCAGTTTCCATCCTTAAATATAAGCTTTTCAGGAGCAACATGATACTTAAATGCATTTGCTATTGCTTCTTTTTTAATCTGCGCATCATCCAACATCTTCATAAAGAACAAATAGGTCATTTGTTCCAGAATTGTAATCGAGTTCGTGATACCACCTGTCCAGAATGCATCCCATATCTGGTCTACACGGTTTTTTATCTCGCCTGTTATCATTTTCGTTTTTTATTGTTTATAAGTCTATTTGCAAATATAAGCACTTTCAGTCAAACCAGTCGTAATATACAGGTTTTCCATCCCATATTGAATATAAATTCTTATCTCCCCAAACTTTATTATTTTAAGCCCACGTAGTAATACTACTTTGTAGGAGGTTTATTTTTTACTCTAAAAGACTATCATTCATCTTAATGGCTTTTCTAAAAGGATTCACCATTACACCACATTTAATACAACCTCCCTCGTTTCTTTTGAAGAAACCATGTCTCTTCAATTTACAAATTGTCTTATGCTATAAAAATAATACATTTTCATGAACCTAACCAAAACATATAATACCTTTCTCCCGTTTTATAATAAAAGGTCTCCGCTTGATTCTGATAATCATTATCAAGAGAGATTTTAAATATCATTCTTTGAATATTATCAATATGACTAAAAAAATAGATTATATATCTTTGTTTGCACGCATTGCTTTAGCTTTGGGATTTCTGTCAGCCGTTGCAGACCGTTTAGGGTTATGGACTCCGTTATTGGGAAGTGACAATGTGGTCTGGGGGAATATGGAAAGTTTTACCGCTTACACCGGAGTTTTATTGCCGTGGGTTCCTCCATATCTGTTACCGCTGTTCGCATGGACGGCTACAATCGCTGAAATCGTACTTGGCGTATTACTATTAATAGGTTTCCAAAAACGTTTGGTTGCTCTTCTTAGCGGCATTCTATTATTGACTTTTGCTTTTGCCATGCTGTTTTCTTTGAATATAAAAACACCACTCGATTATAGCGTATTTGCAGCGGCGGGATGTGCTTTCTTGCTTTACAAGGAAAGCGATTAAGAACCGTACAAAAATTTAGATGAAATAACCTTCTCCTAAATTCGTTTAATCAAAGAATAAAATGTATGTTTGCTTCGTTAACTAAACGACAAATATATGAATCCTAATTTCGACTACAGCTTATTCCCATACTCTTTCGCCCACTGTCTGAACCACGAATGCCTACGTGCAGAAAAATGCCTGCGCCGACAAGTTGCCTTACGTATGCCAAAAGAAAGAGAAGCGGTTACAGTCGTGAATCCGAAACATGTTGCTCCTTCGGGGGAGGATTGTAAGCTCTTTGTTCCCGATCAACCGGAACAATATGCACGAGGAATCACTCATCTGCTCGATCGTGTTCCGCACAATGATGCTGTTATTATCAAACAACAAATGATAGAACATTTCGGACAGACGAACTATTATCGCTTTTCCCGGAAAGAACGTCTTATCAAACCCCATGAACAGGAATATATACGAACATTATTTCATAAGAGAGGAGTAACAGAAGAACCTGCCTTCGATGAATATGTAGAATACTACGATCTTTATCGAAAGATATAAAACAGGAAAATCCCTTTACACATATTAAACCGAGTCAACCCTTTTTATTGATTAGGCAGAAAGTAGTCAACTAAAATCGTTAAACGACAGTAATTTTATTTCCATATATTATGAAAGGACATTTTCATATATTGTGAAAATAGTGTTTCATAATATAAGAAAATAGATTTTCATAATTTACAAAAATCTTAACAAAGCAATATCTTCTGTCCGTTTATTCAGTAAAAATATGGAATTGGAACTAACCCTATCACTCAATCTCAATAAATACTGAAATCCTGCGGCTTTATCACAAACCCGATCCGCAGCATACTCTTGAACTGATTATATTCCAACAGGTTTTCACCGTAGCCATTATAATATTGTAGGAAGAAATATTGATTCTCATTATTATTGAACTTATAACTCAACTCTACCTGTGTATTAAAGCTGAACCATGTTTTGCGTTTCGTCAGGATCACTCCGCAATTAAAACGCTTATTATCCGTTCGGAAATTAGTTGCCAGCTGGAATATACCGTTGTATTTCAGCAAATCCTTGTTATACTTACCATCGACGATCGGTATCCAGGTCTTGAACTGGGCTTCCCAATTCTTGTTGAGAACAACGGCTGCAGCAAATGTGACCCTATTCCAGCTACGCGAAGCTGTGCTGTCTTTCCCGTTAGACTCATGTTCAAGCATCAGATATCCTTTACCTATATATTTGTTATGATGGATAATCAGGTGTCCGAGTCCTATTCCCGGATTAAAGTTCAGGTCGCGCATAGGAAGAGATTCCTGAAAAACATTCCAGAAAGCTTTCTGTGTATACTGGATGAAAAGATAGGTATCGAAAGGTAACTTGCTTTTGGTCAGCCGCTGCGCAATACTCAATTGAAATTTGACATCCGAATTGGCTGCGGTCGGTTTATGCCCGATCGTCGTTCCACCGATAAAATAGTTGTCTTTAAATAATGTAAAATAAGGAGCCTTGTCCAATACCGCACGTACACTGTCTGCATTATATTCCATCTTGGGGTCCTGGACCAGCACCTGGGAGAAAACTGATACGAAGCCGGAGATAAATAAAACAAACAGAAATATAGTTATCCTTTTCATATATAATATTATTGTGTATAGACCCTATAAAACAGAGCAAAGGTAATAACCGCACAGCTAAACAATTCTCCCCGATTTCCTGAATTATGGTCAATTCAGTTACCTTTTCTTTATTAATAACCAATTCTTATCCGGTAAGTTCATTTTTTATATCTTTGTCCGCATGGAAAAAGTATATCAATATTATCGGGATACAATAGCAGCATACACACGCCGCTCGGACAATCTGAAAAAGAAAATACATTTGATAGGAACAATACGCCTGTTACTCGTTGCCGGACTTATTGCAGCAATATGGTTTTTAAAGACCGAAAGCTGGATGATGCTGACAGGGGCAGTTATCCTGTTCCTTATACCTTTCGTCGGACTAATGGTCTATCATACGTTTTTATCATCGAAAAAATCGTATGCCGACGTTCTTATATCACTCTGCAACAATGAGCTGAAAGGACTGGATTATGACTTCAGCGCTTTCGACGGAGCTTCTGAAAAAAGCAGCGGAGAACACTCCTTCAGTCTGGACCTGGATCTTTTCGGGAATCGTTCCATCTTCCAGTCGATCAACCGCACGGTCACTTCCATGGGAAAAGAAAGGCTTGCCGACTGGTTCACCAACCCGCTTACCGACAAAGAGGAAATTCTCAAACGGCAGGAAGCGATCCGCGAACTAAGCGAAATGACACAGTTAAGACAGCATTTCTATGTTACCGGCATGCTGCATCCCGGAGAAAAGGGAGATATTCGTACGCTGATCTCACTAACTGACAATAAACCGGTATTCATCAACAGTTTGCTCTGGAAAAGCCTGACATGGATTATCCCTGCCATATGGGCGGTTCTGTTCGTAGGAGCATCGACCGGAACAGTCACTTTTGCCATGCTAGGTATATTTTTTGCCATTGCATTCCTTATTGCAAATATACGGGCCAAACAGATCAACACACTTCACAACTCTGTGAATAAGATGGAAAAAATACTATACACCTATTCTTCACTGATCAAAAGTATTGAAGGTGATATTTTCAAATCATCCGAACTGGCAACTATCAGCGGACGGTTCAACGGGCCGGACGGTACAGCTTCCCGTTCACTGAAAAAGTTATCCCGCTGCATCGGAGCACTCGACCAACGGATCAGCTTTATGGGAATCATCCTGAATATATTCATCCTGCGTGATACCCGGACAGCGATCAGGCTGGAACGCTGGATACAGACACATGCCGGAGATATTCCTCTGTGGTTCGATGCTTTGGAAAAATTCGATGCTTATAGTTCACTAGGCGGTTTCGCATTCAATCATCCGGGTTATATTTATCCGGAAATAGCAGATACTTATTTCAAGATGAGCGGCAAAGCATTGGGACATCCCCTTCTTCGTCGTGATGTTTGTGTCAGAAATGATATTTCGATCGAGAAAAGTCCCTGGTTCCTGATCATTACCGGGGCTAATATGGCAGGAAAAAGTACTTACCTGCGGACTGTCGGGGTCAATTATGTATTGGCTTGCATAGGTGCTCCGGTATATGCAGAGGCACTAACGGTCTATCCGGCAAAGATGGTGACCAGCCTGCGTACTTCCGATTCACTGGTCAGCAATGAATCTTATTTCTTTGCCGAACTGAAACGGTTGAAGATGATCATCGACCGCTTGCAACAAGGCGAGCAGTTATTTATCATCCTGGATGAGATCCTGAAAGGAACCAACTCCATCGACAAACAGAAAGGCTCGATCGCCCTGATGAAGCAACTGGTATCTTTCCAGGCTTGCGGTATCATCGCCACACACGACTTGGTATTAGGTGAACTGGAAAAAGAATTTCCCGACCAGATAAAAAATTACCGTTTCGAGGCAGATATCAAAAACGAAGAACTGACTTTCTCCTATCAACTCCGGGAAGGCATTGCCCAAAATATGAATGCCTGCTTCCTGATGAAGAAAATGGGAATAACCGTTTAAAAAGAAAGGCTATCAAAAATGATAGCCTTTCTTTTTAAACTTAACCGATATTATTTGGTTTTATACTTCGCCTTGATCTCCGGCAATGCCCGTTGTATCTCTGCAATACGGGTCGCATCACTCGGGTGAGTGCTCATGAACTCGGGAGTCGCCCCGCTCTTTCCGGCAGACATTTTTTGCCAGAAATTCACAGCGACATCCGGATTATACCCGGCCATTGTCATAAATACCAATCCCATATAATCCGCTTCCGATTCATGTTTGCGGGAGAATGGCAACATAACGCCATATTGTGCCCCTACTCCATAAACCGTATTCGCCAGATTCTGTACTGCCGCACTCTTATTACTTACCGCCTGACCCAGAATAGCCGCGCCATACTGTGCCATCAACTGCTGACTCATTCGTTCGTTACTATGCTTAGCCACGGCATGAGCTACTTCGTGCCCAACAACAACCGCCAGTTCATCGTCCGACGATACCAGAGACATCAAACCTTCATAAACAACGATCTTACCACCCGGCATACAGAAAGCATTTATTTGGTTATCCTTCACCAGATTGAACTCCCACTGAAAATTCTTGATCTCACTTTCCATCCCGTTTGCTTTCAGATAAGCCTCTGTGGCTGCGGCAATCTTTTTACCGACACGGGTAACCATTGCACTCTCATTCTTATCCGTTGACTTTGTGGCTGATTTCATATAATCGCTATATTGCGTTAAGCTGGAAGTCAACACTTCCTGATCGGAAACCAACAATACCTGTTTTCTCCCTGTCAAAGGAACACTTCCGCAAGCACTCAGCAGCAGAAGCATAGCCATTAATAAACCTGTAATCTTTTTCATCTCTCTCATTTAGTTTTTACGAATACAAAATTACCATTTCTTTATAAGAATAGAACAAATCCAAAGGCATTTTTGCTCAATAGACGTATATGACAAATAATTATGCAAAAAAACCGGAGTAGAATGTATATTTATTCAATTATTCGATTTATATTTGCATCCGTTTTGCATAAATATACAAACATGAGTACAAAAAAGGAACGATTGGACGCTATCTGCCGCATCATACAAACAAAGGCGATATGTAACCAGGAAGAGCTGCTGAAAGAATTGGAAACCAGCGGATTTCAGGTCACACAGGCTACCTTGTCACGCGACATAAAGCAACTGAAAGTAGCCAAAGTTCATGATGCGAACGGCGATTATGTATATTGTCTGCCTGATTATTCAGCTTTGATACAGCCGAACAAGGTACAGACACAACATCATCCGAACATCGAATTTTCCGGAAATCTCGCAGTTGTCAAGACTCGTCCGGGATATGCGATGGGGATCGCTTCCGATATCGATACCCATGCTCCGCACGAGATACTGGGAACGATTGCCGGAGACGACACCATCCTGATCATCCCCCGCGAAGGGATTAGCAGGGACCGGATAGTGAAAGCATTATCACATTTTATATAAGGGCGATTAAGGGAGACAACAGTTCTTCCGTTTATAAACAAAAGAAGATTAAGAACAATCGTAAAATGAAACAAGAAACAGAAATCGATGTAATGATTGCTGACGCCTCTCACGAAATATATGTAGACAAGATATTGACTACCATTGAAGAGGCTGCCAAAGTGCGCGGAACTGGTATCGCTAAGCGTACGCATGAATATGTGGCCCAGAAAATGAAAGAAGGGAAAGCAGTCATCGCACTGGCCGGAGATCAGTTTGCCGGTTTCAGCTATATCGAATCGTGGGGGAACAAACAGTATGTAACGACCTCCGGGTTAATTGTTCACCCGGATTTCCGAGGTTTGGGTATTGCCAAACGGATCAAGGATATGACGTTTCAACTGGCTCGCATGCGTTGGCCGAAAGCGAAAGTATTCAGTCTTACTTCGGGTGCAGCGGTGATGAAGATGAACACCGAACTGGGTTATGTACCTGTAACCTTTTCCGATCTGACCGACGACGAATCGTTCTGGCGCGGTTGCATCGGTTGCGTAAACCATGATATTCTGGAACGTACGAACCGGAAATATTGTATCTGTACGGCGATGTTGTTCGACCCGGCCGATCCGCACCGTGCCAAACGGGAAGCAGACGAAAGAGAAAAAAATAATAATAAATAAATCATACGGGGCTTTCCGGTAAGGGCGTTTCGCGAAACGCCCATACGGAACCCACAAAAACAAACAGACAATGAAAAAGAAAGTAGTAGTTGCATTCAGCGGAGGTTTGGATACCTCTTTCACAGTGATGTACCTTGCCAAAGAAAAAGGCTACGAAGTATATGCAGCTTGTGCCAACACTGGTGGATTCAGCGAAGAACAGTTGAAGCAGAACGAAGAAAATGCTTATAAACTAGGCGCTACCAAATATGTAACGATCGACGTTACAAAAGAATATTACGAAAAGAGCTTGAAATATATGGTATTCGGCAATGTATTGCGTAACGGTACCTACCCTATCTCCGTTAGCTCCGAACGTATCTTCCAGGCATTGGCTATCGCCCGTTATGCCAACGAGATCGGTGCGGATGCGATCGCTCACGGTTCAACCGGTGCAGGTAACGACCAGATCCGTTTCGACATGACTTTCCTGGTACTGGCTCCGAACGTGGAGATCATCACATTGACCCGCGACATGGCGCTGACCCGCGATTATGAGATCAACTATCTGAAAGAACACGGCTTTGTTGCCGATTTCACGAAGTTGAAATATTCTTACAATGTTGGTCTGTGGGGTACTTCCATCTGTGGAGGTGAAATTCTGGATTCTGCTCAGGGATTGCCTGAAAGTGCTTACCTGAAACAGGTAGAAAAAAACGGCAGCGAAGAACTACGCATCGAATTCAAGAAAGGTGAGATCCATGCAGTGAACGGTGAAGTATTCGAAGACAAGATCGCCGCTATCCAGAAAGTGGAAGAGATCGGTGCTGCTTACGGTATCGGCCGTGACATGCACGTCGGCGACACGATCATCGGTATCAAAGGACGTGTAGGTTTTGAAGCTGCTGCTCCTATGCTGATCATCGGTGCACACCGTTTCCTGGAAAAATATACATTGAGCAAATGGCAGCAGTACTGGAAAGACCAGGTTGCCAACTGGTACGGCATGTTCCTGCACGAAAGCCAGTATCTGGAACCGGTTATGCGTGACATTGAAGCCATGTTGCAGGAATCACAGCGTAATGTAAACGGCACGGCTATACTCGAACTCCGCCCGCTTTCTTTCTCAACCGTCGGTGTTGAATCGGAAGACGACCTGGTGAAGACTAAATTCGGTGAATACGGTGAAATGCAGAAAGGCTGGACGGCAGAAGATGCCAAAGGCTTTATCAAAGTAACTTCTACACCGTTACGTGTTTATTATAACAACCATAAGGACGAAGAAATATGATAAAGATCGGAATTATAGGTGGTGCGGGATATACGGCAGGCGAATTGATCCGCCTGCTGCTTAATCACCCGGACGCCGAGATTACATTTGTGAATAGTACCAGTAACGCCGGAAATTTGATCACTGACGTTCATAGCGGCCTGTTCGGCGAAACCGAAATGCGTTTTACCGACGAGTTGCCGTTGAACAGCATTGACCTTCTGTTCTTCTGCACCGCCCACGGCGACACGAAGAAGTTCATGGAAAGCCATACTGTACCCGAGAACGTGAAGATCATCGACCTCAGCATGGACTACCGTATCGAAAGCAACGAACATGATTTCGTTTACGGTCTGCCGGAATTGAACCGACGACGTATCTGCAATTCCCGACACATTGCGAACCCCGGTTGTTTTGCCACCTGTATCCAGTTAGCCGTTTTGCCACTGGCTAAGCACTTGATGCTGAACTCCGAATTACACGTCAACGCGATCACCGGTTCAACGGGAGCCGGCGTGAAGCCTTCGTCGACTTCTCATTTCAGCTGGCGAAACGATAACATTTCGATTTATAAACCGTTCACACACCAGCACTTGGCTGAGATTGGTCAGAGCCTGCGCCAGTTGCAGAATAGTTTCGAAAGTAATATCAACTTTATTCCGGTAAGGGGCAATTTCTCACGCGGTATTTTTGCAACGACTTATATCGACTGCAAAGTAGGATTGGATGAGATCCGCCGTATTTATGAAGAATACTACGACGATCATTCGTTCACATTCATTACAGATAAGAATCCGGATCTGAAACAGGTAGTCAACACAAACAAATGTCTCCTGTATCTCCAGAAATATGATAACAAATTGCTGATCGTATCTATGATCGACAACTTGTTGAAAGGCGCCAGCGGACAAGCTGTGCATAATATGAATTTGCTGTTCGGTTTGGAAGAGACTGTAGGATTACATCTCAAACCGTCAGCGTTTTAAATAAGAAATCATGAAACTATTCGACGTATACCCTTTATTTAATATAGAAATAGTAAAAGGCAAAGGATGCCATGTATGGGACGGTGAAGGTACAGAATACCTCGACCTGTATGGTGGCCATGCCGTTATATCCGTCGGTCATAGCCACCCTACTTATGTAGCTGCTATCACCGACCAGGTGAACAAGTTGGGATTTTATTCCAACTCTGTCATCAACAGTTTGCAACAGAAACTGGCTGACAAGCTGGGAAAAGCTTCCGGTTATGACGATTATTCCTTATTCCTGATCAACTCCGGTGCCGAAGCAAACGAAAATGCGTTGAAACTGGCTTCCTTCCACAATGGGAAGAAACGGGTAATCGCTTTCAAGCACGCTTTCCACGGACGTACTTCTGCTGCGGTTCGCGTCACTGATAATCCGAAGATCATCGCTCCGGTCAACGAAGACCTGGCTGTTACTTACCTACCGTTGAACGATGCGGCAGCTGTTGAAGCTGAATTGCAAAAAGGGGATGTTTCTTCCGTTATTATAGAAGGTATCCAGGGAGTCGGCGGTATCCAGCTTCCGACAGACGACTTTATGAAAGAATTGCGTACCTTATGTACCAAATATGAAGCCTGCCTGATCCTGGATGAAATTCAGTCCGGTTACGGTAGAAGCGGAAAGTTCTTTGCCCATCAATATGCTGATATCCAGCCGGATTTGATCACGGTTGCCAAAGGGATCGGTAATGGTTTCCCGATGAGCGGTTTGCTGATCAGCCCGATGTTCAAGCCTGTTTACGGCATGCTGGGAACGACTTTCGGAGGTAACCATCTGGCTTGTGCTGCTGCTATCGCCGTATTGGATATCATGGAAAACGAGAAGTTGGTTGACAATGCAGCCAAAGTCGGTGAATTCCTGATCGAAGAGTTACACAAACTGCCGGGAATCAAGGAAGTTCGTGGTCGCGGTCTGATGATCGGTATTGAGTTTGAAGAATCGATCAAAGAAGTACGTAGCAAGCTTCTTTTTGAAGAAAAAGTATTCACCGGGGTTGCCGGAACCAATACGATCCGTCTGCTTCCGCCGCTTTGCCTGACAATGGATGAAGCGAAAGAATTCCTTGCCCGATTCAAAAAAGTACTCAATGCTTAATTAGTTCTTTATTATAAAAGAAAGGCGCCAACGGATATTCCGAAGGCGCCCTTCTTGTTTATAGAAAGAGTCTGTTATTTGCTATCCTCTACTCTATAGTTGAATATCAGAGTAGAACCAAAAGGAACTGTTCCCATCCCCAACTGATAATCATAGCCTAAATCAGAAGGAATGATCGCCTCTATGGAATCACCCACTGATGTATCCAAAATAACATATCGCAAACCGGTAATCAGTTCTCCTACAACAAAATTTTCAGTAATCTTCTTTTGAAATACCGTACCATCTATATAATGTCCTTCCAAAGTAAAGTGCAGTTTACTACTACTTGTCGGATATTTAGGTGTTTCAGCTTTTCTGTCGATTATTCTATACAACGTTGTATCGCCATCCTTCACAATCTGCTGATAGACTAAATTCCCGTTCTCATCTTTCTCCAACGCTTTCTCACGAATATATTCGTGGTTCTTCTCGTAATGAGCAATCTGCTCCGGACTTAACTCAAATTTGTTGTTATCATTATTACAAGCGGTAAACCCACTCAACATCACCATCGCAGAACATGCGACTGCATAAATAGATCTCATTATTTGTCTTTTATTTTACTATTAAACTCTTTTGAAGCCGCAAAGATAATAATAAGAGTTTCTCCTTTGTTATCTCAAAGAACTTTACGTTATTTGTATATTCAGAAACAAACACAATAAATACAAATGAAACTAAATAAACTAATTGTTGCCGCCGCTATTACTATTTTCTGCAGCAATCTGTGTACCGCACAAAAATCATTGGATTTAGAAGAAGTTCTCAGTGGGAGACTGATCCAGACAAAAGGAATCGGTGCCATGAACTGGATGAAAGACGGGGAACGTTACAGCCGCCTGGAAAGAAATGAAACAGACGGAGGTATGGATGTCGTTGCCTACCGTGCCAAAGATAATGCCCGCGAAATGATCATCCCCTCTTCCATGTTTATAGACCCATTGACAGGAAAACACATTGGAATGGGGCGCCTCTCCTGGAGCAATGACAATGACAAAGTTATGATATTTAATAACACTAAACGTGTTTGGCGTTATGATACGCGGGGAGATTACTGGGTGCTTAGCCTGCAAGACGGCAGCCTCCACCAGTTGGGAAAAGGATTGCCCGAATCATCGATGATGTTCGCCAAATTCTCTCCCGACGGAACCAGAGTAGCCTACGTTTCCGACAATAATATTTATGTAGAAGATATAAACTCCGGCAAAAGAACCCAGTTGACCCACGACGGAAGCCGGACTATCGTAAACGGTACGTTCGACTGGGTATATGAAGAAGAATTCAGCTGCCGCGACGGTTTCCGCTGGAGCCCAGACGGCAAATATATAGCCTACTGGCAAAGCGATACGGAAGGGACCGGCGTATTCGACATCATCAACAATGTCGATTCTGTCTATCCTACTATCCTGCACTTTCCCTATCCGAAAGCAGGTACAGCCAATTCAGCAGTAAAAGTAGGATATGTCCCGGCAGAAGGGGGAACGACCACCTGGATCGATATTCCCGGAGATCCGCGGAACAATTACATTCCCCGTATGGATTTCATTCCGGAAAGCAACGAATTGTTCATTCAACAATTGAACCGGGAACAGAATACCAATAAAGTATGGATTGCCCAAATAGGCAGTGCAACACCTAAAAATATCTTTACCGATCAAGATGCTGCATGGCTGGATACAAACGATAATATCCAGTGGCTGAAGAACAACCAGTATTTCACCTGGGAAAGCGAACGCAGCGGATGGCGTCACCTGTATCGTGTGAGCCGTGACGGAAAAGAGATTGTCCCTGTCACAAAAGGAGATTTCGATTATATCCAGCCGGTCGGAACCGATCTGCAAAAAGGTTTGGTTTATTTTATCGCTTCACCGGAAAACTATACACAACGTTATCTGTACAGTGCAAACCTGTTCGGCAAAGGCGAAGTAAAACGCTTGAGCCCGGAGAACCAGCCGGGGCAGCATCATTATAACATGTCTCCGACCGGAAAATGGGCAGTACATACCTACAGCAATTCAGTAACCCCTCCGGTGATTGACATGGTTTCATTTCCTAAGAATCAGTCCGTTCGTATAATCGAAGATAATGCAAAAGCGAAAGAACAATATGACGCACTGGGATTGAATCCGAAAGAGTTTGTCAAAGTCAAATCAGGCGATTTACTACTCGATGCCTGCATGATTAAACCTGTTAACTTCGACCCTTCGAAGAAATACCCGGTTATTATCGAAGTCTATGGCGAACCGGCAGGATCGACCGTACAGGACTCATGGGGTGGCGGCGATCTGTGGAACCAATATATGGTCAATCAAGGATACATCTATGTCAGCATCGAAAACCAGGGAGCTAATGCACCACGCGGACGTGAATGGCGCAAATGCATCTATGGGGAAGTCGGTACATTTGCATCCGAAGATCAGGCACGGGGCATACAGGATCTCGGACGGCAATACCCGTTCATCGACCTGTCCCGTATCGGTATCAACGGATGGAGCGGAGGCGGTAGCCAGACACTGAACTGTATGTTCCGCTATCCGGAAGTATTTCACACCGGCATTGCAATCGCTTTTGTTGCCGACCAGCGCTTATATGACACCGTTTATCAGGAACGCTATATGAACACCCCGCAAAATAATCCGGAAGGTTATCGTAAAGGTTCTCCTATCAGTTATACAAAAGGATTGAAAGGAAACTTATTACTGATACACGGAACGGGCGACGACAACGTACATTACCAGAACTGCGAAATGCAGGTGAATGAACTGGTCAAACATGGAAAGATATTCAGTCAGATCAGCTATCCGATGCGTAGCCACGGTATCTATGAGCGTGAAGGCACCACCTTACATCTACGGAAAAGTATGGCAGACTACTGGTTGAAACATTTGCCGGCAGGAGGCAAATAAACATATATAAATTAAAGTATAGAGTAAAAAGGCACTATGAAACGTTTAGTTATATGCTTTGCCGTTATATCGGCCCTATTCCTCATGCCTTCCCGGGCTACGTCCCAGATCAGGGAAAAGGCTGAAGGATTATTGAATGCTGTCATTACAGAGAACAAGACAAACGAGGCCCCGGCCGATTCATCCGCCGCAATGGAAGAAAAGTACCGGCAGGATTCTATCAGAATGCAGGAGCTTGAACTTCAGTTACAGGAAATGAAGCTGAATGAGATCGTACTCCGGACCGAGTTGGACGATGCGCTGAACAAGCATATCACCACCGATTCGCTGAAAAAAGAGGAACAGCGTCACCGCATCGACTCGTTACGAACCCTGACACCCGGTGTCCCTCTTATCATCGACAATGATACGCTCCTCACTTTCTATGCCAAAAGAGGAGGTGTTTCTGCACACGACCGTGCTGAAAATGCCGTCAACTTAATCCTGAAGATCGGAAAAGACCTTAGCCTGAAAACCGACTCTGTATATCTGTTCACCAGTGAATACCAGACGGATATCATGTATGGAGAAAAAGTGATATTGAGTGTTACCGACCAGGATGCCCTTTGGATGAATACGGATAGGGACGAACTGGCAAAACAATATCGATCTGCTGTCCACGATAAGATCCTGTCGCTGAAAAAAGAACACAGCATCCTTCAGATCGCTAAACGGGTAGGCCTTTTCATCTTAGTACTGGTCGTTCAGTATTTCCTGTTTAAGCTGACCAACTATCTGTTCAGAAAACTACGCCGCCGTATTATCTGGCTGAAGCAGAACAAACTCAAATCCATCACCATACGGGATTATGAATTTCTGAATACTCACCGGCAAGGCAGGATACTTATCTTCCTGAATAACATTCTTCGCTACCTGGTTTTACTGATACAGCTTATGTTCAGTGTCCCGATGCTGTTTGCCATATTCCCGCAAACAGAGAATCTGGCAATGAGGTTATTCACTTATATTATCGAACCGATCAAAATGGTTCTTAAATCTGTTGTCGAATACATACCTAACCTTTTCATTATCATTGTCATTTATTACAGTGTAAAATATATTATAAAGGGTATTCAATATATAGCCAATGAGATTGAAAGCGAGAAATTAAAGATCACCGGATTCTATCCGGACTGGGCACAGCCATCTTTCAATATAATACGCTTCCTGTTGTATGCCTTTATGATCGCAATGGTCTACCCGTATCTGCCAGGCTCCGATTCCGGTGTATTCCAGGGTATTTCGGTCTTTGTCGGACTGATCGTCTCCCTGGGTTCAAGTACGGTTATCGGAAATATCATAGCAGGGCTGGTCATTACTTATATGCGTCCGTTCAAACTGGGCGACCGCATCAAGTTAAACGAGACTACAGGAAATGTAATTGAAAAAACGCCGTTCGTAACCCGCATCCGTACCCCAAAGAATGAGGTTGTAACAATTCCTAACTCATTCATCATGTCGTCACATACGGTCAATTACAGTGCATCCGCCCGCCAGTTCGGTCTGATCATCCACTCGACAGTCAGTATCGGTTATGATATTCCCTGGCGTCAGGTCCATCAGTTGCTGATCGATGCAGCCCGCTCGACTCCCGGAGTGATGTCGCACCCGAAACCGTTTGTTCTGGAAACGGAATTGCAGGACTACTATCCCTGTTACCAGATAAATGCTTATATAAAAGATGCCGACAAATTATCTCAGATATATTCCGACCTGCACCAGAACATACAGGATGTATTCAATGAAGCAGGTATAGAGATCATGTCGCCCCATTATTATGCAGAACGCGACGGTAGTGCTATCACTATTCCTCCTGAATATCAGAAAAAACCGGAGAGTCCGGATAAAAAATGAGAAACAGCCTGTCATATAGTTAAAAAAGTCCTCCTGCAAAACAAAATGCAGGGGGACTTTTGTTATAACGGCAAAGTCACTAATAAATAAAAATGCAGAATAATGAAAAAGTATTTTATCGCAGTAGCAGCTCTGGCTTTATTAGCTGCATGTAGCGGGAAGAAAACAACCGAACCCGCTTTAATAGAGGAAGAAAGCGTAACAGTAGCTGAAGCGGTACCCGATGCACCGGCTTTGCCTGAAGTAACAGGAAAAACGACCAAACCTGTGAACATGCGTGATTCGCTGAAAGTAGATCCTAAAAAAGGAAGCGTTATCCAGAAAAAATATAAGGGAACATTCCCGGCTGCAGATGGTCCCGGCATCGTTTATGACCTGACTTTGTTCTATCAGCAAGATAGCGACGACGGCGTTTACGAAATGGATGCCACTTATCTGGAAGCTGAAAACGGACAGGATAAAACATTCTCTTCTACCGGTAAACGTCAGGTAAAACATGGTACACCCAGCGATTCAGAAGCTGTCGTTTACGAATTGATCCCTAGCGACGGAAGTATGACATTCTATTTCCAGGCAGAAGGCGACAGTCTGACACTATTGAATCAGGAATTACAGAAAGCAGCATCCGATCTGAATTACACCCTGATACTGGTTCCATAAATAAGCACATCTTTGTATAAATAGAAAAGAGGCACCCCAACTCCTACCGGGAATGCCTCTTTTCGCTTTTAACGTTCAATAGCCATATCGGGTTTACAGATTATACACCTTCCGGGAATAAACATCATTACCGCAAGTGACACGGACAACAAAAATACCTTTGCCGGAATAGACCGGTATTACGGCTTCTTTCGAATGACCTTTCCGTTGTTTCAGTAACACTCCGTTCATGCTGTAAACAGCTACATCGAAGAATTTTTCTTCTTCAAATATAATATGCAACATATTGTCGCTCATGGATATTTTCAAATTATCCGGGATTTTAATGGTTTCATTACCAACTATGGTACCTTCGCAATCAGAGAAACGGGGATTTCTGTAAAGCAACTGACCATTTACATGGCAACAAATATTAGTCTCACGAATCACACAGTTTTCACAAGTTGGTATCGGAGTAAATATAACTAAAGGACTTGTTTTTGCAGAACCAAGACCTTCTATAAAGCTTCCATTTGAAGAAGTAATTAATCTTTTATGTTTTTTCCCATCATGCAATAAAACAGAGTCTACCCCAATAATTGGGGCATACCAAGGTTCTTGATTATAAAAAACCAAAACACTATCTCCTACGTCGAAAGAGAAATCATATAAAAGGATCTCTTTTCCTGTATAAGGATATATATTGTTTTTAGTTTCTTCATCTGGTTTAAAAATAACTTTCTGCCCGTCGGTACGAATAAACCCTGCTGCCTGATAAGGAGGTGCCTTGATAATTTTCCAATTCATTTTGTCAATGATCGTATCACCTTCCAATATTAACTTGTCTATATATTCGCATTCATGCGTAACACTGGTGGTATAATCAATTATCCACTCTGTCTTTTCCGCAGTAAACGCATTAAGAAAACCATCATCTGTATTGGTTTCCTGAGCCGAAAGACCTGCCGCCAAACCCAGTGCAATGGTAAATAATAATATCTTTTTCATACTCAATTGTATTTTATTCAATGCTAAATATTGAATTTTCATTTATAGACAACTTACCGGTTGCTTCAAAAGTACCCGTCGACTCTAAATGCAAACTAGTAGATCCAGTCACCGTTACATTATCCAATGAGAAGTTCTTTCCATTTATAAAATAACGGCCTGTATTATACGTTTTGTTTGTAATAATAACATCACTTACATAGATATATGGAATATTATTATCCCCTATGACAGTCACTGTATACGAATCCGGTACATTTGTAAATGTATTACGTGAAGCTTTAATTGTTTTATGATAGCTAACTCCGTTATCTGCAGAACTCATAACACATATTTTACACCCAGCCTTATTGGCTACTACTGTTACAGAACTTCCAGATCTTGTAATCGATACATTGGTGAACTTTGCTGGAGTAGTTGTCCAGATTTTCATTTCGGGACAACCGATAAGATTATGGGTAAAAAATAAATATCGATCATATGCATTCGTTTTTGATAATGAATTTTTAGAAAAGATCTCAGCTTCACCTAAACTTAAATGACCGGAATTAATAGCATCTGCAAAATAACCAAATAATTGTTTTGATGAATTGACCCAGCCAAATCGTGTATTACCCAAAAAAGCAACACAGCCGGTCCTGTAAATAGAAGTTAATACTTCACCGAAACTATCGTCAATGTTTTCTGCCAATTTATCATATGGTATATTATCACAAGACATGGAATAATTGATATTAGGATATCCGTCATTTGTCATATTTTTTAAAGCACCTCCATTACTAAATTCATTTGCTCCATGTACATCAGTTTTGATGTAGTCGTAAGTATAAATTCTTAATTTAGGTACTCCTTCTCGATTCATACCAGTAGTAGCCAAGGCAACACTAGTAATAGAACCATGCCCTAAAAAACTTATAAAACCATAGTTTTTATTCAATTCTTCAATGACATCCCTTCCTGAAGGGAAAGATGGCAATACGGAAGAGTTATAATCAAGTACACCATCCACTTCTTCATTAAAGACCGTCTTTGTTGTGAAAGAAGTCAATTTAGATCCAAGATAACTTGCATGGTCATATTGTTGCATTTGATCAGCTTGTGCAAAAAATAGCTTTTTTAAATATGAATAATCCCCCCGCCCAGGATTTTGTTCATATAATAATGCCTTATAAGTCCAATTATCCACATGCGTCTGTTGCGAACAGAGAATACGTCCGACATAAATTTGTTGTGTAAATGAAGGATTGTCACCGGAATATTCACCATAATATTGATCGCCATCTACATTCCAATCTCCATTAAATTCTGCATAATAGACATCTGTTGGAATTGTTTTATTATAAGAAGTATAGTTATTCCCTATTTCATTAACATATGCATACCGTGCCGGAATAATATTCTCATCCCCTCCAAGAAGGACATATTTCGTTCCATTTGTATAAGAATCCTTTAAAAACTGTCGTACTTTTCCTGGATCATCATAAATTCCCGAAACTAGATCTCCTGTATAATTTGCTTTGATGTATTCCATTGTAACAATTCCCACAGTCAAGCCTTTACGTCTTTTCCAATTTGCAAACCGTTCAAAAGCCGGAGCCAAGGCTTCACTTGTTATAATAACATATTCAGAACCCAGCCCATTTTGCACGGCTCTATTTATAGAGGTAGCAGATGCCGTTTCCATTGATTTAACGGCAAAACGATCAAAATCATCTTTATTATTGACAAAATCGCGCAACATTTCGTTCGTCATAAAACTATTCTTAGCATTGCTACCGATTAATGCCAGAGATTGTTTCTTATTGATCGTTCCTCCACTATACCGAAGAGAAACCTCCAGGCGGGAATAAAATTTCAATCGATTACTTGCCGGATGATATTGAAAAGGAGATATTTTTATTGTTACAACTTTATTACCGTTAAAATTCTCGGTATTCAGAATCTCTGCCATTTCTACCGGAAACGGATCATCTGATGAATAGACAGAGATATTACCAGATATAATTTCCGGATTACCCCCAAAACCGATCGGAACGGGAGCCTGTGCCGGTTGTATGTCTTTATTCAATTGAAAAGTCTGTTCTTCCAGCTTATTTACACTGACAGATGTAGCTTGGCTAGCTGAAGGAATTATAATACGCAGGTACCGAAACGGAATATCAGGCAAACCTTCTTCTATTCCCATTAACATATCGTTTGCAACCACCGATACATAATTATCTGATCCGGCATTTTGAACCTGTGGCGTCTCAAATGTCACATTGACCTTCACCTCCTGTGCAAAACTTAACCACGGAATGACCAGTAATGCAGTTATAAGTAATAAACGTATTTTCTTCATAGTCTTACTGATTAATCATTTTTTTAGAACCTAGAACTATTCCATTTGCTATCAACCTGTAGATATGAAGACCGGAAGTAAAATCAGCAGAAGAAATAGAAATTGATCCGCTTCTTTCCTGTACATTAAGTGGTATGCTTTTTATTATTGTACCATTCATTGAATAAAAAGAAATGGAAGCACTTGTTGTTCCTTCAGGCAAAGAATAATTGATCTGAGCCGTACCATTCACCGGATTCGGTATGTTTTGCGACAGATAAGCAACAGAAGCATCAATCGTTTCATTTGCTGTAGCCACACCGCTCCTGGTTGACAAAGCTGAAACTTGTAATGTCGACTGGCTTTCCAATGTTTCTACTTTTGCCTGTAATTCTTTAATCGCTTCTAATAATATAGGTATTAATCCCGTATAATTTACAGCAGATATTCCATCTGCACTTTCTTCCACCAATTCCGGAAAAACGTCTTTTACTTCCTGCGCAATAAAACCGAACTCCTTTTTATAAACGTCTTTTCTGGTCTGATTTAATGATTGCAATGCAGCCGAAGCATCTTCTTGCCGAATCTTTCCCTGAGCGACCATCTCTGATATTTCTTCTGAACTGGCTCTATTATTATAAACCAATTTCTCGTACGATTTGCCATTTAGGTTCTTGAGTTTTTCCAGATAGTTAGAATTATTGTCATTGATGTTTACAATATTTCTTTTAAACTTTTTATCTGACGTGATCAATAATCCACTGGTAGTCCAAACCTGACCATTCACTTCAAGTGCATACGTGGTCGGTTTACGATTAATTCCAACTTTACCGGTAGCATCAATGAATATTTTGTAGTTTCCTGGACTAGTATTTGGATAAGGGCGCCAAAAGTTTAGTCCATTTTCATAGAACTCCATTCCAAAGTTAGGTCCCAGATATATACCAGGCCCTGTACTTAAGGTTTCCCAAGCTGTAGGTTTTTCACCAAGGAACAAATGACTGTTGTGATAAAGCATCTGTGCTTTCACTGATGATAAATAAATCATAGTTAACAATGCAACAAGAACAACTCGAAAAACTGATTTTTGCTTTTTCATTTTGTGTAATTTTAAAGTTAATAATTATAATCAAGTAGCAACATTCACATTTTTTCAATTAAAAAGGATATCTGACAGTTATTACCGGATTTAAGAGGTCTTTACAGATAGATTAGATTCCAAATAACATCCTTATATAAGTAATAAATTAAAATAAACGACAGTAATATAACAAATTATTTTTAGCAAGATGATGAAAAGAGAAGAAAATATTATAAAAAATTATCCCGTCATCTGCCACACAACATACAAAATCAAGCCGAATCTTATAAAATAAGGCTTACATTTACCCCGAAAGCAAATGAGAAAGATTGTTGCAACCGGAGAAAAGCCTGGCGAAACTTTCAAAAGATTGTTGTTCCGATGTAAAATGCTTTCGGTACTCCCGTAAGGTCGATGCAACTGATGCAATAACCTCGCGGAATCTCCGAAAGCACTTTGCAACCCTTGCAACAACCTCGCGGAAATCCCGAAAGTACTTTGCAACCTTTACAACGACCTTACGCATAAAAAAACAAGTTGTTACATCATTAAATCAAACAAAATCATGGCTGAAATTAAAAAAGTAGATTTCTCCAGATTCCTGCAAAACCAGGATTTCACATTACACGGGTTGCTGATAGCAGAAATTGAAAAATTGACCGAACCTAAAATCACGGATTTACGGACCATCTATAAAAACAAGTATAATACATTCGATGATGTATTGAAAGTGGGTGGCAAAAACCCTAATTCCAAAAAATTATCAGACCTCGACTTGTTGCAGGATAAAGCATACACGGGACTGGCTGCCCAAAACAAGGCCATGCTTAACCACTTCGACCCGGAAAAAGCAGAAATAGCTTATCAAGTGGATGTCATCCTGAAAAAATATGGCAATCCCTGCCGCCTGGCTTATTTGCAGGAAGATGCCGTCATTAAAAACCTGATACAGGACCTGGAAGCGTTCGACAATAAGCCGGGAGGAGACCGACCGGAAATAGAGTCGCTCGATGGAGTAACAAACCGACTGGAAAAAATAGGACTGCGCGAATGGGTAGACCAATTGAAAATGAAAAATGAAGAATTCATGGCACTCTATACCCAACGAAATGAAGAAAATGCAACTATCGTGACCGGCGCCACCAAAGAGGCACGCGATGCAACGGATGCTGCTTGCTATGACGTGATACGCCGGATCAATGCATTGGCAGATATCAACGGAGAGGCCGATTATCTTACTGTTATCAACAACATTAACCAGTTGCTCGACAAAGAGCTGGCGGCTCTTGCACTTCATCGCACTACGACAAAAAAACGTAACGACAAGAAAAAAGAAGAAGGGGGCGGCAGTAGCGACCGTCCGGAGATCGAATAGAAACAACATCCTCCGATAAATCCGGATAAGAAGAAACAAAAGCTAAAGAAAAAAAGAGATGTGTCTAAAAGCGATTAAAGAACGCAGATGACACATCTCTCCATTTTTCTCCGAAGAGAAAATATCTTAATTATTTAATACCTAATTTTGTTTTGATCGTTTTAGGCAGTGCATCTTTGTGAACGACGATCGTCATAGTTTTAAAAGCGACAAACGGTTCCGAAGCATACCAGGTTCCTTTATATTTGTTGTCAGTTCCCCAGGAATTCTTTACCATATAGAACTTCTTACCGTTCTGGTCTTTGGCAATACCATAGATCAACATGCCGTGATCATCGGTAGTCTGATAGTTATCATAATCTTTCTGACGCATTTCCTGAGTGATCGTCAATTCCTTGCAACCCGGTTTTTCGATCATCTTCTTGATCTCTGCATCCTTCTCAGTCTTGCTCAAACCTACCCATTTATCCTGGTCTGAACCGGATGTTTCAATGGAAGTAACATCAGCAGCTACAGCAATACCGTTACGGGTAAAACCTTTTTCACTTACATCGGCAGCCCATGCGATAGAATAACCTGTATTGATTGCATTGTCCATGACCTGCATCATTTCATCCAACGGCAGGTTATAAGACAAATCCCAACGCCAGTTATCCTGCACTTCAATAGGGAATGCAGTATAGAAAGGATGATGTGTATAAGAAGTCAAAGAGATATAGTCATCGATATTCAAACCCAGTTCTTCACCAAAACTCTTCGGAGTATATTCCTTTCCGTTGTAAGTAAACTTTTCAGGAACTGCTCCCAAATAAGAATCGATAATCCCGTCAAAACCTTTCTTCCAGACTGGCGACAGCTTTCCGTTCGGATTCTTGATGATTGTATTTACATAAGAGATGGCCAGGCTTTCCAATTCACCGTGCACATGCTGTTCTTCGCCATACTGCAATCCGTTCATGACTGATTCGGGTACTGCGCCATAATGTTTCGTTGCGTAAAGCACATCTCCAAACGAACCGCCCTGTGCGAAGTTCAGACAACCATGCAAACGGACAAATTTATCAGCCTTATCTTTATAAGAATGACTTACTACAAACATCTCAGACAGGTCATATTCACCTTTTCCCGTACGCAACAATTCTGCTTCCAGGAAACCGATTCCAGAGAACGACCAACACGTTCCCGTACGGTTCTGATTCTTGACCGGAGTAATTTTCAATTCTTTGACCGGAGTAAACACATACTCGTCTTTTTCCTGTGCTTCAACACTCGTTGCAGAGAAGGCACAAGCCAACAGCAGGCTAGCAGCAATAAGTTTCTTCATCTTTTGTTTTCGATTATATTAGCAATTATACATTTTGAGGCAAATGTACGGGTTTTATTCCAATCTAGCAATCAACCCTTATCAATAAGAACGTTACATAGATTATGAATTACCAATTGTAAAACATTTGTACGATTAAATAAAACCCGGAGTTGGGTTTCCCTCTCCGGGTTCGCCAGACTAAATACAATTGTGTAATCAAAAGCGTATTTGAACCTGGCTAAACTCTTTACCGAAAGCTTGAATGCTATTCAATATCTTTTCGGCCGTATCTTTATTCGGATTTCTATAACCATTAGCATAATTCCAAAGCTGCTTCTGGTTAACACCCGTTATTTCTTTCATGCCTGCAAAGGAAATGAATTTTGAATAATATTTCAAGAATCCGGACACATCAAAAGTAAATTCGATTTCGTATTCTCCTTTTAACAGTTCCGGTAATTCCTCGTTTACCTCCTTATACAGTTCCAGGCCTTCCAGTAGATTTTCTTTTGTTTCTTCTACTGTATCACCAGCACCATACACACCGGGCACATCTTCCAACCATGCCCCAAACTGATCCTTACCACCAGTTATGACCGCTTTCAATAATTTACTTTCCATATTCTTTGATGTTTTTAATTACAAAGTAAAGAGAGGGGCTTAAAGCCCCATCTCCTTTTCAATCTTAAGCCGAAGTCCTTCGGGAATCTCTTTAGAACCGTGAAAAGGTACTGGATACCTTTTTCCATTCTTTTCGTAGATTACATGACTTCCACTTTTACGAACCTCAATCCAACCTTGCCGAACTATGGTTCTGTGAAATTCTCTGTACTTCATAATTTCAAATATCGCTTTTGATTACATCACAAATGTAGGAAATATTTCTATCACCACAAAATACGTCGATAGAAATATTTCCTACATAGTCATATTTAACATTTGCACATAAAAAAAGAGTGTCCGGGCAATCACTTGTCCAAGCGCTCAACCTTAACTATGAAAAAAATTACGTTTTTCGTTTGGAAATGTATCTGTTTATTTAATAAACGGATCTACAGATTGAATGTTATTCAACAGGTTTATCGTATTTTTGAACAAAAAAAACAGTTTTCGTAAATAATAATATACTTTTGTGAATACAATATTTATTTTAAAGTATAGTGGGGTATGAAACATCTGTTATTTCTTATATTTTTTGTATTTACAATGCATTGTTCAATCATTCATGCACAAGAAAATGAAGCTTTAAAAGAAGGAATCAGACAAAAGTATAACATCAGTCTTGATCAAATTACGTACGAGAATAAATACGAAGATGAGATAGGTGGATTCTATTATGTACAAGTTAATAATCATTGTGGTATGATCGATAGTAAAGGTAAAATTTTTATTAAACCATCCAATTATACCAGTATATTCTATGTACAAGATGGTTATTTTGTGGTTGGTCAAAATGGTAGATATGGAATTTGTGGTTTTAATGGTAAAGAACTTTTATACTGTGGGGAAAGAAGGCTTCGGATAATTGGTAATCACATACAAATAGAAAATATGCCTCATAAAAATACGTATATACCTTTAGCCGCATTTGATGGATATCATAATATGGGAAAAACTACACATGAAAGTTCTAATTTGTTGGAGTTTCCCCAAAAACAAAACAGTGAAATTGTTAAAAAGCTCAAACAAAGGTATCCTGATATACAATATATTGCATATGAAAATAAATACGGATTTAAACTAGAATGTTTTTATTATTTCCAAGTTAATGGTAAATGCGGGATTTGTGATGATAACGGAAAAGTCCTGATTGAACCATCTAGATTTACTAGTATATTTTATGCACAAGATGGCTATTTCGTCGTTGCAATAGGGGACAAGTATGGAATCTATGGGTTTGACGGTAGTGAACTTTTATATTGTGGAGAGCATGAACTTCTCATTATAGGTAATAAAGTGGCAGCAAAATATTCACCAGATATAGAAAATGTATATCTCTCATTAAGTTCACTTGGTGGATATCATAATATGGTGAAACCAACTTATGTTGTTTCAAGTTTACTTAAGTCGCAGATAATATCTACAACGAATAATGAAGTACGCGAAAGCAAAAAACAAACTTCATCTGTAACGGGTGAGAATGACGCAACTTCTCTTCCAGAGGAAGAAAGAGAAGTGACACAAGCAGAGCTGGACAGGTTAAAAAAAGAATTAAGAGAATTGTCGGATGCAAGTAAAAAATCACTTCGTGAGAGCGAAGAAGAATATGATATAAGTTTCATGTATACAGAAGATAAATCTACATATGATGGTCCAAAAGTTATTTCTATAGTTAAAAAACGAATAAAGAATGATATGTATGACAGAGCAGTAGACATACTCAAAATGTATCTTGTGGAGAATACAACATTTACTGCAGATGAGTTATTTGAATGCGGAAAGTTATTGGATGAATTAGATATTATATATACAAAATTAATGATGCAATATAGTATGTCTCCTAAAGTTTTTTCTTTCTTGAGCACACAGGCAAAAGTGCGGGACCTAGGACTAATGGCATATCAATTATCATGGGAAAAAGGAAATAGCCAAGCTGAAAAGATTGTTAAACAAAGAGTAATGAATGCTATCATTTCGACGCAATCACAATCCATATTTTCTTCTCCAGGCAATTCCTCTGGATCTTCTAGTAGTAAATCTTCATGTAGTAGATGTGGTGGAACTGGTGAAATTATTGAGTCAACAGCCTCATATGTAGGTGGAACAAAATGGTGTAGTAAATGTAACAAAGAGGTACCTGAAGGTCATTATCATACTCCTTGCCCTGTATGTGGAGGAAATAGTTATTGATAACCTCTTTAAAATACTATTTTAAATTTTTAAAGATGAACTAATGAAGGTTATCTTTACTAGTTCATCTTTTTCACAAATTAATTTTTTCTCTGTATAAAAACTGTATCCGTAAAGGTTAATCCTTATATCTAAATGACTTACTGATCCAGTTTAAACCTTTGGCTCCACACGTCTTCTTCATTATTTTCTATCCATGTTAAAATCGTCTGATGAGCCCCTACTTGTTCAGCATTATAACCGCGTGGATGCGTCCGTTCTTTATCTCTCTCAACAGCATCTAGCCAGCCTGAGACAACACTTCCTTGATCACGTCTTATAATAGTGTTTACGCTTCCGCCAGCATTATGGGTATGCGTATATCCCAGATAATATCCACTAATATGTAGATGTGGGCATTTACTTGCATTCGGAATATATTTGTCTTTTAGCTGTATTACTTCGAATGTCCTTTTTTGAGTTCTATTATCTATAAATTCCTTCAATTGCCTATTTCCAGTCTCCCTATTAGCAATCGCCCTGCTCTGCTGCCCCCTTCGCTCCCTATTATATTCAGCCATACTCCATACATTTAAAGTGATGGATAAAGATAGCTAATAAGAAAAAGACAGGCTAATTTATTTACTAAACGACAAGATTTGTTTGTAAACGACAAACCAAAGGACATGAACGTAAAAAGAGCGTCCGGGCAATCACTTGTCCAGGCGCTCAACCTTAACTATGAAAAAATTTACGTTTTTCGTTTGTAAATATACGAGTTGTTGTGATCCGGTGTTCACCGGATTGAATGTTGTTCAGCAGATAACTCTGATTATTTATTGAAACAAGACTCTATTTTTTTTCATTTTGCAGTCTTTGCTGGTAAAATTCTGATCGTTTAACTTTATCCATTATTCTTCCATACAAATCTTTCCAATTTTTATCGTTTAACAAATCGGGAAATGATTCACATATATTTTTTGATTCTAAGTCTTGTTCATCAATAACACCAAATTGATATAATAGCTCATTGTATAAATGATTTTTACATTCATTTAAAACGTACATATAAGCAGCCAAAGTATTTTTCATACCAATTGAAGGGCCTTCATATTCACGAACACACTGTTGCATAAACTTAATCCTTTCATATGATGATGAAAAACTCGATACAGAAGGAGCTGATATTATTCTTAGTAATAAATCATTATTAAAGCTAATATCAAATGCAGTTGGATAACCAAGAGTCCTTTTTGCAAATCTATCCTTTTGATACACAATAGTATCAGAATCTTTTGAAATATCATTACTGAATCCTGATACGTCATTATATGCATCAGTTATACTTTTCTCAGAAGCCTCTATATATTTAATCACATTATTTTTTTCAGTTTTAGAAACCTCAATTTGATTAAAATAAATAGCTAAAATTACGCCAAGAAATGTCATAGAACATACCGTTATCATTTCTTCCAATATTGTCCATATTTTTTTCCCTTTTTTATAAAAACACATTTTATAGGAAAATACAACAACTATAACTACTATAGATAAAACAAGATATACATTCATAATTTTAATATTTAAGGAAAATTTGTATTAATGTATAGAATTTCAATTCATCAAGATTTTTTTTGTTAGATACAAAGCACTTTTATATCCGTACTACAATTCTTGAGATTATTAACTGAACCACTCAACACCATCTTTCCTGGTATTCCATAAACAAAGATATTTACAAAAAACACTTTTTCATACTAATATCATTCAAAATGTTAATAAAAACTTAATGTGCGCACATTCTATCGGATCAAATTTACACAAATAAAACAATAAAAAGCATCTTTTTTATAACATTTGTGTAAAAATATCTCTTTAACAATCAGCCATTTACAAATTAAACTTGCTATACAATAAGCCATTTTAAGTAATAGTTTTCATCTTGAAAAGCCAAGCCGCCCCACCTATCACAGGCAGAGCGGCACACACTAGTATTAATATCAAACAAAAAGCTATTTCTTTCGACGGACTAGCCAGAGCATCAGAATTACCAACGCCCCTACCCCGATCCACATTAACGTCTCCTGATACCATCGAAGCCGGTTCACCTCGACAATCTTATCGACTGGATATGGCACCTGAACACTATCCGTTTTATAAATATTGATAGTATCACGTAACAAGCGATCTTTATATTCTGTATGCCATCTATCCCGGAATACCGTATCTCCTTTTTGATAAACGTTAATACTATCATGAACATGAATACTATCACGTTGCAGTCGATCACGGTACTCTATTTCCGTTCTAACTTTTTCGACAGGTACATAGACCATTTTCGTACAGCCTACCAGCCAAAAGGCAATACATATATATAATAGGACTCTCATAGCAGATTCCACCCCGCGATTACGTCTGACATATCAGCCTCTCTCCCATTCTCGACACGACTCATCCCGGCCACGATCCGGATCATCTGCTCACGATCGAAGCTCAGGGGATCGTCGGGTCCGATCCCGGAATAGCTACTCACTAGCGACACATAAGCGCTCGTATTGTTTTCGTTTTCCGGTGCCCAGCGTCCGATCATCTTTCTGATCGTGGTTAAACTATATTTCCGGTAATAGTTCGACAGGATTTTAAACATCGCTCGATAGCCGTGAGCCATGCTTTTGAATTGCTTAAAATCCTTGTCTCTACTCGGGTTTACTTCGCCTTGAAATACATCGCTATTCTTTCTGATGTTGCCGGGATTGTTATTTCTCAGCCCCCTAGCTAATTCATTCTTTTTCATCTTTCTTCTCCTCTATCTCTATTATGTCCGCTTTTTTCGCGAACAGTTTAAACACATTTACTTTAACCTTCTTCCCGTGAGCCTCAAAATAGTTTCCGTAACAGGAGTTTATTTCAAAGCCATAGACCGCGAGCAAAACCAATGCCGGTAACAAGGGTATATCAAACGGTATCCCAAACGCTTTGTCTAAAGCACCAGCAAGCAATATCCAACATAGATAGTCCACCATCTTATTAATTGTCCTTCGACCGGCCCGAGACTTCCGGATCTTCTCTTTTCTAAATTTAGCGGCCTCAATGCCGAACCGTAGATCGACTAAGACTAATACCACGGCAGCCAGTAAAAAGAATCGTAGCGGATAGAGGAAGTCAACAAACTCACTCAACACGACTGCACCCACTCCATTTATTACATTCCTCTCATCCATATACTTTGTTTTTCAAATTAATATTCTACCTTTGTTAATAGGTAAACACAGTTTCGAAAAAAGAAACTAAGGTATCCGCCTCCCTGCTGCGAAGTTCGGAGGCGGAGTTTTGTTTCATATCTTATGCGATCTGAACTATTCCAGTTCGGCAATCTCCAACTCCAATTGGTTGATCTGATCTCGGATAGATTGTCGTTCCTGATGTAGGGTATTAAGATCATATTCACATTCTAATCCTAAAGCTGCATATTCAGTCGCTTTGATAATCTTATAGTCAGACGCTTGTAAGGATTCAATAAGCTTCTGTCTATCTCGGTTGAGATAGTATCGTTTTTCTGTATTTTTATCCATATCTTATACTATTCCAATTGTTATAGTTTTTGATAATTTATTGCAAACGAAAACATTACCAGATGTTTCCTTTCTTCCTAGAGATATTTTATTTAACTCTCCATATGTTGCAGAGAAAACACCTCCGCCATAAATTAATTTAGAGTTCTTATAAGAGTCAATTAAAAAAAAGGAAGTTGCTCCTTCATACGGAAATGTTACAGTAAATGTCCTACAGTAATAATATTTCCCTAAATCATATTCTTCCCCTTCTTTAAGTGTTATAACAAAAATATTATTATAAGGTATAATATCTTTACTCATTAATCCATTTGAATCTTTTGTAGCGATAGGTATTTTACTAGTTAGTAACTCAATAAATCTCACTATGGTCATAATCTCCGCTGGTTCCCCGCTCTTCGGATTGATTAGCGACACCAACCAATCATCTGGTAAGGAGTTCGTTTTTATCTTCAAATCATTTAAAGCTACATCTATATTTAAATTTGAGCTATCTGCCATAATTTTTCGTGTTGTGGGCGCGTGCCCGGTTAATTAATAAATTTAGAAAAGGTTATGGCAGATATAGATGATTAGGCTTTCATGCCGACAACTTGTTTCTGTAGTTCAAGGATAGCTTCGGCCATTTTCGGTATACTATACTCATATCTTTCGATGGTCTGCGTTACGGGCACCGGTTGCCCGGTTTCCTCTAGCGTCATCGGTGTATCGGCTGATACCGGTACTTCTTCTACGATTGTTTCAGTCAGATCATTAGGAATCAAAGAATAATTGCTAGGAATTGCTGCAGTAAATCTCTTCCAGTCAGAAAACGTATTATTTATATAAACACGAGTATGTATAAGACCGGTTTTATAACCTAAAGCAATCTGTACCCTATTTGAGGTAGAAGAAATACCTGAGTAAAATATTTGTATAATATAATGAAAATCATCATCACTTGGACGGTTTACCCCTCCCAACAAAACTAAATTATTTAATATTGTATTTGCATCACCTTGAGGGATATAATAAGCCATGCCGCTAAATCTTCTAAATAATGTACTCGAAAAAAGTCCATTATTATTTTCCGAAACGATAGGCTGCTTGTTTGTAAACAACTCGATAAACCTAGCTACCGTCATATTTTGTGCTGGTGCTCCAGTCTTCGGGTTGATTAAAGTTATCAACCAATCATTGGGCAAAGAGTCTGTCTTTAAATCAAGTCCATTTAATGCCTTATCTATATTATCTGCCATAATGTTTATTTAATTAATTAACCGGGGCGGTCCCGCCCGCGGAAGGTTACATTTGTTGTACCTCGCTATCGTCAGAGATATTGAGGATTTGTTTAAGTCTCTTGTTTTCTGCCTGTAGTTCCAGGACAGCTTTTCCGATCTTGTCGATTGACCAGATGTACTGTTTCTCGTTTGACTCAGATTTAACTGGAATTGAACCATCCTGACCCGATTGTACTGATTGTTCGCGAGAAAAATTTGATATAGATGTTTCTGCAGGCAAGTTGCAGCGAACTTGCCTGCTCTCCAGTACTGGAGAGGTTGTAATTGTATCGGTTAAAGCATTTTGTTTAACTGCTACCGATCGACCTGTTTGTATTGTTAATTCAGTTAATCCACCAGGATCGCTAGATACAGTCATGGGATATGTAACACCAAAATAACCTAGTGGAGTAATGGATACTTCCATGTTAGTATCTGATTTAACATATAATTCCAGCATATCATTATATACTCTATAATAATATCCTCTTGTCAAACCTGGATTAATGCCTAGCGATGTCAATACCGGTACTGAATTTTTCTTTATTACAGCACATACGGGGCCTATTAAAGAGGCAGAAAGATTACCCGCCCAAATTAAGGCACACCCTTGACTATAATGATAGTCTGCTGTTCTCATCAATAATATATACTGATTATCAGAAGATGTACCTGACTTGTATTTTAATGAGGACAGTTGTTTATAATTTTCATTACTAAACAGACCGTTAGTTTTATCTGTCGCTACTGGCATTTTACTTGTCAGCAACTCTATAAACCGCGCCACAGTCATATTTCGGGCCGGTAGTCCTGTTGTTGGATCAATCAATATTACCTTCCAGCTATCTGGTAGACTGTCTGTTTTGATCGTTAGATCATTCAAATCAATTTCATTCGCCATAATATTTCAATTTTAGTTGTTAGTTCTATTTTGTTTCAAATCTTTCCAGTTTTGAGTTATTTCAGTAAAATCCATCTAATGCAACTACCTGAAGCTTTTAAAGAGTAGCCTAGTACCGCTGAAAATCGAACTATACCTCCACAAACACCAACCGAATCCTTAAAAAACTCTTCTCGTGGAATATCTGAAGAACTTTCAGTATTTATCTTCTCTCCGTTTTGTGTAGTAACTATTGTTGAATACGTACTCTTTGTATAAGGAGGCCATTGATTATCACAAATGGAAACAATACTTCCTTCGTAACTTTTGTCTGTAGGTAGTATAATATTGTTGCCATAAGATTTTATATTCAGATTGTTTTTCAATAGATATTTTCCATTTGTCTGTACTGCATCAGATTGTTCTATATCTATAAATGGCAGTTTAAGATATCCATAAAATTCCCCTTTATAGGCATAAAACTCCCCAGTTCTACCATTCATTATAAGATATGGTTTACCTGTTTTAGGATCAACATCCCGGCTTTGCATAAGCTTGTTTTTAAACAAAAATCCCGCTATGTCAGCGCCATCAATTAAAGCAGTATCCATCGCAACAAAGCCCAATTTGTTCGCCGGTTCCCAGTTTGCGTCACCGTTCTGTGACGTGGGAGGCACGGAAACACCTTGTCCCGGACTGTAATTACGAACCTGAAAGATATAGTAAATGTTACCAAACGGATGCAGCACGATATCTCGATACTGTTCATTCCAAAAAAACGGAGCTTTACTTTGGTCGTAGTAACCACAATTTCGCGGCATAGCACCGGTTTGTCCGTCTTTAATCACAGAGACACCGACTTCATCCATGTAGTTACTGTTCCAGGCTTTTGCATCAGCTTGATTCTGATACAATCTGATGGCATAAGCTTTGATTCCTGCAATAACTGTTACGTTTACAGATGATGCTTTTACGGGAGCGACATGCTGTTCCCAGGCAGATGTTCCGGTGATTGATTTTCTAGCAGCCAGATAAAACTTATCAGAGGCTTGTACTGATCCGGTACCTGTCTGTTGTTTGGCTAACACGGTAAAGGCAGACGGAGTAGGTGTACCGACTGTATTAAATGTGATATTTGTTATAGGAGATACAAGCCAATAGGCTGTAGCATCAGTTCCTGGCTTACCATCTTCTGCCGAATACTGTACCGGATCACTCCAGCTGCCGGTAGCGTCCGATACCGCCTTCTTCGTAGATTTCCACCGGGCACCAGTCATAATTGTTTGACTCCAACCTAAACTATTTCCAGTTAAAATCGGACGGGGCGGTTTGGTTACGCTTGTATGATAAGTTGTAAACTCTTGCTTGATCGGCTCGACAACCGTCGGAGGAATAAAGATATCCCAGTATTCCGAATTAATAGTTTGAGGCGTAAGAGGCTTGCATAATAGATAGCTACCACCGGTCTTTAGATATTTACCTCCTGTGGTCAAGAATGGTACAGGCGTTTGCCCTGTATTTTTCTTTTTGCAAAATATCTTACCTCCTGCAAAAGATAGGAGATCACGTTGCTGATATTCTCTATATGGACTATAAGGTTCTGTTATATAGTTCAATCCGGCTTCACCCGGATCACCTTTAACTTTACTCCATATGTAATCAGCTGGATTGTCTGATTCCTTGATAGTTTCTTTATTATACGCTAGCCCGATATACGCTTTTCCATCAGGACTATTACTCATTCCGTTACCTTGGTCATCATCTGCATATCGAATCCATGTGTAGTAAGTTTTTCCATCATCTCCCGGTTTTCCCGGTATTCCTTCTCCAACGATTAAAGCCCAAGTATATTCTGTTGGATCACTGGATTCGATAGGACTAAGTTTATTAATAGCAAGTCCTATGTACTTTTTCCCAGCCGGTAGTTCAGACATACCGTTACCTTTGTCATCATCAGCAAATTTTAACCAGGTATAATACTGTATCCCGTCATCTCCTTTTTCACCTGGGACACCCTGTGCACCCGGTTCTCCATCTTCGGATATTAATTGCCAGGGATGATTTGGATCGCCGGTATATAACCGTTTGCCTCCGGTGGTTAAGTATTTTCCTCCAGAGGTCAAATACCCTCCAGGATTCTTTACTGGTTTTACTCCTATGTTGCCCCTATTAGCAATATAAGATGCTCCATCACTTCGAACGATATTGCTTTTTTCATATTCACGGGCACGATCCCACTCACCGACCGCCTCGGCACTTGTTCCGTCTTTACCGTCTTCCCCTTTTGATACGCGCTTAAACCAGTCCGGATTAGCATCGGTCGGTTCCGATGTTGTCCCATCCGGATTGACACATAACCAAGATGATCCGTTATGTGTCACATTATCGTAGTAGGCATATTTCCCCTTAACCCAATTCCCTTTAAAGAAGGGTACTCTCTCAACAGACGTTCCGTCAGCAGACATCTGGTTGATAGTGCCGGTCATGTAAATGTTATTTAGGAAAATGGAATAACCGGTCATATTATACCCATGTATCGAAAGATTTGTGAGGTCACCAAATTGAGCGGCAATCTGACGTTTTTCGAACTCCCAGCCATCAACATGATATAGATAGCGGGTATAAGTCCGGGTTGAGTAGTTTGATGTCTGACGGTCTTTATTTGTAAAGTTTCCATAGGCAACGAAGTGCATCGCTTCGACTGGATGGAACTCGTGAGGATAACTAGCAGAAGAAGGGCGAAGCTGATATCTAAATGTCTTGTTCCCTTTATCCAGTATTTCTGTCACAGTGAAATAAGCCGTAAAAAAGCCAGCAAAAGTGAAAACGCCTTTGCTGTCGTCTTTGTCCTCTGTCGCATTTTCAGAAGCAATAAGAGAGTGAAATATACCCATACAGATATCTCCGACGGAAACTGCCCCGACCTCCCCGTTTTCAAGTTTTAATTTGGCAATCCGATTTTTGACATCGACAGACTCAATAATTCCACCACCGGGAGCGTTCCACTTGATACCTGTAAACACTTCGGCCCGGTTAAATCGAATCTCAGGTACTTCCAAAAATCTACGTATAATCAATGACTCCAACTCTCCGTTTCCGAAAGCGTCAATCATACCTCCTTTACCGGTTAGGATACCAGGGATGAACTCTCCGAATTTTGTCCCTTTCAAAAAGTTGATCAATTCCAGGGCAAAATCTTCAATGTCCTTCCTGAGGCGTTTTTCGTCCTCATTTTTCGCCCGGAGAGCAGTATAAAGGTTCTTGTCGCTAGGTACAGTTTCGGTATTCGTTGACTCAATTATTTCAAGAGTTGAAAGTTTTTTTAATGCGTCAGCGTCAGTCGCTGTCAAGTGGATATCCCGGGCAAATTCAGAATATTCATCAGAAGTCGAAATAATTCCGCTCAGTTCACTATGGTTTGTAACACCACTATTTGTCCCCGAGGAAATAATTGTGTTATTTCCTCGAATGGCATTCGCTGCACCTTCCAATACCCTTCCTATTCTTGGGGTAGCAGAAACCTCTCTAACCTTATATGTGTACTTTTTAGCCATTCTAATTAGTGAACTCTACGCCTTCATAATTGTCAGCTTCTATTTCTACCATATTTATCTCAGAAGTGGCCGCACTTAAATTTTGCAACTCAGACGTAAGCATGTATTTACCTGGCGTATTATTTTCTGAGCAGATTGTAAATTCGGGTAATAATTTGACCGTTCCGGAAAACTGATTTTTGCGATTCCCAAATTGAGAATAGATAGTACCTATTGCTAGCTGTTCCAATCCTGCCGTATATCCATTTCGGTAAAGTTTTTCAACCATATCATTAGATGAGGCACGAAATATAATACCGCGAGCGGCAGGAGATGCTTTTTTCATTGTTCCTATATGTGTTTCTACCTCATATTCCTCTTCTGCATCTCTTTCTATCCAAGCGGTATGTATTTGATCTTTTAAGTCTAGAGAATTACCATATTTATCTACAAGTTCGATCTCAAATGACTTATAAAGCATCCAACGTGTTCGTGAATAGATATCCTTTTCCTCACGTTTATAATCGAATTGATAAACACCAACACCTACACGAACATCAAGCCACCCCGCAGTAGGCGGCATTTCGATAAATTCACCTTCACCTCGTTTAGTTATTTTGGCCGGTAAACCGCCTCTATAATAGCCTATAATTTGCCTGTTAGTACTCCAACCACCTAGTCCGGTTCCACTTTTGCGGTTTCCCTCATCATAATAACAGAGATAACAATCACCCCATGAACCTTCTCCGGCATCCCACCTACCAGCTAAATCATACCGATCACTCTCCATCACATTTTTATTTCTGTAATGATATAAAGCTTTCCCATCTTTATCTCGTAATGTCAACATTATAGGGACATAGGCAAAATTACACCAGTCAGTAAGACGAGCATAATTCCCCTCCTCATTTCCAAGGGCGGCAGATTCAAAAGGATTGTATCTCACATCAAAAAGAAAATTTAAAGACAGTTTCAATTTATAATCCGTCCTACGGTAAGATACATATCCCAAATAGGGCTGTTTCTTCACTTTAAATAATTCTCCTTTTACATGTTTACCTCCAGACATACAGGAGGTAGCTTTATTTAGGTATTGTATATTATCCGGGGTACAACAATACGCTACACCACGATCATTATTTCCGCTGTAAGTAGGCTTTATGCAAAAGTATTTGGCACCGGTACCCGACTTGATTTCAAAAACACTATCTTTGGTCGTATCAAATGATATCTTAAAACCTTCTACCCCGTCGTTATGGTCTGTTTTGACTAACGTCCCTCCATCCTCAGGAGTTTTATAATCTTCCTCATCCATTTCTGCAGATAATATGTCTGTTTGCTCATAAGCAGAAAAAGTTATCCTAGCATTATTGTAAACCTTATCAACACTAAGTAGACTGTCTTTTCTCATCCATTTTATCAAGATAGGATTCTCTGTTACTATTTGATTAATATCAAAAATATGAATGGAACCGTTCTTTTGTTGAATGTGGGCTGTGAATGGAGTCAAGACATACTCCAATACATCATTTAGGTTGTCGGCTTCCCCATCTTCATTGTAAAAGTTATCACTCAAAATACTAAGCGACTCAAATATATCATTTGAGTCACCACTGTACATCTTTGTAGAAATATGTTTCTCTATTGCCTTATACTTTAACCCGGCAGAATTAATACAAGTATTGAGAACATCATTAATAGTTTTAAATCCCGCCTCTCCCCACTTGATTCGATTCAATACCGCGAAATCACTAAATGTTAATGAAACAACATATCCTTTTGGAGTATAATAAGGTTCCTCATATAGTTCCGTATCAATTGTGCCACTCCAATAAAGAGATCCGGACCGATAAATATCCAAGCGTACGGTTTTAACAGCAACCGAATAAAGATCGATAAATTTACGATCAGACTGGCAAAGTATCTGTAAGGTTACCGCACTCGACCGGATGGGGTCTAATTTATCCTGTTTCGTCCATTCGATAGTGACAGCTTCACGAACTAACGTTATTTCTTCAACAGCGAACGCTTTTTCTGCATCTTGCCAGATTTCAATATTATATTTAATTTTGTCTACATCACAAAATCTACTCTTGTATCGTAAGTATAAACTCATTGCGTCCTCCTTTTAAATTGATTACGTTTTTCCATCACTAATTCAAGATCCCGACCGGAAATCCGGCCAACAACATTGACATCAACCCGGCTTGTACTACCACCGGCAACCAGTTGAGCGGCGATATTCTTCTGCTGCGCCCTGTTGAGGATAAGTTCACCAGAATTTACCCGAGCCAGTATTTTATCTCCTGAGAAAGAGGCCCCGGGAACAACGCCATTAACACCAGCAATACCTCCATTTTCATATTTTGGTAAAGAAGCAAATGCAGCAGTCATAGCACCGATTGCAGCAATAGCGGTTATCCAGCCTACAATCGGAGTTTCGGCAGCACTAGCAGCACCGGCAACAAGGGCCTTAACTTGTAATGCAGGAATTACAGCTGCTAACGCTTGATATGTACTATTCAAGGCAGCTAAAGAATTTGCACCGTAGACAATCCAGCCTGCAGCTCCCTCATTTGTGGCATTACTAACCGCAAGCAGCATGCTTAGCGTATGGTCTAAAGACTCATTATACTGATTGGTAACCTTTACGTCTTTGGAGGTTATTGCGGGTTTCAATTTTTTATTTGCGATAGGGCTAACCTTCTCCCCTGCTGCATCTTTAGCACTTTTGCCGGTGACCTTTCCGACCTTTTTACTTTGCAGTGGTTTTATAGTCGCTTCTAGCTCTATCAAATGTTTTTCCTTATTAAACTTCTCAATCGCCTTTCTTAATCCGTACCGAGCTGCCTCATCCGTCGAAGCATTTAACTTTTTGGTAAACTCTGCAATCTGAGCATTGATATAGTCGATAGATCCTTCAACCGGCTTTTCTTTTTTGGCTTTATTTTCCGCCTTCCCTGCTTTCTCTTTTTTGGCAGCACGGCTATTTACTCTTCTTTCTGTCAAATCTACTCTTAGTTGAAGAGAGGACATTTCTTCCATTACCCGAGATTGCGCTATCAAAGTTTCTATACTCTTTCTACGCGCTTCATCGTTTTCTTCGGTAAGCCATCCTTGTTTGATTAAAAACTCATTCTCCTGTTTGTATAGTTCCAATTCTTTCTTCTTTTCAAGATATGCCTTTTGGGCTTTTGTTGTTGGATCAAAACCAAAGTTTTTTACTTCATAATCAAACGATTTCTTTAATTTTTCAGCTTCATTATTCAGTTTGACGTATTTTTTATAGGCTTCGTTCATGGGTGCAGTTGCATCACCACTAAAGTTTGTGTTTTGAGCAAAATATCTGACATCATCCGCATTGATATTTAATCCGGATTTATTTGCATAGCTTTTGTTCAATGTCTCAAGTTCAAAGTCTATTGTCTCCTTAGTTTTCTTATTAAGGTGGTTAACTACTCCCTGCATGTTTTGAATCGCATCTTTTTGCTCCGCGATTGTGCTATCTGAATCTTTTGCTATCTGCTCAAACCTTTTGAGGTCTTTTAAATCATCAGCCTTAATAAAAGACAGTGATAGTTTTTTATCTGCCAGCTCATCCATCATGGCAGATAAATCGCGTGCGCTTTCAAAGGCTCCAATAAGTCCGTTTTCGAAAGGAGTCCAATCGCCAGTAGCGAGACTTTTAAAAAATAAATCTACTGAATCTTTAGCCGCATTGATATTGTTATCAAATAAATCAGAAGTAGTCTGGTTACTTCTCATCATTTTTTCCAATCCCTCCCCCGCTGTTATTGCTAATCCAATACCACCGGCAAACTTTAAGAAACTGCTTCTAGCAGCTCCAATAGTACTCTCAAATTTCTTAAAATCCCGATTTGCATCCTGAGTCTTTTTGGTAAACTCTTGCATTTGTTGTCTTGACTTTTTGAGGTTTGACTCATAATTGTCAGTAACTAATTTTAATTTACATAGTATATCTGCCATCTTTCAACTCTTTTTCTATTAATTTTGCTTGTTCTCGTAATTCCCGAAGTTCGTCAGGATCAACCTCGGTACTTTCTTCGATGTTCTCATTTTCTTTATCCCAAGGCAAAGGCAAAAACTCCTCTGCTGTATCTGCATCACATCCTCCAACACGAGCAACGATGAATGATAACAACCTGGTCTGTTCCCATGAGTCCTGCAAACGTTCCGCAGCCCCTTCCATGTAGTCTCCTATTTCTAAGATTGTTGCCTGATCCAAAAAATATACCGGATCCATGCCGTACCGTCCGACACAAATCCGGTATAACTCCCTAACACCTATTACTTTTTCTTCGGCACTTTTTTTTTATCCTCTACAGGAGTACGTTTTTCCAATTCACCAGTCAACCAGTCTCTGAATTTATTAAGAGGCGTATTATCTTCATCCAAAAAACCAACAAGCTGAGCGAACGTGCAAGGGAAATCATCATTACTAGCCAATAGTGCCGAATAAAACAGGAGTGATACAGAAATAAGAGTACCACCGGTAAACATCGTACCAGTTATACATTCATACGTATAGTACATACGTAAGGAGTATTTAATCTCATACTCTTTACCTTCAATTGTCACTTTCATGCTTTCGGGAATTTTTCCAATGCTCCCTTACCTTTCAAAGAGACGGTAATAGTTGCATTTTGTTTATTTGCGGCAGTGATTTTCACACTGTCAATAACAGCTTTGCCGGTATATCCTTTACTAGGCGCCTCCCAACCTGCTGCGGGGACCTCCACATCTGAGGCGTTTTTAGCAATGCCAAACTTGAGGTCTACCGGTTCACCTGCCATCCATAAATCGACAAGACTTTCATAGGTAACGTCTACACTGTCGGCCTCATCGGCGCTACATAGGTTGTCAGAGCTAGCTGACCAAGCCCAGCCGGTAATCTCCGGATCATCCCAGCCGCCACTGTCTTTACTCGCAGAATCTTCTGTGTTGGCAGTAAGATCAATGCCACATGATGTTGCCAACGCTAATGCCTTTCCACCTACAAAAAGCATTAGATTTTTTCCTTTTAAAGGCCGTTTCTTCATATTCTCAATTATTTAAAATGTTTCAAACTCAAAATTTAACACTATCACGTAAACGCCATTTTGATAAGAGTCTCCGCTTTTTTTCAACTCGGCACTTCCGATTGTGTACCCGTCATATTGTTTTTTACTATGCTCTAACGTAATTCGTACACTCTCCGCCAAATCGGCCGCACTTTCGTATTTATCGGCCACACACATAACGGTAGCCTGTGTTACATCTCCCGCCCAACCATCCTTCGTGTATTCACCGACAACATTAATATCGTTAAATACGGCAAATGGGCGATCTGCCCCATCCGGTATAACCAGCGGGAAAACTCTTTCCTCTACTAGCCCATTAACATCATTGTCTGATGTTAATACACTGTATATATGCTTTCCTATTAGTAAACTCATGATCGTTTTTTATTAGCTATTTTAATAAGTTCTTTCTCTATTCCATCGTTGAGTATATCCTGAGCGGCTTTATATTTAGCCTGTACGGCTGGCGCAAAGAATGGCCTGGCTTCCAATACTCCCCTGTTCGTTCCTCTAGGGTACTTCCCGCGCCCTTTTAATTCACGTTCGTCAGTTCCTCGCTCAATAAATCTCAAAAGGTAAGCTGGGTTCTTATAATTGCCGCCCTTATATCTCACCGTTGCTTTACGATTATCAAGCAAGCTGATACTTGCCCCGCGTCCGGATTTATATACAAGAGTATTAACCCCTCTCGATAAAAACATGGGGTTTTTAATAGGTCCGCCCTTATATGACAATCCACGCAGATTTTTCTTTGCTTCAGTTTGTATCATGCGGGAAGATGTAGCAAGAGCCTTCTTCATAGCTTTGTTCAAATCCTTGCTTGACAAATCCAGATCATCAATCACACTGTAAAGCTGATGAGCATCTATTAACCAACCGTCATTATCCGCCATTGTTTTCGTTTATTAAATCCGCGATTATTGTTAGTGACCGATCTGCTGCATCAGGATTGATAGATACTATATTGTACTGATTTCCTTCCCATCTGATCCGCTGCCGGTTATTTATCTTGTCACTTCTCCGACAGGTAATGACTACACTAGTCGGGTTCCAAACTTCACCGGCCAGAATCGCCCTGGAACCTTTACTAAACTTTACATCTGCACGACAGGTATAAGTCGGGATCCAGGTCTGTATCTGTTCTCCGAAACTATTCCGGTCAACATCGGCCTGCAGAAAAGATATTCTATATTTAAGCAATCCGGATGATATCATATAATTTTCTTATGTGGGGTTATTAAAGCCTCTACTCCGAAAGGTACACGAGATTGAGCCGTAGAACTAACAGCCTCACGAACTCTATACCAATGTGTGGCAACCATTAGTACAGCCATTTCGATATCTTCCGGGAACACACCATCATTATCGACTATGATATCCTTAAAGGTTGTATTAAGACGCTTCTCGATAAATCGCTCTGCTGCTACTGCATACTTGATAAGCAATTTATCGTCCTCTTCAAAATCAACATTACACTGCTTCTTTAAATCCTCCAATGTTACTATCATATCATTGCTTTTTACCAAAAGAGGCGGTATTACCCGCCCCCTTCCTTTACATAATAAAAAGATTGTTACAAACAACGTTAAGCCTTAGCCGGAGCAGCAGCTTTAACAGTACCAAGAGCAAAGGCTTCATTTCTGGCAGCTGTCATACTAAACTCTGTGTTAAGCACAAAATAGGTCATGTTCTTTTTTGCACCTGTATAAGGATCTACAATGAAATTTATATCACCGAACTGGCCGAACAATTCATAGCTGAAAATTCCGAAACCGATCTTTCCTGCGCCAATATACTCAGTGACAAAAACAGGAATACCGCCGATTTTCCCGTTCTGGATTATCATTAAACCGGAACCTGCATCGATCGGGGTAGCTTCCAGGATGGCGTACAACTCGGCACCCATAACATACGCTCCTGATCCATCCGGAACAATACCCTTTGCATATACCTTACCACGCATTAGGATCAGTTCCTTATATGTCGGAACCTCACCGGCAAAGTCAACAGTCGTACCCGGAGTTTTAAAACAGCCCGAACACCCCACAACAACTTCCTCCGGCTGAAACATCCATTTATTCAATGTACGCTGCAACGCTAAAGGAATTTGCATTTTAACGATCTCCAGCAAAACACCGCGCGTCTGATGTACGGCGAAATTTGAGACAGGGATAGAAATACCTACGCGCTTCGGAGCGGGTTGTAATTTTGTGATATCGATTTTCTTATCAGACAAAGCCACTTCCTGGCCTGCTATTTCTGCATCAACTGCCGCAACGATCGGGAAAACATAATCACCGGCTAAACCGGTCTGTAATTTAATACCGACCTTATCCAAGATCAACCCCTTTTCCAGCGGCTGAATAATATCCCCAATAGTAACCGGAACAATATTTGTTGCGCTGGCTAAATCCTGCATCACGTCGGCACGTTGCAGTTTGATTGTTGTCTGAGTACTATTGGTAACAGAATCACGCACAATTTTGTCAAATGCATCCGCACGACTTTCGACATGGACAGGCTTACCGGCCTGCATTGCATCAACTCTCATCGACAAAAGACCACGCTCGATACGGATAGATTCAAATTCCTTCTTTTCGTCATCCGTCATGGCGCGTTTTTCCTTTTCGCACAGATCCGCCATCTCGCTCATACGGATATTGATTTCACCGATTCTCTTTAAATAATTCTTCATCTTATGATTTTATTAACGTTAATAAATTTGTTCTATACTTCTACGCATCGCAGCGACCTCCGCGATGACATTATTGTTTTCCGGCTCAATAACTCCGGCATCCTCCATGCTCCTACGACTTACCGAGCTTGCCTGATAAGCTGGGTTCTGTACGATTGATATATCATACATCTGTACAATTTTATTTACTGACCGGCAAAGAATGCCATCCTTATCACGACTGTATGTACAATCTGTTTTCTCATCAAATGAAAACATGAAAGATGATCCAAATAATTCGCCGCGTTTTATGCGCTCAGCAGCCCGTTCGCCGTCGATTGTATCAGGAACATCAAACGAATATTTAACACCATGATCGTCTACCGTCAGCGCCAAAGATCCTTTACCGTTGACGGATCGAGCCAGAAGCTGATTAAAGTCATGATCCAACGTTGCCCGAACGTCCCACTGATCCAAATCAGCCTGTGTTACAGATCCGCGCTCAATTGTTTCGTATATTTTTTCACCAGCCATCCAATCGTAAATAAGATTAGATCTGGAGCCAAAAACAACAGCATACCCCTCAATGATTTCGGGTCTACCTTCCTCTGCGGAACGTACTTGTACGTTAACCGCATCTGAATAAGTTCTTATTTCATGCTTATGCTTTTCCATCTTTTTTATTATTACTGTTAGTTCCCGATAAATTGGCCGCACTTTCTGTCTCTCCACTTATTTTAGGCGAATTTATAGGGGCAACATTACAGGATACGAATACCTGATCGCCGCCCTCAACCGGTTTCAGATCCTTCTTGCGTCGCCAGTCATTAACGGTCATAACCCCGTTTGACAACGTTGTAGTCATATAGACTCCCTCTGTTGCCAGGTCTGTCGTGTAGATACTAGATTTATCAAATTCAAATTTGTAATACTGGTAAAACTCACGGTCTACCAATTTTGCATAAAACTCCATTTCAATTTGTCGGAGTGTTGGAGCTAATGTATCAGTTAAAAAAGACACCTGAGACATTTCGCTAGCTTTGTAATTTGCAGATTGACCGGCAAAAACCTTATCAGGATGCACGCCAAAGAACCGGCATATTTCCAGGACGCCGAACTTTTTACTTTCCAAAAGCTCCATGTCTTTTTGGCTGATAGACATCGTAGAGAATTTGGAGTCACCCGGTACAGAAATAATGTCATTGCCTGACTTTATCGCATCTTCAATTATTTTTGCTGCTGTTTTTAACTGCCCGTCTTGCAGTTCTCCGAATCCTTTCGCAAGACTGTTGTCATTACTTACAAGCCCCTTCAGACGACCGCCAGTAGCAAAAGCGGAAAGGGTTTCTTTATCTGCTGTTGCCGATATTCCCAGGACATTTGTAGCCCACTCAATTGTAGAAACACCAGTATAACCACCGTCGAGACTGAAGTTTCTGATATGAATTATATGGTTGGCCTTGTATGTTCCAAATACTCCATTTATGTAATCAGTAATCGTATAAGAGTTCAGATATTTATCGAAGCTAACACTATGAGGACTACATAGAATAAGTTCATCCAAATCACCTCCTGCCATTCGCGGAAAAACGTAAGCATTCCCTCTCATTACTTTCTCAATAATGATATTGCGCATAAACTCATAGGCCGTCATTCTGGGATTAGCCTGTACAGTAAGAAGATAATACAAATTGGATTGATAATAATCAACAAAGTATCCCTCAGCCTGATTGTATCGTTTGTACTCAAACGGTAACGATGCAACACCGGATGATAGAATGTCTACACATCTAAAGACCGCGGCTATTTTCATTGCTAAATCAGGAGAATTGACCGAGACTACCCGCCCGGAAGATGGCGGAGGTTGTGCAGTCATATCAAAATAGCTTTCTCGATCGGGAGCAATACCGCCCACGGAGTCAGACCTTTTAAATCGAAATAAATCAGAAAAATTCATACCTGGCTTTTTACAACCCGGTACTCCCTGATAAATTGGCCGCACTTCTGCTATTGTTCGTAGTTATTGAATAGCCAGAAGGTCATAAGCATTGTTATCACTCCGTCGATCTTCCGGAACTGGCTACGTTTGATAGGTTTCTTATTTTCGTTTCGATCCGTATCAAGTACAGCATTGCCAAAGCAATAAAAGTTGATCGGATTATTGTTGATCTTTAGTTTTCCGGTTCGGGCCGCATATTCAAAGCTCTCGACTGGTGAGGTAAAGTTCCCGTATGTCTGAGGCACAGCTTTGAGTACTCCCATAGCTCCGGCAGCCCCTAGCATGTTAACACACTCCTGACTCTTATATGCATCGTATCCAATCTGCAGTATAAGTAAGGTTTTGTTCCTTTCCAGTATATCATCAACGATCATTCGATAATCAATAACATCACCTTTGCATAATTTCAAATACCCGGCATCAACCCAACGCCGGTATAATTCCTCGTTTGGATGCCCGGTCAAAGCTCCCTCCGGAAAATAGTAATCCGTGTGAGCAAAAAATGAGCGATTAAGTTTTGAATAAACGGTATAAGATACAGCAGAAAAATCGTCATGAACAGACAAGTCAATAGAAACCATTGCCTCCGGTCGTCCCTGGATCTTATCTACATCAATATCACAAGCCATCGACCGAGCAAAGTCGGCACTAATCCAAGCTCTAGCCTCATCGACAGCAAAAATATTCAACAATTTATTGCGGAAATCTTTCATATCGGCACTTGATCGGAGAGCCTTGTTATATTCGTACGCATAAAAATCAGGCTGTATCGTTATCCCCCAGTGCGGTTGTACCTTTTTCCATGTTCTTTCGTCGTCCTCCTCGTCGTCCACATCAGGTTCAAATATATGAGCGAATATAGTATCATCCTGTTGCTCTCCACATAAGATCGCTTTGTAGCCTTGCAGCATCTCATAAAAAGGAGCATCCACTTTGTCGCTTGCAGTTGTGATGACGATAGTAAGAGGGTTTTCACGGACACCCATAGATGAGGTTAGTACATTTTTTAGGTCCGCGCTGTTTGCCTGTGAATATTCATCGAGTATAACTACCGACGCATTAAGCCCGTCCAGCTTATCCGGATTGGTGGCCAGGCAGCGCGCCAGAGAACTTTTACCTTTCATCCGGTTATACACTACTTCCCTATTCAGCTTAAAGTACCTCAACCTTTTATCAAGCCCCGACAAAATACTTTTTATCTCTCGGAAACAAATCTGAGCCTGGTCATAACTGTTAGCACCGACATAAGCCTGAGCATTAGCATCACCAAAAAGTAAATCATAGATAGCAATCGATGCAACGGAGGTTGTTTTGCTAAATTTGCGGGGAACAAACAAAAGAGCTTCCCGGCAAAGTCTTTTCCCGTCAGACTTATAGAAGCCTAGTATATTAGCGAATTGAAAGACCTGTATCGGCGTAAGTTTATACCGGGTCTTCCCCTTCTTCCCTGTAAATTTCAGACGCTCATAAAAGCGGATAAACTTTTTTACCTCCCTGGATCGGAACTCGTATGTGTCAAGGAAACGAAAAAAACGGACAATAGAAAGATGTTCATACAGATTGTGAGCGTCAGGATCTGAAATGCATTGCAGAACATAATCACGCAGCCGGGCATCAGTATTGCACAATCCGTACGAGTCCACATTTATAGACCGTAACCGGGCAACTGTAAAGGATTTCAGTTCTCTGAGTTTCTGCTTTTCAGTTTCTTCCATTTCATTCTACACTCTCAACATCTTCAATTAACTTACCCAGTTCATCATCTTCATCAACAGCCAGAGTAGACATAGTCAGACCCAACTCCCGTAAAGCTTTACGAACACTTTCCTGTGAATCTTTCAGCGTCTTAAATGCCGGATGAGGAACCAGCTTTATATTGCCTTCCCGAGAAACTTCCTCTACAAAACTGCGGTCTAAACTTTCAATATCCCTCTGGGATAGTAAAAAAGCATAATACGAGCCTGCAGCTGTACCTATACATATCTCTAAATCCTTTGAATAAGTACCCTGCCTTTTTAAGGCCGATCTAATTTTTGTTGTTATACTTTTTACTGTTTCCATATTTCACCATTACCCCCCAGGGAAAAAATACCTCGCGAGTGTAAATACTAAAAGGGCGGGGTTTGGGGCTTTCTCCTTCAATTAAAAAAAGACCCTCCCCCCTCTTGTTGATTTTTATAAATACCGGCCCTTAAAGCTCTTTACCTCTCGCTCAGTCTTGTTCTTTACTACATCTTTTCCTCTTGAATGCAGAGCCTTGTGTACTTCTATGTGACACTCATGGCAGAGGTTTACAAGATTGTCGGGATCATACGCCAGCTTCTTCATTGCTTGTTCACTTTTTACCGACTCTACCGGCATACGGTGGTGTACCTCGGTTGCTGACGTATAGATTCCTTTACTCCTGCATTCCTCGCAAAGTGGCCGCATTTTCAATTGTCTATTTCTGAGGTTGCGCCAGGTCTGGCAGTTGATTAGCTTTATATAAGTTGGATTGCGTGACATATCAGATGTATTTGCTCATTGGGTCAATATCTTTGTCGATCGTGGTGTTACACCTCCGTTTAGGTTTCTCGCCTTTATATCTGCTTTCTGCATCGGTATAGCCTGCAAACATTGTCTCTATCTCAACAGGCAGAGGCTCATCGATCGGATCATTCTCCGGATCCGCTACACGCAGAAAACAATGTACCAGGTAATTCAATATTTCATACACGGATTTAAATCCATACTTTTCTTTGATCGCATTAAGCCGGTCAAAGTCTACTCCTGTCACTCTGCTTTTAATATGTCTAAATCGTTTCATTTCAATGCTATTATTTATTATTTTTGTAGTGGAGATTTACATTGAAACGTTTTGGTTTTACTAAAGCCGTCCGGATTGCCGCCGAACGGCTTTGCTTTTCTTTTCTGATTGGTTCAGTTCTTGCGTGAATTGAACTATTCTTCTTCCGTTTCTTGAAACCAATCAACAAATGTTTTAATACATTCTTTCGAAGAAAATATCTTCTCAAAAACAAACCGAGGTATAAATGTTTCAAAGCAATAGTACCAACAACCCCATATATTCCGGTATCGTGTAGCACTTTTGGCCAGCTTCTCATTGTCAGTAAATCCATGAGCATGTACTGCAATGAAGTTTTCATGAAACCAGAATTCAAATCGCTTTTTCCGCCCATTGTCATCTTCCTGTGATATTGTAATATTCCTATTCATGATCTTTATTCTTTAATTGACTCAAGGAACTATCATCAAATCTAGGACAGGCCGGATCATTACAATCTACGCCATACGGCCCCATAACACACTCACAAAACGCGTCACAGTTGCCGCAGATCAGGTCGTTCGGTTTTTCCGAACAACTGCTATCTAGTTCTTGACCCAGGTAAGCTCTAAAATACTTCAACGCTTCCTCGTCCTTAGTACAGGCCGGAGAGGTATAATAAATCATCGCCTCATTGAAGGCTTCGATAGCTTTAGACTTCATTTCTTCCTCTGCAAGTTCTACGGACTGAACTGCATCATCATAAGAAACAACTGGTGTACTATATCCTTTAACCTTCGTCACCCAGGTATCAAGGAATATTTTTGCATTTTTACTCTTCATCCTTTATTCCTTCAATTTCAGTTATAATTGCTTTAGTTTCACCTCACTTATTACAGCGAGAGGTGTATCTTCGCTGAATTTTGCCAATAATTGTTGAACTATCTCAGCCAGGCCACGATTCAGAGCTAGCGGCGAAAATGTTCCATCTGAGTTTTTCTGAAATAGAAGTATTGAACCCTCTTGTAGATTTCCGAATGCTGTATTCGGGGTTGAAAAATCAATATTGATCATAACTATCAATTATTTTTAGTTGTTAATTAATGATTGTCTCCTCCGTCTCCACCTTCGCAGTTAATAAATACATTACAGCAGGCGTCTATGTTATCGTCATGCCATTGATCGTTAATTCTTACACTTATGGTCCCATTTGCCATCAGGCAGATTCTACCAGGATTCATTTTGCTTAATCGCTCTAAGGCTCGGATATATCGTTCTTCGTCTTCTGTGAGAGTAAAAAATTCATCTCTATGGTTCCAAACTTCTCGACATTTCATGATTCACTTCTTTTTAAATTCGAACTACATTAAAATCCTTCAATACAAGCCTATAAGACAGATCGTCATATTCATACACACTATACTCATACACATGTTCTATTGCAAATCGTCCTTCCAGACTTTTGCCCGCTATATGAAATACAACCATATCACCAATGCCTAAATCATCCGGCTTCTTTATTACTACCTCATCCTGCATAAAATGATACATAGAGCGGGCTATTTCTGATTGACCACTGCCGAACTCTTTGAAAAAGCGTTCTATACTTTCTGTTTTAACTATTAATCTCCTTGTTACCATAATACATTTAGTTTTTACGCCGTCAGTTTACGACGGATTAGATTCATATTCTTTTTTACTAGCGCAATTATCCGGTCGTGGTACTCTGTATTTTTGTTACACACTCCCCGGGATTGAACTATCTCCATCTTTTTAAGTGAAACCTCTATTGTCTCAATACGCTTATCATTTATGCGCGCGGAAAGTATTAATGAATCTTTCTTTTTAAAATATTCATTTGTAAATACACAATGGTGCATAGCATCTCCTTCTTGCTTGAAATCATCGAGGCTTTTTAGAACTACAATAACAATCTTTCCGTCTGAGATATTCAAGTCAAAAAATTTGGACTTTAGTTCCTCAAATTCTTTCTCGTATTTCTTTAACTGAAGTAATTTTTGCATATCACGCTCTTTAGCTTCTCGCTCCTGCTCTTTCCTACGTTTATTCATATAGTAGTCATGAGCTACACTTAAGTCTTTAGGGCAAACATAATGAGCATTTCGCAGGTCCTTATGATACCGCTTAAGAAGATCCAGATAGTCGAACCACATAGAAGCATCTTTCACGATATAGTTATTACGGAAACAGATTTTGATAGAAGGCCAATTGTTATGAACTTTATATGCTCCGGAAAAACCCACAATAAATCGAAGTAAATCGTATTGTTTTGCTTTTAATAAGGTTTCAACCTTAGGTTCATATAGTAATTTACGAAGCAAAGAAAATACACCTATATGAGGAATAGCTTTTGTAAATCCAAGCTTTTTCCATTCAGGTAGAACACGCATGATAGGGTAAGTCTCGTTTACACTTACATTGTAAACGTCCTGATAGTTCCTTATTTCCAACTTTCCGCCATGACTCCACATATCAGAAATATAGGCAGAGTTCATCAGACGTGGTTTAGCTATTGTCACAAGCTCATTATCGGGCTTCATCCATTGCTGTATAACTTCGTCAATGTAATAGTAAGCGGATTTTCCAGCTTTACAATTTTTCTCTATGTAGAAAAAGCGAATGACTTGCCATCCTTTACATGTAGTGACAATAGAGAAGTACTCTATCTCCCGGTCTGTCTTTCTCCGTGAAGTTTCTATTTTTATACAAGCTCCACAGTGCGGACATATATCAAATTCTCCATCTTCGAACTTCATCATGTCTGTAAAGGAATTACCACAATCTGTGCAAATAATGCCTTTCTTTGTCCGAAAACCGGGATGTTCAACCGCGTTTTTCATAGCCCACTGACGTTGCTTGTCGGTAAGTTTCGGCAACTTACTGCTTAGACTAGCTACCAGCCTTTGTTGTTTATTACGTGGTTTCATAGTTCAATCAAATAAAGATAATTGTAACTTATTTTCTTCATTTCTTATCTTTCCGCGTTTCGGTATTGCCACTGGCGAAACAATAACTTTCGCCGGCTTACTTGATTGAGTAATTTTGGCCTTATGACCGTTAGATTTATTCACTACGATATTTTCTTCATCGTAATAATGCACAGCTAGTCCAAAAACTTCGTCATCTGTCATGACTACCTCTCTACCTCTTTTACGAGCCTCTCCTAAAATGTACTGACAGCATTCATCAACACTCTTCTTTGAGTTAGTAAACTTCGGAGTGAATAGTGCATCCTCTGTTGCCCGCTGTTTCAAATAATCAGCGATTACTTCATTAAAGCTTTTTGTTTTCATAGAATATTCATTATTTATTGATTTCCTTTTAAGCCGGTAAAGTATACCGGCTTTCCCGACTGGGAAATATAAGACAAGCTACCAAAGTGTTTACGGTAATATAATAGTTACCGAACGGGTAAGTTAAATTTACCCACCTATATCCATTTATACCCTTCATTTTCCACAACTGATTTATATACAGCAAATTGAATCGTTTTTATCAATTGATAAAATCATCATTTTTCAGGAGAGTGTGATTTACCTTCATTAATTGCCGAAATTCCCTTTCTTCTTCACTCTGTATAAAGACTATAGATCGTTTTACTGTATCCCAGTCATGAGTGACAAATTCTCGGATATTACGGTATTCCCAGTCGGATAAAGAACCGTTCGTATGCCTTTCTTTAGCTTGCATCAATACCGCATCTTTACCCTTATTCATTATTTCCAGACAAAGATGTTGCCTGGCCCGCCCCGTACCTTTAGGCGTGATAATATCTTGTTCAAACTGGATCGTTCGCCAATCTCTGAAAAACGACTCTATCAGCTTCTTCAAATTATCGGGACTGAAAAAATCAGCGACAAAACAATTATCTAATCTTCTATTTACCGTCTCGATCCGTAAAATTTGGTGGCAAGGTATATTCTTTCTTTTTCGATCCATCGACTCAAATACCTTATCATACACCTTAAAATACTTTCTGGTATGCTTATGAAATATTGTAGTTTTCATACGCTCATCTTTATACCTTGCATTAACATACAGCAACTTCTCACTTCCTGCAGTTCCAATACTTTTCATCTTATCCAAATATGATCGACAATCCTTTGAAACATCAAGATTCAGCCCTATCTCATAATTATAGACTCTCAAATTTCCAATATCGATATCTTTTTCAGACAACAGATAGTCTATAGATTTTTTAGCCTCCGACATTGAAAACAGATTGTAATTGCTTCTTTCATTGCCGGATATTTCATTGAAATATTTGTGTAGGCTACTTTCTACCTTTAGTTTCCGATTTGTCTCAATTCGGATATATACCCCTTTTTGTTGAGCTAGATTTTTTGTGTTTATGTTATCATAATACACAACTCCATCGCTTGAATTAGTTTGTAAGTTATTTCTTTCAACGATAGAGGATATTTCTCTCTCAGTCAAATCCGGTTTGACTAAAGTTATTAAATCTATCATTTATATTCTCCCTTCATCGATCAGCCTTTCGATCTCCAAACGATTTACGTAAACACGACTGTTATTATGACCGATTTGGATCTGATCAAAAATTCCAGCATCTACATATCTTTGGTAAGTACTTCGGCCGATTTTCAGAATCTTACAAACTTCTTTAGGAGTCAATAGTTCCTTGCCAGCTTCATTGACTAACCTTGAAACCATCTCCTTGATGTCAAGTACAATACTTTTCAGCTCATTGTATTCCTTCAATGATATAGTATCATTATTGATATTCTTTGCTACCATAATTATTGATTATAAACCTTTTTCCTTTCTAATTCTTTTAACTTCGCCTTTGTAATAAGCGATTTTCTCTTGATAGTCAGCAACAGTCAATTTTACTATTGATCGCTTGCCAGATTCCAATTCTTCCAAAACCTTCACGCCATATTTCGTCACAATGGCACGTTTGTATTTTTCATGATTTCCACGTAGTCCGATATTGCACCGAGGACATTGCGGATGACAATTCCGTTCATCGTAACGGGTAGCAATATGTCGACGGTCTATGTAATGCCCATTTTGCATCCGTATCCACGAAAACATTTCCCCGCAGGTTATGCACCGAGAAAAACCAAGCTGATTCGCTGATTGTATCCGAATATACACCGAGAAAATCTTATCTAAGAGTTGTTGCAAAACGGAAATAGAAATCTTCTTAGACTTTGTACTTTTTGATTTTATCATGTTTTTTGCTGTTTTATTTTCAGATTTCATCATTTGTTTTTTCGTTGTCTTTTTTTGAGATCAAAATAGATTCTAACTGCTTGTTCGCTTCTATGATGAGGCGAGCATTCTGTAATAATACATGATTCTCCGCTTCTAACTGTTTGATCCGGACTGCTTGATTTCGGATCGTCAAAGATGATCGTGCAAAAGAATGTACGGCTCTCATAATCGCTTTTGAGGCTTGCCGGAAACCGGTATCAGCGATTACGACATCAATAGCAGCCCGATCATCATCCGTTAAATCACGAATTATGACATTCTTTCTTTTCCTGTTGCTCTGCTGCATATTGATTGTATTTCATAACATTCGAAACAAAATGTTTGCAACACCTAATACCAGTAGCCCGGCGTATGCCTAATATCGAACAATCACAGATAAAATTCACGACATCACCGCTATACATGCAATACCGGCAATTGGGCTTTGTTTCAGGTACTGATTTCATCGGGCATCCAATTCAATTGTATTTCACATTGCAGGTTCCCAGTCCCTCCACAAAATGTGCAATCTGTAGATTCTATTTTATTTCGGGCAACTTCGTTGTGAAATTGTTTTTGTCCTTTACATACCGGACAGGTGAAACCCTTGATCACAAATTTCTCCTTGTGCATTTTACGTTCAGGAGTTACAAACAGCACCTTACTCACCTCGCTCATACCTAACCCTCCTTATAAGTAAATTTTACAGACTTACGATCCCGGCGTAAATGAGCAAAACAAGAAGAACTCTGATCACAAAACCGGGCTCCGGCTTCCGTCTGAAATACACATCCTCTACATCCAGCCTCCGACAAGACCACCTTTAATTCCTTTTTTTTATACTTGACTAAATGACCGACACGTACATCCGCTGATATTACATTTTTCTTTGTCATTTTACTGCTATTATTGAATCGTAATACATTCTGTTATCTCTATATTCGGCAACAACTTCTTGATTGGTACAACCAGGACCAAGATCATTTACAATCTCTTGGTAAACCTCATCAGGCATTGCCCCTATCACTTCAATTGTTTCTTGATTGCAATCCTCCGCCCCAGATATTGCAAAGGCGATAACTGCCCCAATCAGCAGGAGGAATAAAATTGCTTTTTGGCTTAAATCATTCATATTCATTTCTTTTTAAGATTTAATTCTCCTTGTACCTTTCAAAACGTTTCCATCTTCGAGGGCCCTTTCTATTTCTATCACTCGATAATAAACTACCCCCTTAGCTTTCTTGATAAGACATCCATCCTCATCATAAGCCTCCCGAAGATCAAACTTGTATTGTTGTAGATATCCACGACGGACAAGAGCTATAATTACGGACTTGCCATAGCGTGTATGTGCTTCATTTTGGGTTATCAAAACCTTTGGATTGGCTGCAATCTTTTCTCTCTCTTCCCGAGTTGCTTTTATCGCCGCCCGGGTGATTGCATCATAATCAACTACTACCGGAATACCGACGGAGGATTTAGCCAGTGATAGCGCCTGTTGAAGTAGGGTCGCCACCGGATTACTGTTACTTGCTTCCATGATGTTTAATATTATACTAGTTAAAAACAAAGGCTCATCCGATCATTACCTTAATGTGGCTGCCAGGTAATTACTCGAATAAGCCTTTTAAAATCTCTTTCTCTCAGACGACAGCCACGCTATCTGATAGTTTGTGCCGAAAAACATCGGCTTTATGTTGGGTATTCAAATGGAAGTCACTACTTTTGCCTTTGAAGATATGTAATTACGGCTTTTAGACGTGACAGCCATTTTTGTACCCGTTATTGTTGTATCACGATGCAAAGATTACGGAATATATTCATTTCAACAAGCATTTTGCGGATTATATTCCGTATAAAAACTTTATTTAACAACTCCGAGTATGATTGAGTGGATTAAAAGGAATGGGATTTCATGTATAGCTATCTTCCTAGCTATAGGGGCAATATGCCTGTCTGCTATAAGGATAGACCCTATTGATTTCAACAATGGATCGATGGTGTCATTCGTTGTTGGATTAATGGGGATATGCGCTACTATAATGGTTGCTTCTCAAATAATGGGATTACGGTTTTCTGAAACTCAAGTGAGATCAATGCTTAATAAAGAGGCTGACAAACTCAGAAAAGAATCATACAACAGTATGATTGCCGGACTATTTGAAGTCGAGGTCCTTGCGGCAATTAACAGCTATGAAAGACAAGAATGGAAGCGTTTTATGACTGATATTGACTTATTAATTTCTTATGTAAGTGATTTAGGAGAATCACAAAAAGCCAATAGGGTTGCTAAAATCCTGATTGAAGCTGAAATATCATTTCGATTTTATGAGCATTTGCTTGAAGATGAAAAAAAGCACATACACGATAATGTATGGAAGCTAACAAAAATAATGGACGATAAGCCTAACGACTTATTCACCTTGTTTAAGGTTCTAAAAGCCACTCAATAATATAGCTAACAACTAATACAATACCGAAACATAATCCAAAGAAAAGTATAAAACCTATTATCGTCGCAATCATAATGGCGAATTTATAAGAGTGAATAATTAAACAGAGCACAAATATACTGAATATATTCCGTAAATATATAAAATATGGATATTAAAGACAGACTAAAAGAAATACGAGACTACGCAAAGATGGGGCAGACCAACTTTGAGAAACATACAGGAATATCAAGTGGATACTTTAATAAAGTAAAAGGTTCAATTGGCTCTGATACAATTTTAAAAATTGTTAATAAATTCCCTGAGCTCAACCTCGACTGGCTCATCACTGGCAAAGGGGAGATGCTGAAGCCCGTTTCTAGTGCTCCATCCATAAATTACGAACATAAGGGTTCCCCCTATTACGACGTTGATTTTATAGGAGGATTTGATATTGTCTTAAATAGTCAGGCTGTCAACCCTAACTATTACATAGACTTTGAGCCTTATAATAAACAGGGGGTTATGTGGTGCAACATCACCGGGCACTCAATGGAGCCTGCCATAAACCACGGCGATATGATTGCTATCAAAGAAGTGCAGGACTGGCGAAGCTATCTAACATTCGGTGAAATATACGCCATCGTTACAACCAACGACATGCGTACGGTTAAGAAGATCCGCAAAGGTAACACAACAGAGCAATATCGCCTCATCCCCATAAACACCATTGATTATGATGAGCAGGACATCGAAAAGATTAAAATCTCAAAAGTGTTCGAAGTTCTGGGATGTATGAAGCGATTTTAATCAAACATTATAAACACTAGTATTAATCTAAACAAAATAAACAATCATGAAAAAGACATTATTACTCATTCTAACTGCTTTTCTTATCAGTATAACTGCATCTGCTCAAAACGAAAAGCTTACGAATCAATCGATATTAGATATGATAGAGTTAGGTTTTTCAGAAGATGTTATTCTGACTAAGATCAAGACATCTGAAGTTGATTTTGACACAAGTATCGACGCTCTAAAAGAATTAAAATCCAAAGGCGTAGGGGATGCCATAATTATGTCAATAATGAACGGAGACAAAAAGCAGGAGAAAATTAACGGAGAAATAACGGATAACAGAACGGGGATTTACATTAACAACAATGATCAGTTTACAAAAATCCTCCCTACTGTATTCTCTGGAACTAAAACCAATACATTAGGATCTGCTTTTTCGTATGGCATCGCTAGCTCTAAAATAAAGTCTGTTATGAATAATGCAGAATCGACAAATGTCATAACAACAGACACTCCTGAATTTTGGTTTTATTTTGCACAAAAAGACAATGATTCTTTCAATATAGGTGCATCAAACTGGTGGTTTGCCTCAGCAACATCACCTAATGAATTTGCATTAGTCAAATTGAACAAAAAGAAGAACAAAAGAGAACTGGTTACAGGAAAGGTTAACGTTTACGCAGGTACTAGTATTGGTGTTGATGAAAAATACACCATTCCGTTTAATATTGAAATAATAAACGACTATACATACAAAGTTACACTTAAAGAAGCCATCGAGCCTGGAGAATATTGTTTCTTTTATCAAGGAACAATTCCTCAAGGCGGTTTCACCAATCAGTCAGTTTTTGACTTCTCTATTCAATATTAAACCCAAACCTACAGGAGTAGACAAACACTAGTATTAACCTAAATAATAAAAAAATGGGAAATCAATTAACAACGTATTCCTTTGAATACAACGAAACAGATGGTAATTTCCATCAGAATCCTGGCAACACTCCTGAAAACACCCACGGGTATAAAACTGTTTGTAGAACACAAATACCTGTTTGGTATCCATTTAATAATATGTTAAAAAGACGTTATAGTTTCACTCCGGGAAATAATCCTTCGTTTGCGACTGTAAAAAAGGAATGGGACGATTATTTATTACTACTGGAAGATATTAATAATTATAAGGATTATTGACAAAGTTCGCATGATGAGCAGGAGTAGATAAACATTAGTATTAACCTAAATAAACACATACATGAGACTTATCGAATTAAAAGAAGCGATAGATAAAGCTAATAATGCTTTTGATTTTACAACAGATAATGGAAATGGAATATACTATATAAAAAACTTAGTAAAAACTAAAGTTGCAATATTAGATCTTTACAAAGTCAAATTCTTTACTGAGGAACAAAGAAAAACATTATCCCCCATTGTTAACTCCATGGGTACAACTATAACTTTCACAGATCATACAGCATATACTTATCTTGTTAGTTCTCTAAATCATCTTAAATATACAATAACACAATTATACGATTGGTTCCAAAAGTTCATACCAGAGCCAAGCGAAGAGGATATTCAATCAACGGTAAATATTAAATTACCTAACATACAAGGTTTTAGAGAATTAGAAACTATTTCTAAATTACTGAGTGGGCCTTTCTCTGCTGCCGTTAATCTGGCAGAAGGTGGAAAAATACAAATTAAACAATTTGACCACGGATCTTTCTGGATCGTCCTTTTTGTAGGAAGCCCAATAGCCGTTTCTCTTATTGCAGGAATTGCTTGGTCAGCAGCTGTAGTTTCTAAAAAATGGAAGGAGGTAAAAATAGCTGAAGAAATGGCACGAAGAGCCCAACTTCAGAATGATGCAATTGCAAAACTGGTAGAATACCAAGAAAAAGAGATTAAGACATTAGCAGAAGCCGAAGCAAATGCGTTAGAACAAAAATGTTTTACGAACAATGACAAGGAAAGAGTAGCTACAATCCGGGAGGCAATCAGAGATGTGTCAGAACTAGTTATAAAGGGAGTACAAATTCAGCCTGCTTTGTGTGCCCCTGAAAATGTCGCAAATCTATTCCCAGATTATTATAAATTACCGTTTATAGACAGCAAGATCAAAAAGCTTTCTGGAGAATAAACTAAGCTCTTTTGGAAAAATATGAAAACACAAAATATGCGGAGAGGAAAAATATGATTTTATAAATGCAAATCAATATAAGCCCTAACGCATAAAAAATCGAACTTACAGAAGTAGCCAAAGTTCGACAACTGTAAGAAATCATAGTTTTACAAAAAGTCCGATATTCTTTATTTACCATACAGCATTTTAAAACGGTTGCAAGATACAATTAATAACTAATAGATGAAACATTTCATAGAATTTACAAGTATAAAGGGAAATACCCGAGCATTCAGGGTGGATACGATCCTCCAGGTGGTAAACCAAAAAGTTTTCAGCAAAGAGGACTACGAAACCTCTTCAGAACTGAAAGAAAAGTTGGAATGGGTTTATATCGATCAGCAATGTAACGCCCCCCAGATATTACGTACGGGAATCATATAAAGATGTGATGCGGATGATAAAGGAATCATTCCTTTGATCCGATACCGATCAGGAGCAGTGTTTGTCTACTCCTATTCCTCTCTCTTACTACATCACGGATACATCCTATACGCAATCTCTGGCGTTCAGCGTCTGAGACATCTTTAAAAACGACTCTATTCCGCTTAAACAGGGAGCTTACAGCCGCTTTTTCCACGCTGCCATCTAGCTTTTTCTTTTTATTTCTCATATAACAATCCGTTTATGATACAAATATAAAATACTATTCAGACTCTTTAAACACATATTCCACAACCATATCAATCACCTCATCTACCAAACCATAATCCGGATCCACATAAATCTCTGTAATATCATGACCAGATGAGTGAGTAAGACAGAATGCAATGTCATCGAGACTCCTTCCGCATTTCGTCCGGGCGATAGTGGCGAAGCTATGACGGGCACAATAGTATTGCAATTTCGGTATACCGGTTGCATCCCTTACGTATTTGAGTCCCCGAGATATTGCATGATTTAAAGCTTTAGTATTTTTATGATTCTGATAGAAGTTAAACACTCGTTTTCCTGTTTTATCCCTATACTTCTCAATCAAAGGCTCAATTTCCGGTCTAACACGAATTGAAAGAAACGCATCGCCCGATGACTTCCTGTCTGTTGTTTTTGTACGAAAATACTCTATCCTTCCATCTTTATAAGTAGTGCAATTATAAAAGTCCACAGCATTCATTCCCGCAAGCATGAATGACATTTTAAACAAGTCGCATGCTAGTGCATCGCTTCGCCAGTCTTTAGGAGGATTATAATTAAATACTTTAAGCAGTATATCCTTTGACAACGCCCTTCTAGGTGGTCGTTTAACTTCAGGTATGTGATATACCTTAAATGGATCACCCTTTATTATAATATCATCAAATTCATAATCATTATACGTATCTTTAGCCCGATTAAATATAGTGCGGATAGGCACCATGTAATTAACAATCCCAGTATTCTCCATAGCCGGGGATTTAAATGTTCGTCCATTTATAATAAATGTTCTATCAGTCCGCAACCATGCTTCATATTTCATAAGGAACTTTGATGTAAGTGATTTAATGGGAAACAAGGTCTTTCCTGTTGTTTCCATTAAATAACGACAGAGCATGTTTATCCCCGTTGTCTGTACACACTGTGTCCCTTTTTTAGGTATAGAGCGAATATATTCCCGAGCAAACTCAATAAAGTCTATATTCAAATTTTGCCTATTTATATACCGATCTATATACCCGACAAGCTCTCCAGCATTCTCGCACAAATCAACAGCTTCTTGATTCGTGTTAACAATCTTCCGGATCATACTCACCCTATCGTTTAAACTATCCTCAACCTCGCCATTAGTTATGGTTCCAGTTGAGGCACCTCGTTTAAACCGGACAAACGGCGTATAGATATTCGTAGACATATACGACGTTGTCCGGTTGTGTGTCACTCTAATTTTGGGATTAAATGTCTCGTCCGCTTTTTTGTGATGTTTGAAAATCACCCATGATATTGTTGCCATATTCTGTAAAACATTTGTAAAACACAAAGTAAATTCTAATCAAATTATCCAATATTTGAGTTTAAATGAAAAAAGCTCAAATCCTTCAAAACCCGCATTAACACTGGGTTTTCGCAAACTGCGTTAGATAATAAATAATTTATATGCCGTAGTACGGGTTTTATTCCTTTTTTCCATACTTTTGCAACTCATGATTTTACAATTATAAATAAACGGAGACATGAAAATAACTATTATCGGAGCCGGGAATATCGGTGGCGCCATTGCCCGTGGACTGGCAAAAGGCCATATGTTCAAAGCATCGGACATAACCTGTACGGCACAGTCGCAAGCCACATTGGATAAAATCAAAGCGGCCAATCCTGATTTTGTCGTATTGTCCGACAATATCGAAGCCGTAAAAGGAGCCGACATCGTTGTCATTGCAGTAAAACCCTGGAGGGTGGAAGAAATTATCGACCAGATAAAGGGAGTACTCGATTCCGACAAACAGATCATCGTTTCAGTAGCCGCAGGAATCACTTTCGAGACACTGAATACATATCTTACAAAGAAAACCAGTTACGAGGACTGGGTGACGCCGGCGCTGTTCCGTATCATGCCTAATACTGCTATCGAAGTATTGAGCAGCATGACTTTTGTCTCTGCACATAATGCAACGAAAGAACAGTGCGATTTGATTGTCAACATATTCAACGAACTGGGAAATGCCATGCTGGTAGAAGAACGCCTGATGGGTGCCGGAACGGCATTGGCCTCGAGTGGCATTGCCTTTGCCCTTCGTTATATCCGTGCAGCAATCGAAGGTGGTGTCGAACTCGGTTTCTATCCGAAGCAGGCACAGGAGATCGTTGTTCATACGGTAAAAGGAGCTACAGACCTGTTGCTGGAAAATAAAAGCAATCCGGAAATGGAGATAGACAAAGTAACGACTCCGGGAGGAATTACGATCAAAGGGTTGAATGAAATGGAAATGTCCGGTTTCACATCTTCGGTGATCAAGGGTCTGAAAGCCAGTAAGTAAAAATTTGGTTCAGAATTTATCAATTTTGAATCATCAGGCACGTATTTTACCTGCTACATACGAAAATTTATTATGCACGTTTCAGCCTTCAGGAACTTCCGACCCCAGATAATCATAGCTTAATTCTGAAGGATAAAAATATTGGGTAAAAATATATCTGATTCCTAAACTCAGGACGATACAGCCATAGATTTTACCTCAATGACACGCTTTATTCTCCCTTCAGGATAATATCCTGTAAATCAAATCCGTGAAGCGACTGAAGGCTGAAAGGTGACTATATGGATCTCGCTTGTAGAAGCCATTTCGGGTAGCTGCTGCAGTCATTCCCAGTAGCTGCAGCAATCATGAAAAATCGCTGCAGTACTTATTTGAAATGGCTGCCTACCCATTCCGGAGTGACTGCCTACCCATTCTGAAAAAGACGTAAGCTTTTCGACAAAAAAACGTAAGCTTTTTCTCTGAAGATTTCGCCTTTTTCTAACCCAGGAATCAATCAATCAATCAATCAATCAATCAATCAATCAATCAATCAATCAATACCTAATTTCACCTTGATCGCTTTGGGAAGTGCAGCTTTGTGGACGACGATATCCATCGTCTTGTAAGCCACAAACGGTTCAGAAACATACCAAATACCTTTATATTTGTTATCAGTGCCCCAGGAGTTCTTCACCATATAGAACTTTTTGCCATTCTGATCTTTGGCAATACCGTAGATCAACATGCCGTGATCATCAGTAGTCTGATAGTTATCATAATCCTTCTGACGCATTTCCTGAGTGATGGTTAATTCCTTACATCCCGGTTTTTCGATCATCTTCCTGATCTCCTCATCTTTTTCCGATTTGCTCAAGCCAACCCATTTATCCTGATCCGAACCGGATGTCTCCATAGAAGCCACATCGGCAGCGACAGCAATTCCGTTACGGGTAAAACCTTTTTCACTTACATCAGAACCCCACACAATCGTATAACCGGTATTTATCGCATTATCTATGACCTGCATCAACTCATTCAACGGCAAGTTATATGCCGATTCCCAACGCCAGTTATCTTCCAGTTCAAGAGAGAATTCCGTATAAAAAGGATGATGCGTATAAGACGTCAAAGAAACATAGTCGTCCATATTCAGCCCCAGTTCTTCTCTGAAACTCTCCGGGGTATATTCTTTTCCGTTATAAGTGAACTTCTCCGGAATTTCACCTAAATAAGAATCGATAATTCCGTCAAAACCTTTCTTCCAGGCAGGCGACAACTTCCCGTTAGGATTTTTGATCACAGTATTTACATAAGAGAGAGCCAGACTTTCCAGCTCGCCATGCACATGCTGATCTTCACCATACTGCAGTCCGGTCATGACCGATTCAGGAACGATACCATAATGCTTAACGGCATACAGCACATCACCGGAAGAGCCACCCTGACCAAAATTCAGACAACCATGCAAATGGACGAACTTATCAGCCTTGTCCTTATAAGAGTGGTTTACAACAAACATTTCAGACAAGTCATATTCACCTTTTCCCATACGTAACAATTCAGCTTCCAGGAAACCGATTGCCGAGAAAGACCAACAGGTACCTGTACGGTTCTGGTTCTTTACGGGAGTAATCTTCAATTCTTTTACCGGAGTAAATACATACTCATCACTTTCCTGTGCCCAGACATCAGTCACAGAAAACGTACAAGCCAGCAATAAGCCGGCAGTAATTAGTTTATTCATCTTTTGTTTTTGATTATATTAAAAAAGCTGTCTCTTTATTTTGAGACAGCTTCGCAAAATTAACAAATAAACACCACCAGAATCATGATGGCTGATTATTGTTTCACTTTTTTACGGCGATTCAACTCTGACTGTAGCATCTTTAGTTCACGACTGGTCTGCCCGGCAACTGAAGTATTTTCTTCTGCCCGACGAATCAGATAAGGCAGAACCTCTCTTACCGCAGCATAGGGCACATATTTCGTAACGTTATATTTTTCATGCGCCAGATTGAATGAGATATTATCACTCATTCCCAGCAACTGGGCAAAAAAGATACGGGGATCGTTCCTTTCAAGGCCTTTTTCATCTATCAGCTTTGCTAATTTATAATTACTTTCCTCATTATGTGTCCCCATAAACATTTCCAGATGATCCAGATGATCCATTGTGAAACGAACGGCTGCATCAAAATTCTCATCCGTCGCTTTTTTATCCTTACAGATCGGATCAGGATAACCTAAAGCTGCAGCACGGGCACGTTCGGCTTCCATATAAGCTCCACGTACAAACTTGACTCCGGCAATATACCCTTTTTCCGTGGCATCATCCAGGATACGGCGCAGGTAAGGCATGCGGTCGTGCCGGTACATCTGTAAAGTAGCAAATACGATAGCCCGTTTTTTATTATATTTCCGCATTGCTTCGTCAGTCAGTTCATCCAACGCATCCTGGAAACAGTAATCCTCGGCATCGACGATCAGGCGGACGTCATTTTCATAGGCCCGCTGACAAAATGCCATAAAACGTTCCTTGAATTCACGGAAAGCCTTTACCTCCTCGATGGTCAGTTCACTTCGTTTTTCGGATGCTTTGGCCAACAGTTCATCAGTTACAATAGTAGAAGGTTTGAATACAGCATACGCCAGGTTATCGTTTCCTTTTGCGAAATCGATCGAACGTATTGTCTCTTCAAATGTAGCCTGTATACCTTCGGGAGTCTGTTCTCCTTCGGCTGAGAAGTCGAGTGTTGAACGCACATTGAAGCGGCGAAGATGGTCGATTGCCCTCGTACAATCCTGCAAGGTCTCACCACCAACAAACTGTTTATACAACGTAGGCTTCACAGCCCATGCAAGAGGGAAATGAATTTTTAAAGCGATATTACTGGCGAAGCTGGCGCATTTTACCAACCACGGATATTTGATTGTGTTGAATAGTAAGTAAGCGTTTTTCAATTCGGACTGCGATTTGGATGAGAACGCAATCTCTGTATTATTAAAGTCTAACATAGCATTTGATTTTAAGAGTTAACAGATGACAATTGACAGATAACAGATAAACAGGTAATATATCATTAACCATTACCTGTCAACTGTCACTTGTCAATTGTCATCTGATATGTTATTTTTCTCCTAAGAACGGATAACCATAAGAAGTAGGCGGAACCAGAGCCTCTTTGATACAACGAGGATTCGTCCAGCGGATCAGGTTCAATGGACCACCTGCCTTATCGTTCGTACCGGAAGCTCTTGAACCACCGAACGGTTGCTGGGCAATAACGGCACCTGTCGGCTTATCGTTGATATAGAAGTTACCGGCTGCATAACGAAGCTTATTGAAAGCTGTATCGATAGCATACCGATCGCGTGCAAAGATAGAACCTGTCAGGCCATACGGAGAAGTGCGGTCACACAGTTCGAGTGTTTCTTCATATTTATCATCGTCATAGACATAGATCGTAATGACCGGACCAAAAATTTCTTCTACCATACTCTTGAACATCGGATCGGTCGTCTTGATAACTGTCGGTTCAACAAAATAACCGACCGATTTATCGCCATTACCTCCAAAGACAATCTCTGCATCCGGCGACTGTTTCGCATAATTGATATAGCTCATGATATTATCGAACGATGCCTCATCAATAACGGCATTGATAAAGTTCGTGAAGTCCTGTACATCTCCCATCTTGATCTCTTTCAACATATCGCCAACCTGGTCTTTCACATCTTTCCACATGGAAGCAGGTATATAGGCACGTGATCCGGCAGAACATTTCTGTCCCTGATATTCGAATGCACCGCGAACGATAGCCGTTGCTACGTCCGAAGACGGAGCTGAAGGATGAACAAAAATAAAATTCTTTCCACCTGTTTCACCGACAATCTTCGGATAAGATTTATAATGACCGAGGTTCTCACCCATCTGACGCCATAAGGTATTGAATGTAGCTGTCGAACCGGTGAAATGGAAACCTGCCAGATCGCGGCTACCTGTTACCACCTTACCGATCACACTGCCCTGGCCAGGGATAAAGTTGACAACACCATCCGGTAATCCGGCTTCCTGGAAGACTTTCATCAGCAGGTAATTCGAATGGATAGCTGTCGTAGACGGTTTCCATACAGCAACATTACCCATCATAGCCGGTCCCATATTCAGGTTACTGGCGATAGAGGTAAAGTTGAATGGTGTCAACGAGAACACGAAACCTTCCAGTGCACGATATTCCATCCGGTTCAGGATACCTGTTTCCGAATAAGGCTGGTCTGCATACACCTGGCTGGCATAGAATGTACTGAAGCGCAGGAAGTCGATCAACTCACAAGGAGCATCGATCTCTGCCTGGAACGGATTCTTGCTCTGGCCCAGCATGACGGAAGCATTCAACAGATAACGATATTTTGTGGCAAAGAGTTCCGCCACCCTCAACATAACGGACGCACGTTCTACCCAGGGCAGTTCCGACCAGTCTTTATGCGCTTTCATAGCGGCATCGATAGCCATTTGTACCTCTTTCTCACCTGCTTTATGGTAAGTAGCCAATACATGGTGATGATCATGTGGCATAACCACTTTACCGGTGTTACCCGTACGAACTTCTTTCCCTCCGATGATCAATGGAATATCCCATTCTTCATTCGACAGTTGTGCTAATGTTTTTTTCAGGGCTGCTTTTTCACTTGATCCGGGTGCATACGATTTTACCGGCTCATTAATTGGCTTAGGAAATCTAAAGATAGCGTTATCCATGTTGTTTTTAGTTTATGAATGGTTAATCAATGATTTTATCTATGCTGTAAACGTAATAAAATAATTTTAAATCAAACGGCTTAATGCGTTAAATTAGTTTTAATTGGACAAGTGTCTTTCTGCCGGACATATCAACATTTTCTTTACCATATCTGTTATTAGGATATAATCATCTTAAATGTATAAACTATGGCTATTAAAAGTGTTTGGATAGAAGAAGATTGTATCGCTTGTGGTACTTGCGAAGGTATATGTCCGGAAGTTTTTCATGTAACTGACCGTTCCCACGTAAATGAAGGGGTGAACTTCAACGATTTCGAAGAAGGGATCAAAGAAGCTGCTGAAAGCTGTCCGGTCAGCGTTATTAAATATGATTAAGTGAGAATGGATCACTCACCGTTTCACAGAGTAAAAAGCAGAGAGGTTATTCCATCCGGAGTAACCTCTTTTTCTGCCGGTACTTGCGGTTATTCCGATAAAAAACCGTATATTCACAAAAAAGATAAATGGGATGAAAAGAGCTGTTATATTTCCGGTATTCTGTCTTATTCTGCTTAGTTACTGTACGACTAAAACGGACAGGGCGGTCTCCGGCGGAGAAGCTCTTCCCGACTCTATAGCTATAGAAGCGGCAGAGGTAATCGATACGGTTCCCAAAGAGATCATCATAGAAAAAGAACTGCTCTATGACCAGCATACCTTGGCCGACACATATCCTTATAAAGACACGACACGGGAATTCCAGTGGGATAAAATAAAAGAACGCCTCTCCTGGCTGGAATCTATCCAGAAGAAACCGGCGACCTGGTCAGTCCTGCAGAATTACAGGAACAAAAACGGAGAAGCTCCGTTGGTAAAAAACTACCACAGGGATTCATATCGGCGCATTGCGGATTCTTTAGGTGTCGAACGTTTCCAGGGAATCCCTCTTTACCTGACGACAGATACCTCCGTTCCTGAACTCTACGGCAGAGACGGTGCCCTGGTTAAACATCTGGAAGATTACACGAATTTTACGAAAGTGACTTCCGTACATACCGGAAAGGAATGGATGATCCCTAAAAAATATATTAAGACCATTCCCGACACGATCGCATTCAGAAAAGCTATCTTCGTCGATACAAAGAATCAAAACATTGCGACATTGGAACAGGATGGCGATAAATGGCTGGTTAGAAGTATGAATCCTGCAACTACCGGGTTACACAGACCACCTTATGCCCAGGAAACACCTCCCGGCGTATATCTCGTCCAGGAAAAAAAACCCCGTATGATCTATTTGGTGGACGGGACAACAGAAACCGGAGGATTTGCGCCTTATGCCAGTCGCTTCACTAACGGAGGGTATATCCACGGCGTACCGGTCAATGCCCCACGTAAAACATTTATCGAATACAGCCCATCGCTAGGCACGACTCCCCGCTCCCACATGTGTGTCCGGAACGCCACTTCGCATGCTAAATTTATTTATGACTGGGCACCGGTTTATGAGGCACTCGTTTTTGTTTTCGATTAAAAATTCTAACTTTGCAGTCTGATTCACACAGACATGCACAAAATTTTCATCTACCTGCTCCTCCTGTTCATACCTGTGAATTTCTCCCAAATGAGAAGTTCAGAACCTGTCATGTATGAAATTTCAAGCTGTCGGCAATTATACCAGGAGATGCGACTGGAAGGGATCGTAAACTTCACGGCATTCGAACAGGCAATCGCCGGATATAATAAAATCGAAGAAAAGTCTAAAGAGATACTGACACTGGTCGATTTCAGCAAGCCTTCCACCGAAGAACGTTTTTACGTATTCGATATGAGACATAAAAAACTGTTATTCTCTTCACTTGTGTCACACGGAAAGAATAGCGGAGGAAATTACGCCACCTCTTTCTCCAACGAGAACGGTTCTCTCAAAAGTTCATTGGGATTCTTTCTGACAGAAAATACCTATCAGGGTAAAAACGGTTATTCGCTTGTCCTTAACGGACTGGAAAAAGGGATCAACGACCGCGCAAAAGAACGGGCGATCGTGATCCACGGAGCAGCTTACTCCAACCCCTCTGTCATAGCTTCATCCGGTCGCCTGGGACGCAGCTTCGGTTGCCCGGCATTGCCACAGGCTGTAAGCAAACCTATTATCAACACGATTAAAGGCGGTTCCCTACTTTTTATCTACGCTAATAATCAGTATTATCTGGCTTACAGCCCTATTTTATCCAAACAACAGGTTGCTTCCATGTAGATCATTCATCCCCGTGCTTAAACGGGATGTCGATCATCTCCGATTCCAGATGGCTTCCTGCTTTCTTATCGAAACTGATCTTAAAAGCATAAGCATATTCACACGGCTTCTCTGCCGGAACAGATAGTTTCAAACCTTGGTCGGTCTGCTTCCAGCTGATCTTCGCATCGGATCCCAACAACTTCACATCCAGTATCTTTGCATCGGCAACAGTAGTCTTATCCAGCGATTTTATTAAAACACCGGCCTTATCCCAATTCAGAACAATCGCATAAAGATCGTTTCCTTTGGTTGTAAAACGCATATCACGGGCGGTATAAGCGGTCGCTTCATTATCCGTGAAGGTACCGGCAGTACCGGCAATATCTCCTTCTCCTGATTTTATCCAGCAACGAGTTCCGTAGATCGCTTCTCCGTTCACTTTCAGCCAATCACCGATAGAAAGCAACACTGATTTTTGTTCTTCCGTAATCGTTCCGTCCGCACGGGGACCGATATTCAGTAACAGGTTACCGTTTTTACTGACAATATCGATCAGGTCGTGTACAATCTGTTCCGGGGTTTTATTCTCTTCACCATCGGTATAACACCACGAATGTTTACCGACGGAAGTATCTGTTTGCCAGGGATATTTACGCATCTTATCCAATTTACCACGCTCTACGTCGCCAACCTGGATATTTGTCGGGTAACCATGCTTGGTATTTACCACAACACCTCTTCCCCAATCTATCGAATTATTATAATAGTAAGCCATAAACTTGTTGAAGTAAGGACGTATAACCGGATTATTCACTGTCCAGTCAAACCAGATCAACTGAGGCTGATACTTATCTATCAGTTCATGAGTATGTGCCAAGAAGTCCAGACCGACCTCATCCGTATATTTCTCCTGTTCCAGTCGACGGCCATATAGAGAGACCGACTTATCCTGCACATCCGAAGGAAACTCCATTCCTCCATTGTAAAACCAGGAGTTTTCCAGCCGGTGGCTCGACAGGCCGAAAACAAGTCCTTTCTTCTCGGTCGCTTTCTTCAACAAACCGATAATATCTTTCTTTGGTCCCATCTTTACGGCATTCCACGGATTCAGATCGCTGTCATACATAGCAAAACCGTCATGATGCTCCGCAACAGGTACCACATATTTTGCACCGGCAGCCTTGAACAACGACACCCATTCATCCGCATTAAACTTCTCCGCCCCGAACATCGGTATAAAGTCTTTATAACCGAACTTTACATGATCGCCGTATTTTTCAATATGGTGCTTATATTCCTTAGAATCTTTCTGATACATATTTCTCGGATACCATTCATTTACATAGGCCGGAACTGCATAAACACCCCAATGGATAAATATACCGAACTTTGCATCCGAAAACCATGTAGGAAACTGGTAATTCTCACCCATATTTTCCCAGTTATCCTGAAACACAGCCGTCCCCTTCGGAGAGGCTACCGAAAGAACATCCTTTGCCGGTGTACCGGCCTGCTTGCATGACATAAGTAAGGATAATGCAATGAATAGAAAAGAAGTGTGCTTGCCCATAAGATTAACAGATTAAATTAGATATACAAAAGAACTATTATTAATATGAAATGAGTGATACAAAAAAGAGAAGGAATAACACGATTTCGACATTTTATCATTCATACCCGGAATAGTATAGTTATTTTCCATAAAAAAACTCTATCTTGCAAACGTTAAACAAAAGAGATAGAACACACTTACATAACAATTTAAATCTAATAAGTAACAATGATGAGTAAAGTACTAAATGCTCTGCCGGTAATATTACTGACCCTTATAACATTACCGATATCGGCACAATCTGAATTTTACGTTGCCGAGACAGGCAAAGACACAGGCGACGGAAGTTTAAGGAATCCGTTGAACAGTATCCCTGCCGCTTTGGAAAAGGCTCGGACGGAAAAAGGAGACGTGGTCATTTATATCCGGGAAGGGAAATATATTCTTGACAAACCGGTCGTATTCACCCCGCAGGATGGAAACGACAGCCGGCAACTCTCCGTAAAAGCCTACCCGGGAGAAAAAGTAATCCTCTCTTCAGGTATCCCTTTAACCCTAAAATGGGAACCTTATAAAAAAGGAATTATGAAAGCCAAAATAGATGGTAACCCCGTAATGGATATGCTGGTTGCAGACGGCCAGCTCCGCCACATGGCCCGTTACCCGAACTTCGATGAAAAAGCAGTCCGTTTCAATGGAACATCAGCTCAGGCTACCGCTCCCGAACGGGTCAAAAAATGGAAAAATCCCACTGGAGGATATCTGCACGCCATGCACAATCATGACTGGGGTGACTTCCATTACTGCATTACTGGGAAAAATAAGAAAGGAGAATTAGAGATGGAAGGAGGCTGGCAAAATAACCGCCAGTCCGGTCTTCACCCGGATAACCGGATGGTGGAAAATATATTTGAAGAACTCGATGCTCCGGGCGAATGGTATTATGCTGCCGGTGAACATACATTATATTACTATCCATTGGAAGGCGAAAATGTATCTAAAGTACTTTTCGAATCTCCTCAACTCAAACACCTGATCGAATTTCGGGGAACAGAAGCCACCCCAGTAAAGAATATCACACTGGAAGGTTTGGAATTGACACAAACACTGCGTACGTTCATGGAACCGTATGAACAACTGCTCCGCTCGGACTGGACGGTCTACCGGGGAGCTGCCGTATTCTTTGAAGGAACCGAGTATTGTGCATTACGCAACTGTTACTTGCATAACCTGGGAGGAAATGCTATTTTCTTTTCCAATTATAACCGTCATTCAGAAGTATCCGGTTCTCATCTCACCCGGATCGGTGCCAGTGCCATTTGTTTTGTCGGTGATCCGGATGCGGTCCGTTCACCGAGTTTTGAATACGGAGAATTTATTCCATACGAACAACTGGATCATACCAAAGGCCCCAAAAGCAATGACTATCCGGCTCAATGCCTGGTATACGATAACCTGATCCACTCGATCGGCCTGTTTGAAAAACAGATCACCGGAGTTGAACTATCCATGTCGCAAGCTATCACCGTCAGCCACAACAGTATCTACGACACCCCCCGCGCCGGAATCAATATCAGCGAGGGGACATGGGGTGGACATATCCTGGAATTTAACGATATTTTCGATACGGTGAAAGAAACCGGCGACCATGGTTCTTTCAATTCCTGGGGACGTGACCGTTACTGGCATCCAAGCTACAAAACAATGGAATCCATCGTAGCCAAAGACCCGGCCCTTATTCTGGCGGATGCTGTCCGGACGACCGTAATCAGAAATAACCGTTTCCGCTGTGACAGGGGTTGGGATATCGATCTAGACGACGGTTCCAGTAATTACCACATATATAACAACCTATGCCTCAACGGAGGAATCAAGCTACGGGAAGGTTTTTACCGTGTAGTAGAAAACAACATCATGGTCAATAACTCTTTCCATCCGCATGTCTGGTTTATAAACAGCGGCGATGTCTTTACACGCAATATCGTCATGACAGAATACAAACCGATCGGTGTACGGGAATGGGGATTGATGGTAGACTATAATATTTTCACTGATAGCCTCTCCTGTACCACCGCCCGAAAAAACAAAACGGATGAACACTCCATTGTGACTTCCGTACAATTCAGTAATCCATCAGAAGGAGATTTTACCGTTGCCGATGATTCCGAAGCCATAACCAAAGGTGGCTTCCGCAATTTTGTTATGGACCAGTTCGGAGTGGTCTCTCCTCGTTTGAAAGCGATCGCACATACTCCCAAAATGCCTACTCCCATCATCATCGCCACTCATGCAGACGACGAAGTAATCAACTGGAGCGGGGCAACGATCAAAAGCCTGCAAACGCTCGGTGAACGGTCGGCAACAGGAATGGACTCAGAACGGGGAGTATATGTAGTATCGGTCAATGCTCTAGGCGGTAAACTACGGGATTATATCCGTCCGAATGACGTGATCCTGAAAATAGGAACTATCACCGTCAACAACCTGAAAGAAATGCAGGATGCTCTTCAGAAGATCGATAAGTCGAAAGATATCGAATTTATTATCTTCCGGACACAAAAAGAAAACAAAATCGTTATCCCCGGCAAGTTACTGGACTAACCGGATTATAGTCAAAGGAAGATGAAGGAAAAAGAGAATACAGACCTGATCCTGCTGAATATCGGATATGCGGTTCACCGTGCCGACTGGAATTACAAAAATGTAAACAGTCCGTTCGCCCGCATTTATCTGGTCAGGCAAGGCATAGCCAAACTGCATTTACAGGATCAGGTCCAGTCTCTTACCCCCGGACATCTTTACCTGATTCCTCCATTCACGCTGCATAGTTATGAATGCGACGATTTCTATACATTATATTATATACATATTTATGAGAACCCGCTATCCAACCAACGTATCCTGGAAGATTATATTTTTCCGGTGGAAGTGGATGCGACCCCGCTGGACAGTCAACTGGTGGAACAACTGGCCGACATCAATCCCGGAAGAAACCTGAAAGAATACGATCCTTCCAACTACGACAATTCTTCCACCCTGATGCAAAACATCCTGCTTCACACTAAAAACCCGACCTATACCATGATGGAAACACAGGGAATTTTGCTTCAACTATTGTCACGTTTTATGAAAGAGGCGACACACAAATATGAGATTACCGATAACCGGATACGAAAAACGATCCGGTATATCCGTAAAAACATCGACAAGAACATAACCATCGATGAACTGACCGAGATTTGTTGCCTCTCTAAAGACCATTTCATCCGGCTTTTCAAAGAGGAAATACACGTCACTCCGGTACAGTACATCAACCAAAAGAAAATAGAAAAAGCCCAGTTGTTGATTATCACCGACAATCGTCCGGTCAAAGACATAGCTTATACACTTTCTTTCGAGAACGTATCTTATTTCAACCGGCTTTTCAAAAGATACACGGGGCTGACTCCTGTCATGTATAAAAGTAAATTATAAGTTATTCGTACAAATGGAAAATACGTTCCATCAACTGCCATTTTTCGGCAGAACTGGCATTCGGATCAGCTTGTTGGAAAACCGACATATATTCTTCCCATTCAGCCTGTCGCGGTAAACCCGCCAAACGAGCGAAAGCTGTATCCCAATCAAAATCAGCCGGAGTCTCCACGATCATGAACAATCGGTTCCCGCACAGATAAATTTCCATTTCCAATATCCCGACGCTCTTGATCCCTTCGCCTATTTCAGGCCAGTGACATGCTTGTCCATGTCTTTTCTTATATTCTTCGATCAATTCCGGATCGTCTTTCAAATCCAGCGTCTGGCAATAACGCTTGGTAGGAAAATCATATCGCTTGCTTTTGTATCCATTCTTTTTATCTTCCATAAACTGTATTATTTAATAAAATCATCCGACAGGAATGATTCGAATACAAATAAAGCAATTATTATGCTACCGGAATAATATTATTCCGGCAAGGGATAAAACGATATCGATACAAGCAACGTGAAATACGGATCAAAATAGCTATCTTTACCCGCTTATAAAAATAAAATAAAATGAAGATAACCTCCCCTCGCATAACTAAAATATTAAAAGAAGACGGTTCACTTGACGAAACACTCCTGCTGGCAGGAGAAGACGTGACAGAATATTCTTTCAGGAATCAAAGGCTATTCGAAGTTAAAACGGAAAATATCAGCATGCAATCCTGCCTGTTCACCAACTGCCTGCTGATCGGTTGCAGCATAAAAAAGTCGCAGTTCAGTGATATTATCTTCAGAAACTGCGACTTATCAAATGTCAATTTCTCCGGCTCAGGTTTTCACCGGATCGAATTTATCGAATGCAAACTGATCGGTACTAATTTTTCCGAATCAGCTTTAAATCATACGGTTTTCACCAACTGTAAAGCCGAATATCTGAATCTTACCATGAGCAAACTGAAATACGTCAGCTTCGATCAGTGTGATCTTCGGAACAGTTCTCTTGAAAATTGCCAGTTTGCCAGTGTAAACTTCAATGCCAGTGATCTCAAAGAAGCGGAATTTTACCGTACGCCCTTAAAAGGTACCGACTTCAGCAACTGCGACATATCCGGCATCCGAATAAGTCCCATAGTCGGTTGTGAGTTACGCGGAGCTACCGTCACATCTTTACAAGCACTCGAACTAGCCCATCTACTGGGGGTGACTATCAAAGGATAATCTTCATTTTCAAACTGATTATCTTGCATATTCCTGATGTCTTTTAAGCCAGGCGACTGCATAAGAGCAGACAGCCCGAGGTTTCAACTGATTTTCTAACGCATAGTCGAAAGCCGCTTTCACCAAAGAGGCGGCTATCCCCTGACCTTCGAGAGGCTCCGGCACTATCGTGTGGATAATATCCAGATTATTGCCAACAAGCCTGTACTGCACAAAGGCAGTTAAACCATCCTGCTTTAATTCAAAGCGCAACTTTTCAGGATAGTGAATAATATCATATTCCATAATTCTATTTTTTATCTTCAATACAACACCCTATATTGTTAAAACAGTTCAGTCCGGGATTAGTTCACTGTCTGGTTCATTTTGTCCGGAAACTTTTACCTCTTGCCGGTTCTTCTTTTTAGGATGGAAAAAGTTCTTCACTTTTGTAAAAAATCCAGTCACTCCCTTGGCCACATCCTGTGCCTTTTTAGAGACACCCACCGATTCTGTCAGTGCCGGACGAAGGATCTGCCATAAATAATTGAATGTAGAATGGTATGGATCACGCTCTATGCTTAATTGGGAATAACGAGGCCGGTGCGTACCCTGCTCAGGATGATCAGGATTATCATGTTTCAGTACCAGATTGGCCAGGCGGGAGAGAAATTTATTATCGATCACTTCACCGTTTTTTTCCTTCATTATCTCTGCTTTCAAATCTCTGTAAAGGAATAACATCTCGACTGTCGCTCCTTTTGTTGAAGCTTCCGTACTGAATGTGAAGTCAGTCAGCCTGCCGCTCTCTACCTTAGCAAAAGCCAGGGGAGTGATCAATTCGTTCAGCGCAGTCAGGTCAAAGTCTGCCAGATGTGCATCCAGAAGGAAACGGTCATTCAGGGAATCGACCGGAAGCATCCAGGTAGCGGTAAAATAGCCTTTGCCCATCAATTTGCCGTTCGCATCCAGACGGATATATTGATCCGACCGGGAGGCTATATTGGTAAAACCTGAAAATTTACCGTTCATTTCCGTGAAAAAGAGTTTACCCGGTTGTATCCCTTTTTTCGATAATTCTTCGTAGACAACGGTTAGGTTATTCACACCAAGACTGTCGATAGCCACTTTCACCGGAGCCTTCTGCAAACCGGAATAGATCATCGGTACAATATGGCGGGGAACAGCAATCTGCTGATTCTTGAAGTTTTGAAGTTCTGCATCGTCGATCTGCACCTCTTTTATCCGGACTATCTGTTCCGAAAAGTAAGCAGGTAAATCAATTCCCGATAATCCCAGTTTACCGACTTTAATATCGAACCAATCCTGATGCTTAGGCTGGCGATAAGCAAATTCCATCTTCGGATAGGTAGAAACCAGATGGATATTTTCCAAGTTCAGATCGGTATTATCCAGATTAACCTTTCCTATCTTCAACGTATAAAAACCATTATCCAACGGGAATGCCAGATCCCGGGTATCGAAGCGGACGGTTTTCAATCCAAATATCCGGTCCTTTGTATTGAGATGCAATCCTTCCAAAAACAGGCTTGCGGTATCATGATCCCATACAGCATTGGAAATATTCAGTTTCCCCAGTGAAAGATCAGGAGTGAAACGGTTGACTGCTTCATAGATATCATTCGATATGATCAGGGGAGATTTCTTTTTTACCTTTATCGTATCAGGTGAGTTTCCGGCCTGATAGCGGATAACTGGTTCAGACAGATCTATCGAACCGACAGAAAAATGCAAGCTATCCCAGGCAATCTTACCAATTTCCAAATCATGGAGTGTGAGATGCAATAAACTACCATCCTTTTTCAACATTCGTATATCAGGCGATTCGACATGTAGGGAGGCTGCATCCAGATGTTGAAGCAACTTTTGAGGCAAATGGCTCAATCCTGTAGCATAGACCATCGGAGTTTCTACACTAATATATGAATCCGCCCCCAACAGCCATAAAGAATCCTGTGGAAGCAGTTTCACGTCCTGCAAACTCAATACACCTTTTGATGTTGAGAAATTTCCTTTCCGCACAGCCAGGCGATAGGCTTTACCCGGTAAATAATTATCGAAATCGCTGAAATTAAAACCGAAATGATCGCAGGCAAAGAATAGGCTGCCGCTCCGGTTTGTACTGTCATTCACCAGAAAACGGGTTGCATAAAAATTAAAATCTTTCAATTTGTAGACAACCGGATCAGGAACACTCCGGTCATTCAACGTAACATAGGCATGATTCAGATCGATCCGCTTGATAGACAAATATTGCAATAAAGGATTCAGGATACTTTCAACATCTGCCCTCGGATCGACCGGCGCTTTCACTTCTTTATTCTTTTTCGCATAAGACGGTGATTTATAATAATAAATTACCGGACGGTCTATCTTGAACAGGTCGGCACTGATCCCTTTGTCATAAAGTAAACCTTTCATAGCCAATGTGTCAATACTGCCGGACATATAATCTTTCCGGGAGTTGACCGATATCGGTTTCAAACGAATTTTCTCGATACTGAAATCTCCGGACTCTGTATCCAACGCCATACGTTCGACATCGAAACGATGATTGCGTGCCGTCATATTTCCACTGATACCGGTTGCTTCAAAAGCAAAGTTTTGAGAATACCACAATCCGTGTTTCTCTTCGGCAAGCGAATCGATCAGAAAACCGGTTGCCTGGAAATTAAAATTATCCAGTTTATAGACTTCCACCGAATCTTTCACTGCTTGCGAATAGGTTACTTTCGCGGCATCGATCCCTATTGTTTTTATTGAAACGCTATGAAGCACCGGTGAAATAATATCATAAAGCGACAAGGCCTGTACCAGGGAATCGGTATCGATCTTCGCTGCACCGTCAACCGGTTTATTAACCTCCGAATCATTGCCAGCCAGGTTAAAGATTTGAATATCCGATGAAGATATTTCAAACGAACGCGCCGTCAGATAATTCAGCGCTTCCTCCCGTTTAAAATGAACACCGTTGACCTCTACGGTTTTGACCTGTGCATCGACATAACTGTCCGGGCGTTGCTTATTTTCCGTCCACAAACTATCCTGTGGGATCAAACGTATCTTCTCTATATAAATAATCGAGTCCTGCGTGCTGAGTTTTATGCTGTCAGTCCGGAGAAGAAAGTCGTTGTTAGCTAGCAGAGTCTGCGGTTGGTTCGTGACAAACTCGAAGTTATCACAGTAAAGTAACTTACCACTCTGTGATGAATTTTTATCCAGTAAAAAACCGTATGCACGGAAACTGACATCGTCCAGCCCGTAAACAATCGGTGTGACAGGATTCTCGACAGTATAAAAAACGCTGGCATCAGACAGGTTCAGTGTCCTTACACTTAAGACATTAATATAAGGGGAGATCACTTCATATAAAGATTTCGTTTCAGCATGCCGTATCTTTTTCTCCATACGCCCCGAGTAATAAGAGTCAAACACTTCTATCCGAGGATCTTTTATCTCGAACGAGTTAAAATGAAGTTCTTTATAGCTCCAACGCCAGGTCAGGTTCACACCTTTGAAGTCTATCACGCCGATCTCTGCCTTCACATATGTACGGGGAAGGCTGTCGATAGCTTTCCATTGTTGAAACACAGTCGAGTCAGGCATCAACCTGACACCTTCAATCTTTAGTTCTCCTTTCACGAAACCGATAGACAGGTCATCGAATATCAGATTGTAAAAACCATCTGTAGCTTCAGCTGTTCGCTGACTCAGTTCTACTTTCAGATATCTCTCCAGGCGATTGCTCAGATAGAGGTTCAGGATCGTAAGAAGCACAGCCAGCAATCCGATTGCCGGGAAAATATATTTTACTATTTTCTTTTTCCGCCCCATATCTTATTAAAACATTATCTGATAAAGTAAAGACTCTATAAATTAAAACAAGATAACAGATATTATGTTTAAGTTTCTTAGGCAACTGTAAGCTTTGCCATCCTATTGACAGAGCCCTGCCATCCTATTGGCAAAAGTTTGCCACGCCTATGGCAAAACATTGCATCTTAAATGACATAACACAGTCAAAGGGGAGATACAATCGCATTTACGATAAGACACTGTAGACCAGCACAAAGGCTGGAAACACTTCATAGTTTAAAGTATAAGACAAGGTTTCCGGCGTCCGGGTTTCGTAAGCACGGATTTGCCCCGAGTTTGCATAAGTAAAAGGTTCGACATGCAGATGTTTAATAAAGTCGACATCCTGCTGGCGGATCATCTTAAATAAGGCTTCTTTGACACACCAGTGAATGAGCAGATGTTCCACCACATGGTCAGGACAAACGGATGCATCTTCTTCCGGAGACATAAAACGGCTACGGATCTTCAACACACGATTGGAATGATATTCAATATCTATGCCGGCAGTCTCCTGATCCTGCAACAGCACTGCCGCATAACCGTTTGTATGGGAAATACTCAGGGAAAGAGACGAACCGGGCAAGTAAGGAGCACCATCGTCATGATAAGCGATCAGCAACTCCTCTCCTATCAACTCTTTCAGAAGAACACGTGACGCCAGCCATTCCTGACGACGTTTTTCCGTTTTTATCCCTTGCAGAAAAGGGAGGTATTCAGATTGTAATCCCAGCATAGCGAGCAATTCATCCGAACTTTCTTCGATCTTCCACACACCCAATAACGGTTCTGTATGTTTGAACAGGAGAGGCATTATTTTTTCCAGCTAAAAGATTGTATCAACTCTATAATATCTTTCCGCAGATAATCTGTTACGGGAGCCAGCGAATCGGCATTCGGCACGCAATCATAATACAAAGCACCACGAAAGAAATTTGAAATACTGTCGGTCAGCATGAACTGAACAGGAGAAGCAGCTTCTCCACCCAACAGAAACAGAGAGCCGTAAACCCGTTCTTCCGAATTACTATATTCCTGCACCTTTACCTCATTCGCCGTTTTTATCTGACGGGAAACCAGCGAACGGGATTCACTCGCGGCGACCGGTAAAGTAGCCGGTGTTACCGGCAAATAACTGCAATAAATCTTTACTCCCAGAGATGGATAAGATAAATTAATCCATCCTTCCGGACTTCCGGCTTCCGGCAACTCGACAGTAGCCAGTTGGGATACATTAAAAGAATAAGGCAAACTGTCCAACGACAAAACCTGATAACGCGCCGCAGGTGGTTCGATACGAAAATAACCACGTGGTTTCGGCGTATAATCCGTACAAGACGAACCAATCAGGAGATACAGGAAAAGCGCAACGGACAGTACTCGCTTCATCAGTCCTCCCCTTTTTTCACTGTATCCGTAATACAGTTAAATTTTACTTTCAGGATTCTTCTGTTGTCCATTTCCAGTACCTGGAAACGATACTTTCCATAATCCAGGATCTCCCTGCGACGTGGAAAGTCACCCTTTATTTCCAGTAAAAGTCCGGCTAATGTTTCTACATCTTCGGTCAGTTTTCCAAATTCCGTCGGATCGACATTGATCACACGAAAGAAATCGGTTAATAATATCTTAGCTTCGAAGATCAGGCTTCCATCCGCCAAACGGACAAACTGCTTTTCATCATCATCGTATTCATCCGATATTTCTCCGACAATTTCCTCCAGAATATCTTCCATCGTCACAATACCGGACGTACCACCAAACTCATCCACAACGATTGCCATATGGATCTTATTCGTACGGAATTCTTCCAGCAGGTCGTCGATCTTTTTGGTTTCAGGAACAAAGTAAGCCGGACGGATCAGGCTTTGCCAACGGAATGTATCCGGTTTATCAATATAAGGAAGCAAGTCTTTTATATAAAGGATACCTTTGATATTATCTTCCGAATCTGCATACACCGGAATTCGTGAGTAACCTGATTTGATAATAAAATCTATGACATTACGAAAGCTGGTCTTTATCTCCAGATCCTCCATATCCAATCTCGGTGTCATGATCTCATCGGCTGTTTTATTATAAAATTTGATGATCTCGGCCAGCATCTCTTTCTCTTCCGGAATCTCTTTAGATGTCAACTCCAACGCTTTGGATAACTCGTCGACCGACAAGTCATATTTCTTCTTTACCAATGCCTTGTTGATAATAGATGTAGAATTTACCAGCACGGTCGAAAGCGGGCGACAGATACGTTCCACCATGTTCAACACGGAAGCCGAACGACGGACAAAGCGAAGTGAATTTTTTTGTGCATAGATCTTAGGCATGATCTCGCCAAAAAGTAAAAGCAAAAAGGTCAGTACGATCGTTTCAAGAACAAAACCCAAAACCGGGACAGCCGAGAAATTGATCAAAGAATTGATGCCGTAAGTACAAAGCATGACCACGGCTACGTTCACAAAGTTATTGGCAATCAAAATAGCCGCCAGTAAATATTCGGAGCGGTCCAGTAATTTCCGGATAAGCGGATCTGAAGGCGAATTCTCCTCCCGGATGTCGTTGATATCACCCGGGGTAAGAGAAAAAAATGCCACTTCTGAAGCCGATACGAAACCGGACACTAACAGCAGTAAACAAGCAAGGCTTAATGCTATAACAGGACCTGCTGTAAGTGCCTGCATAGTTACCTGGTCAAATAAGCCCGATAAATAATAGTCTGAGTCCAAGGGGAACCGTATTAGTTAAACAATATCAGAACGGAAGATCATCCGCACTGTTTGATTCTGATGAAATATCCGGTTGCGCCGGCTGCTGATAAGAAGTCGTCTGTTGTGCCTGTCCTCCCTGCTGGAAACCGGTTCCGGCATTCGTTGTCGTACCATCGGCTGGCCGTGTACCTGTATTATAAAATTCAATACGGTCCGCATGAATTTCGGTAACATAACGCTTCACGCCACTCTGGTCGTCATAACTGCGGGTACGGATCTTACCTTCCACGTAAACACCTGAACCTTTCTTCACCCATTTTTCTACAAAAGCAACCTGGTCGCGGCGGACAACAATATTGTGCCATTCCGTTCTTTCCGGAACAACCGTACCATTAGCCAGTGTATAACCTCTTTCAGATGTTGCTAAAGGGAAGTTTGCAACAGCCGTACCGCTGTCGAAATAACGAACGTCGGGATCTTTACCCACGTTACCGATCAATATGACTTTATTCAATGACATAGTAGTAATTCTTTTAATATCTTACAAAGAAACATAAATTCGATCATTCAGACAAATTTCCGTTTAATTTCTCTAAATAAATATGTATCAGCCGGGGAACGGCATAACGTTCTATATCTTCATACGGAACAGCCAGAAACGAATCCAGTGCCTCCGGTATTTTTTCAACCTCTACCCGGTAAAAAGTAGTGTACAGGACCTGATGGGAAAGGACATGTTTTACTTCTGCCATGTCGGAAGATATATTTAATCTGCCGGCCCCGGTAAACAATTTCCGGAATGCCTCCGTGTCCTGCAATCCGGCAAAATCCATCGGTTTTTCCGTCTCGATCAGAGGAAACTCGTATAATCCTTCCCAGATATCTTTTTTACCCCGGCGGGAAAGCCAGGTTTGTCCTCTATATATAATGTATAAGTAATGAAAATAACGGGCACGCGTCTTTGTCTTATTCTGCTTGACCGGTAAATCCTGTACAGTGCCGGAAGCATACGCCATACACCGTTCTTTCAACGGGCAGACTTCGCAGTCCGGATTCTGCGGAACACATTGCAATGCGCCGAACTCCATGATTGCCTGGTTATGCTGTCCCGCCTGTTTGGGATCCATAACGATCCCCGCCAGTTCTGTAAACTGTTTCTTCCCCTGCGTAGTGTCGATAGGCACATCCATCGCAAACAAACGTGCCAATACACGAAACACATTTCCGTCTACGACCGGATAAGGTTTATTCCATACAAAAGAGACGATTGCCGCTGCCGTATAGTCGCCAATACCTTTCAAGGACAATATATCTTTATGCTTCTCCGGAAAAACGCCACCGAACTTTTCCATGATCTCTTTAGCGGCAGCATGCAGATTCCGTGCCCGGCTGTAATACCCCAATCCCTGCCAGTATTTCAACACCTCATCCTCTTCTGCCGAAGCCAGAGAAGCGACATCAGGGAAACGCCCGGTGAAGCGGAGAAAATAATCCATCCCCTGAACAACACGGGTCTGTTGAAGAATAATTTCTGATATCCAGATAATATACGGATCGGACGATTCCCTCCAGGGCAGCATCCTCTTATTTGTTTTATACCAGGTCTGTAAAATATGACTGACTTCCAATTCGTTTTCCATTTACTATATCGTGTCCTCTTTTTGTACGTTTTCAAACTCTCAACTCGTTGATTAATGCAAACATACACAGATATAATGAATTGTAAGGAATCTTTTTTATTAAAAAATGGCAGGCAATTCTTTTTCCACTTAAATAAAAAGCTATATATTTGCATTCCAAAAAATTAATAGGTCCAAATCATTAATTAATTTATAGACATGACTAAAGCAGATATTGTTAGCGAGATTTCAAAAAGTACCGGTATCGATAAGCAGACGGTATTGAGTAGCGTAGAATCTTTCATGGACATCGTGAAAAGTTCATTATCTCAGGGTGAAAACGTTTACCTGAGAGGATTCGGAAGTTTCGTTATTAAGAAGAGAGCTCAGAAAACTGCTCGTAATATTTCAAAGAATACTACGATCATCATTCCGGAGCATAATATCCCTTCATTCAAACCGGCTAAAACTTTCCTGAACGAAGTTAAGTAATTAGTAATTATAGTTTAATTTAAAATTTAGAAACGATGCCTAGCGGAAAAAAAAGAAAAAGACATAAAATGTCTACGCACAAGCGCAAAAAGAGACTGAAAAAGAATAGACATAAAAAGAAATAAGTCTATCGAGAAACTCTAAAGAACAAACTTAATAAGTGACCTTTTAAGTTTGTTCTTTGCGTATTTAGAAAGGTCTGAATAAAAAAACCCTTTTTTAGTGATAAGTGAATTAGTAGTTGATGTACAACCCAAAGAGGTATCTATTGCCGTATTGGAAGACAAGAACCTTGTGGAACTCCAGAAGGAGGCCCGCAATGTCTCGTTTGCCGTAGGCGATATCTATCTTGGCAAAGTTAAAAAACTGATGCCGGGTCTGAACGCTGCTTTCATTGATGTAGGGTATAAAAAGGACGCATTTCTTCACTACCTGGACTTAGGTCCGAACTTCAACACCCAACAAAAGTTCCTCAAACAAGCACTTGGCGACCAGAAAAAAATGCCCGCCATTTCTAAAATGCAGATACTTCCTGAAATAGAAAAGGACGGAAGCATCAGCAATGTGCTTAAAGTCGGACAGGAGGTGTTGGTACAGATTGCCAAAGAGCCGATCTCAACAAAGGGTCCGCGATTGACTTCCGAGCTGTCTTTTGCCGGAAGATACATCGTTCTGATACCATTTGCCGACAAGGTCTCTGTCTCCACAAAAATCAAGTCGAGCGAGGAACGCGCCCGTTTGCGGCAGTTAATCCAGAGCATCAAGCCGAAAAACTTCAGCGTGATCGTACGTACTTCCTCCGAAGGAAAACGCGTGGCTGAACTCGACCATGAATTAAAGACATTAGTGAAACGATGGGAAGAAAACATCGTCAAGGTCCCTAAATTAAAAGTACCGTCGATCGTATATGAAGAAACGGCACGTACTGTGGCCTTGCTCCGTGATATTTTTAACCCTTCTTTCCAGAATATTTACGTAAACGATGCGGATGTTTACCATAACATACGCGATTATGTCAGCCTGATCGCTCCCGGGAGGGAAGAGATTGTACAGCGATATACCGGCGAACTACCGATCTTCGACAATTTCGGTATCACCAAGCAAGTTAAATCGTTGTTTGGACGGACGGTTACGTATAAAAGTGGAGCTTACCTGATCATCGAGCATACCGAGGCCATGCACGTAATAGATGTGAACAGCGGCAACCGTTCCAAAGGAAGCGATGCCCAGGAAAAAACAGCTATCGATGTAAATACTGCCGCCGCCGACGAAATCGCACGCCAGCTTCGTCTTCGTGATATGGGCGGTATTATTGTAGTCGATTTCATCGATATGGCAGAAGCCGCCAACCGGCAAAAGCTGTTCGAACACATGAGCAAAGCAATGGCAAACGACCGGGCCAAACACAACATCCTGCCTCTAAGCAAGTTTGGCCTGATGCAGATTACCCGTCAGAGGGTACGCCCGGCAATGGATGTGGATACGACAGAATCATGTCCTACCTGTTTTGGCACAGGAACAATCAAACCTTCGATCTTATTCACCGACAATCTGGAAGGAAAGATCGACTGTCTGGTAAACAAACACAATGTGAAGAAATTCGCCCTGCACGTACATCCCTACGTTGCAGCGTTCGTAAACAAGGGGCTTTACCCCCTTAGTATGAAATGGAAACTGAAATACTCTATGAGTATGAAAGTCATTCCTAATCAAAGTCTGGGTTTTCTGGAATATAAATTTATCGATTCCGACAAGAATGAACTCGACATGATGGAAGAAAAGGAAATGAAGTAAGGAAAGAGGCCCCGAAGCGATAAACTCCGGGGCTTTTTTATATTATTTAATAGGTAAACTTCTCTTTCAATCATTTTTCTGGGAAAGGTTTATATGAAATCAACTATCACACTATCAGATCAAGGTATAAATCAATGTAAATCAACATTATAATCAATGATAGTTCCAATTTTAAACAATCATTCATCTATCATAACACCATCATTTAACCATATTTTTAACATAGCATCGTCACTTTTCAGTCTCAAATGTGTCGATCCTTACTCATATATGTCATTATATACTTTGTAGCCATTCAACTTACCCCCTATCTTATTTCAAGGAACCAGTTATCTTTTTTATTGAAAAAGCCTGCTTATTGTGCTCGAGATGCCCATTTGCACCCTTTTTACACCCGGGTCTCGACGATGCTCACACCCGGGTCTCGGTTCTGTCAAGACCTGGGTGTCAAGCAATATAAATCAGTAACTTACTGAAAACAAATACCTTACTTTATATAAAAAGTCAAGCATCTGAGTCTTTTTGAACAAGATTGTGATAGTTGAATGATAGTCATATGATAGTTAAAAAGAGATACTATCATAAGTTATACGACTGATACACAAACAACAAACTACAAAAATGATAGTATGATAGTTAAATACCCAAAAATAAGATGAAAATCAATAAGAAATTTTTCAGCTAATTATGAACAAAAATCGTTTCCATAATTAACCGATTTATTCAGAACGGTAATAAAAAAACAGGCAGAAGTTTTTGTTTATCCTTAAAAAATACGACTCTTGTAGAGTATTAGAAAATAACGTAGAAGCGTTTCGATATTATCTTGTTCTGAAATCTCGACAATTTCAACCACACAAGATAATAAGCAAATGTCTCCTACGCTTGTGTTCGTGTATATAAACTTACCTAGTGACAGGTGAACTATATACCTACATAAAGCGTGGGATCATTGTCTTATTATTGTGTGGTGGGCAGTCGAGAGCCTCAGAACAGTGATAGACGATGGTTCCCATGCTTCTTTTTTTAACGAACCGACCGAAGGGGACAGGGAGGATAAGGAGAGAAAAGAATGAAAAAAATTTTACTTGTTTTATTGGGATTATGTTTGTGTTTGAATATAAAAGCTCAAGTTACCACCCATATAGAACTTCGAGAGAGCGGAACCTTGTTGGACTTACTGACAGATAGTGAGATTGAAAAGACAGAAAAAATAATTATTTATGGTAACTCTTTAATTAAAGAAGATTTTTCTGTATTGAAAACAATGCTTATACAATATAATTTGGAAGTGATAGACATTGAAAATACTGCAACATCCATTATTTCGGAAAGGGCATTTGAGGGATGTTCAAATTTGAAGGAGATAAAACTTCCTAAATATTTAATAGATACAGGATGGTACGCTTTTTATGATTGCTCAAACCTTACGAATATAGATCTTCCTTTTTCTGTTAAAAAAATAAGAAACTCTTTTAGAGGATGTTCTTCATTAACATCTGTTACATTAGGTCGGCGTGTACAATCTGTAGATACACAATCATTTTTATTATGTGGGAATTTACAGGAAATACATTGTATTGGAGCTATCCCTCCTGATTGCAAACAGGAATCTTTTGAAGGACTTTATGAAACTTGTATTCTTTATGTACCGGAAGGGTGTAAGAAGAAGTATGCCTTTTCTGATGGCTGGCTCAATTTCGATAATATCCGTGAAGAATATGTAGAACCGACTTATTCTTTACAAGTTAATTTGGTCGGAGGAACTTTTGCCTGGCAGCTTTATCCTGATTATGAAGGGATAGGTGGAGCTATTGTGTCATATATTGATCCGGGAAATGATTATTTTATAGAAGTGGAAAAAAATGAAACAGTTGTTTTTCATATAGCCGAGGAGAATACTTATTTTGCTAATTGGCAGATTGAATCTATCTTTTTAAATGGTAAAGATATAACTTCACAACTGACAGAAAATAAGTTGCTTTATTTGAATATTAATCGAGACTCTAAACTGGAAATCATAATGAAGGATCAGTTGGCTACATCTAATGAAATAATTGAAGATAAATTCAATATACAAATATCAGCCCTTTCCGATGGTCTATTAATTAATAATATAACACCCGGCGAACAGATAAAGGTCTATAATCTTTTTGGCATTCAGGTCTATTCCCCAAAAACAGAGACTAGTGACTGTAAAATTCGCTTGTCCACAAATCAAATTTATTTGGTACAAATTGGAACCAAAGTTTTTAAAGTAAAGATTTGATAGCAATCTTTCCGGAAAGCAAAAGCTCTTAATCTATTTTAAATCTCATAATTTATCAGGAGTACAGAGTTACTCCTGATAAATTATTTTCCCTTCTTTACTTACTCTTCGCTTTCGCCATCTCCAACGCATGCGTTGTCACAATACATCATCTTTTATTATTTAAGACAGCTACACACCTAAAATATTCCAAGAACGCACTTTTATTATAAACATAATAATTACATTTGCAATAAAAAGAAAATATGGATATAGCAGTGACGAATCCTTTTGTCGTAGGAAGGTATATTTCTGACAAGTATTTCTGTGATCGTGAACAAGAAACGGACTTTTTGATTAAACAGATTGAGAATGGCCGCAATGTAGCTCTGATTTCTCCTCGTCGTCTAGGAAAAACAGGGCTGATAAATCACTGTTTCCGTCAGAAACAAATCAAGGAAAGTTATTATACTTTTTTTATTGATATCTATGCAACGACCTCACTAGCTGAATTTGTCTATTTATTGGGGAAATCTATTTATGATGAGCTAAAACCTTTGAAAACGTCCTGGAGCGAAAAGTTCTTTCAAATAATAAGTTCATTACGTGTTGGATTTAAACTGGATGCATTGACGGGAGAACCCGGCTTCGATATCGGATTGGGAGATATTCAGACGCCACAAATCACACTGGACGAGATTTTCAACTATTTAGAATCAGCAGACAGACCTTGTATTGTGGCGATAGACGAATTTCAGCAAATAGCCGGTTACGAAGAGAAAAATGTCGAGGCTCTGCTACGTACGAAAATTCAGCAATGCAGCCATACTATGTTTATTTTTGCCGGTAGTAAACGACATCTTATGAATAATATGTTCAATTCACCCTCAAAACCCTTCTATCAAAGTTCCATAGGTATGGGATTGAAAGCTATCCCACAAGAAACTTATATCAAATTTGCAAATCGTATGTTTGAGGAACGTGGGAAACATATTGAAAGAACAGTTACTGAGAAAGTTTATTCGATGTTTGCCGGTTATACCTGGTTCGTTCAAATGATGATGAACGAATTATTTGCTCTGACCGCTCATGGGGAATGGTGTAAAACAGATAAGATCGAAACAGCACGAAAAAATGTTATCCAAACACAAGACAGCCTTTACCGGGAAATATTAGCAAACCTGGCAACCAAGCAAAAACAGGTACTGCAAGCCATAGCCAAAGAGCGGGAAGCACAAGGGATAACATCTTCTGTCTTTATCAAAAAATACAATTTGCCTTCTGCCAGTTCCGTACAAGCGGCAGTCAAAGGACTGATAGAGAAAGACCTTATCACGCAAACAGATGGCGTTTATCGGGTATACGACTATTTTTTTGCCGATTGGTTGGCTACAGAATATTAAGGAACGCAGATGATTTCAAACATTCTACGTTCCCTAATAGCCAGCCTTTCCTTACTTCTTTGTCTTCGCCACCTCCAGCGCATGCGTTGTCACATAATATTTGGCGATCATATTCGGCACTTCCCAGTTCGGTAACTTCCCGTCCTGCAAATATTGCAGATAATTTTCCATTACCTGTCCGAAATGAGCTTCATGCCCGACCCTGTATTTTGCCGGAATCTGAACCTGCCATACATTATCTGAAATCTTATTTAAAGCAACTCCCGGATATTTATCAGCAACGGTAGACATGGCATCTGCCAGATCCTTTTCATAAGTAGCCAGGTCAATCCCCTTAACAGCCTCTACAAATAATTCCGGTTTATACCCCTGCTCCTGTCCCTGACGAATCACCAGGTCGGCTTTGCTTCCTTTCATAACAGAAAAATGCGTATCGCCGCCACCTTCCGGAAAGGTATAATTCCAGATAACGGAAACTTTGGCTGTCACCCCTTTGATCTTATAGACGATATCACCATTACAATACACTTTCAGCGTATCGTTTACGACATCTTTTTTCAGGAAATCGGGATAAGCATCTGTGCCCGTCACCTGCTTAAACTCTTCCGGACTGATCGAAGTCGTCCAACGGTTCGCATCGACCAATTCTATATCTTTTTTATAATCGATAATCTGTTCCGGAAAAGCTTCCCACTGAACGAGATCCACCAGATGGGTCGTCACATCCACGATACCTTCCCCCTGCTGAGTTACATCAAAATACCACACCGGACGGGTCAGTGGTTTGTTATCTACCAGTTTAAATAAATGATGTACACTTTCCTTCACAATAGCCGGTTCCTCTGGAGAGCCTTTCAACTGTTCGCCATATATCGCGGGGATTGTTGAAAGTTCACGCTGCAACATCGTTGTGATCTCATTCCTTTCAGTCATAATGTCATACAACAGAATATTCTTCTGCTTTGCAATATCAAAACACTCTTCCAGCAGTTGGAAATTCTGACTGTTGATCGCCATCGGCTTGTCAGAAAGAACATGGATGCCGGCTTCCAGGATTTTCTTTATATATTCGGTCTTTTTGCCATTATTTCCGGCCTGGACCATCACATTCCCTTTCTTTTCGGATAGCATTTTCTCCAGATAATCCGGCCCTGTATAAACAACCTCATTCCACGCTGTCGGATTCTCTGCACGTGTATTAAATCCTTCGATACGCTTTAGATGTTCATTCACATCGAAGCCGGTGGGGGCGTACACAAAAACATCTTTAGAAACCTGCGGATAAGACACCTTCTGTACCAATGCCGCATGAAAATGACCGGGATCGAGCGTTATAAGCTTTACCTCTCCCGGAGCACCGGTAAAACTTTCAGCCTGCTCTTTTTTAGAGGAACAGGAAGTTCCTAATAAAAGTGTAGCCATGGTAAAAACTAGATAGTTTTTCATTTTATAAATGATTTAATTGATAATAGTCTCTTCTTTACATATAAATTAGGACATAATCCCTCCTATGGCACAAAGATAAAAATATATCGTTTTAACAACTGCCGTATTGTCATTATTTCTGACAGCAAAAACAATTCAGAACTGTTCATTGTTACTTTGGCATACGTTTTGTATACTAATTGGTGCAACTCGACAAGAGAAAAAGCAAAGACGAAAAATAATAACAATTAAAATATTATCAAATTATGGGAAAAATTATTGGAATCGACTTAGGAACAACCAACTCATGTGTTGCCGTACTGGAAGGTAACGAACCGGTTGTTATTGCAAACAGCGAAGGTAAAAGAACAACTCCTTCAATCGTTGCATTCGTTGAAGGCGGCGAACGTAAAGTTGGTGATCCCGCAAAACGTCAGGCTATCACCAATCCGGAAAAGACTATATTCTCTATCAAACGTTTCATGGGTGAAACATACGACCAGGTTCAGAAAGAAATCAATCGCGTACCTTATAAAGTTGTACGTGGCGATAACAACACTCCGCGTGTGGATATCGAAGGCCGTCTGTACACCCCGCAGGAAATTTCAGCTATGGTTCTTCAGAAAATGAAGAAAACTGCTGAAGATTATTTAGGTCAGGAAGTAACAGATGCCGTTATCACTGTCCCGGCTTACTTTAGCGATGCTCAGCGTCAGGCAACAAAAGAAGCTGGTGAAATTGCAGGTTTGAATGTTCGCCGTATCGTAAACGAACCGACTGCCGCTTCTTTGGCTTACGGCCTTGACAAGACCAGCAAAGATATGAAGATCGCTGTATTCGACCTTGGTGGTGGTACATTCGATATTTCAATCCTTGAACTGGGCGACGGTGTATTCGAAGTAAAATCAACAAACGGTGATACACACCTGGGTGGTGATGACTTCGACCATGTGATTATCGACTGGTTGGCAGAAGAATTCCTGCGTGAAGAAGGTGTCGACCTGCGTAAAGACCCGATGGCTTTACAACGTTTGAAAGAAGCTGCTGAAAAAGCGAAGATCGAACTGTCAAGCACAACAAGTACAGAGATCAATCTGCCGTATATCATGCCGGTTAACGGTATTCCAAAGCACTTGGTAAAAACATTGACACGTGCTAAATTCGAACAACTGGCAGACAGTCTGATCCAGGCTTGTATCGAACCGTGTCGTCAGTCATTGAAAGATGCAGGTTTGAGTACTTCCGATATCGACGAAGTAATCCTGGTAGGTGGTTCTACACGTATCCCGGCTGTACAGGCTATCGTTGAAAAATTCTTCGGTAAAGCTCCGTCCAAAGGTGTTAACCCGGATGAAGTAGTAGCCGTAGGTGCTGCCATTCAGGGTGGTGTATTAACAGGTGAAGTAAAAGACGTATTGTTGCTGGATGTTACCCCGCTGTCTCTGGGTATCGAAACAATGGGTGGTGTAATGACCAAGTTGATCGAAGCTAACACAACTATCCCGACTAAGAAATCGGAAACATTTACAACAGCTGTCGACAACCAGCCGTCTGTAGAAATCCACATCCTGCAGGGTGAACGTTCTTTGGCAAAAGATAATAAGTCTATCGGCCGTTTCCATCTGGATGGAATCCCTGCTGCACAGCGTGGCGTACCTCAGATCGAAGTAACATTCGATATCGATGCCAACGGTATCCTGAATGTATCTGCAAAAGATAAAGGAACCGGTAAAGTACAGAGTATCCGTATCGAAGCATCCAGTGGTTTGAGCGATGACGAAGTAAAACGGATGAAAGATGAAGCTGCAGCCAACGCTGAAGCTGATAAGAAAGAAAAAGAACGTATCGACAAGCTGAACCAGGCTGACAGTATGATCTTCCAGACTGAAAAACAGCTGAAAGACCTGGGTGACAAACTTCCGGCAGACAAGAAAGCTCCGATCGAAGCTGCATTGAACAAGCTGAAAGAGGCTCACAAAGCTCAGGATATTGCCGGTATCGATGCCGCTATGACAGAACTGAACACCGTATTCCAGGCTGCAAGCCAGGAAATGTATAATGCTCAGAACGCTCAGGGTGGTGCACAGCCGGGGCCTGACTTCGGACAGCAGCAGGCAAATAACAACGCCGGCGGAAACAAAGACGGCGGTGTTACAGATGTTGACTTTGAAGAAGTTAAATAATTAAATTACATTTTCCACATAAGATGAAAGCGATTGTCGGATGCAAATCCGGCAGTCGCTTTTTTTTATTCTGCTTGCGTCCTAAATAAATAGACAAAGAACCATTGAGATTCAAATAGTCTTTCATATATTTGCGGTTATCAAGCAAATGTATGCAGCAACCTTTTTTTCAACATATTATTAAAATTGCGTGGATATTATTACTAATAATTACCACATCATGTAGTAAAGATCGCCAGAAAGAAAAACACAGAATTTTGGTAATTGAATCTTTTGAGCCCGAATATACAGGCTATGAAGGAAGAAAAGAAAAAATACATCAGGAATTTAAGAAACACAACATAGATGCTAACCTGAAAACATTCTACCTGGATTGCGATTCTTATCTGGATGCAGAAGAAAAAAACAGAATGTACGAATTTCTCGATACGATCTCTTTTTGGAACCCCGAACTTATCCTGGTTTACGACGATCAGGCAGCTTATTCGATAATGGCTTGCAAACATCGTCTCGTCAAGGAAATCCCGGTCGTTTTCGACGGCGTCAATTTTCCCAACTGGGAACTATTAAAACAGTACCCCAATATTACAGGTTTTTGGGATAAGCCGGAGTATATGAAAACTGTTCAATTAGGGGAAATAATATTCGGCCCTATGTACTTCAATATATGGACAGACAATACATTTCTCGGAAGGAAAACGACAAAAATTTTTTTAGATGATGCGAAAAATGCGGGCATAGAAAGAGTAAACGAAAAACTCTTTACCATTGACAGAGATGGAGCCTATTCATTTACATTGGATAGTATCACAACAATAAAAGATAAAAGCCGGATACTCAAAAAACCATCGAAAACCAAATTCAGATTAATTGATGCCCGCGAATCCACTTCCAGCGGTTTGTTATGGTCACTTTCAGGGCTAGCCCGCTATACTGTGTTTGTACAAAGCAAAAGAGATTTTGCATCCAAACGACTGGGCCTATTCGCTAATGGTCCCACACTATCTGTTGTCAATGAAGGGTTCGGTCTGAAAGAAGGGATCCTCGGTGGCTATTTAACATCTCCTGAAACACAAATATGCCAATCCGTAAATCTGGCAACAGAAATTCTACAAGGTAAAAAGGTAGAAGATATCCCCATCACCCCCAGTCCCAAAGAATACCTGTTAGACTGGACTGAAATAGAACGCTGGAATATATCCAAAAGCAGTATTCCAGGTTCCTTTCATATCATAAAAATGCCTTTTTACGAACGATATAAGCTACAGATCATAATTATAGGTATCCTGACAGGTATTGCCATTATTCTTATCATATCCTATCTGATATATCTCTATTTACGGGAAAACCGGAATAAACAGATCGCCCAGGAAAATCTGAAGAAAGGAGAACGCTTTTTATCATTGGCACTTACCGGAGGCAAAGTATATGCTTTTCAGTTCAGAGAAAACATGTTCTCTTTCGATAAAGAATTCCATATAGATGCCGGAATAGAAGAAAAAATGCTCCCCACAGACGAATTCAAAGCTTGTGTCCATCCTGCCAATCTGGAAAATTTTAATAACGACGTTATAAACGCACGGCAAGGAAAAATACAAAAGAACATTTCACAGATACGCTGTAACTTTGGCGGGAAGGGTTATCAATGGTGGGAATTCCGCTATACATACAATCTGGAAGAGGATATCTTCAACGGACTTTGCCTGAACATACAACAAAGTAAAGAAGCAGAGCAGGAACTGATCAATGCCCGGCAGAAAGCGGAAGAATCGGATAAGATGAAATCTGCTTTCCTTGCGAATATGAGCCATGAGATACGTACACCTTTAAATGCAATCGTCGGTTTTTCCAACATAATAGCAGAGGAGGAAGAGGTTGAACTGTCTACGGAAGAACGGAAAGAGTTTTTAGGCCTGATCAATTCCAACTCCGAGTTACTGCTGAAATTGATCAATGATATTCTGGATCTGTCACGTATCGAATCGGGTAAAATGGACTTTTCGTTCAAGTCTTGCAATTTAACCGATCTGATGAAAAACATCTATCTTACTCACCAGGTACTAATGCCGGCGGAGGTTAAGTTACAAATAGATATTCCGGAAAAACCGATTGTGATAGAAACAGATGCCCTCCGATTGACGCAGGTCATTACAAACTTTATCAACAATGCATCCAAGTTCACACACGAGGGTTACATCAGAATTGGTTACACATACGACATCACGGAAGAAACAGTTGATATTTACGTAAAAGATACGGGGATAGGAATACCTAAAGAAAAACAACAAGCCGTATTCGAACGCTTTAATAAACTGGATGAATTTGCCCAGGGGACAGGATTGGGACTGGCAATCTGCCAGGTCATCATCAAACGTTTCGGAGGAGAAATAAGGCTTCAGTCTGAAAAAGGAAAAGGCAGTTGCTTTACAATAGCCCTGCCTTTATAAATTTGATTCAGAAAAAACAATAATTATTCTATCGAGAAAGTATCGGCATCTTTCCACGCCGGGAACTTTGCACGCAGCTCCTCCAGGTCTCCCTTGTTCAAGGTACAGGTACGGGTTATCTCTTCCCGTTTACCGGCATCCGCCAATTTCTTTCCTTTCGGAGAAAAGGTCATTGAGTCACCACGGTAAGTAAACCCTTTTCCATCGATCCCCACCCGGTTAACCCCACAAACATAAGCCATATTCTCAATAGCACGGGCAGGAAGTAATGCCTTCCATACCTTCTTACGTGCCTCCGGCCAGTTGGCTACATATATTAGTAAGTCATATTCATTATTCCGGTTACGGCTCCAGACAGGAAAGCGAAGATCATAACATACCTGTAAGCAGATATTCCAATCTTTATAGCTGATGATCGTACGCTTATCCCCGGCAGTAAAATGCTTATCTTCAGCAGCCATACGGAATAAATGACGTTTGTCATAATAATACTCGTCCCCTTCGGGAGTGATAAAAAAGGCACGGTTGAAGTAGCTTCCATTGTCTTTCACAATAAAGCTACCCACAACAGCAAGGTTATATTTACTAGCCCAGCCTTTTATAGCCGGAACAGTTGGCCCGTCCATCGTATCAGCCAACCTTTCCACCTCCATGGAAAAACCGGTCGTAAATGTTTCCGGTAACACGGCAATATCCGTTTTTCCACTCACACGACGGAGTAATTCTCCGTAATAACCAAGATTCTCATCCCTGTCTTCCCAAATGATATGGGACTGGATCATACTGATACGTAAACTGTCTGCCATAATAGTAAATTAAACTTGTACGAAATTTTCCGGGTGACAAGCTGTCACATCTCTGTAATATTCACGGATTGTATGAATATCCTTTTCTGCGTCACCAGTCGGATAGAACAATCCTTTAATACCAGCTTCCTTCTTTGCATAATCGAAATAAGCGATCATGATAGGAACCTGTGCTTTCTGTGCTATATAATAAAAACCTTTTTTCCACTCTTCTGCCCTTTTCCGTGTGCCTTCCGGTGTTATAGCCAGTTGAAATATCTTACGTTTATTAAAAACCTCAACCATCTGGTCGGTCACAGAAGTATGTTTCTGCCGGTCGACCGGTACACCACCCAACCACGAAAAGAATAAATTAAAGGGGAAAAAGAACCAGTCCTTTTTGATCAGGAAACTGGCGTTACGCCCTAATGCCGTATAAAGTAACTTTCCGACAATAAAATCCCAATTGCTGGTATGCGGGGCAACGCATATCACACATTTAGGCACATCTTCGCACATTGGACCCACTTTCCATCCGGCCATGCGAAGAAGTGCCTTACTAATAGCTTTCTTCATTATTTACTTTTCTTTGCTTAGCTCTCCTATTTCGTTTGCGATAGCATTTACTTCCGTCTGCAAATCCACACGCAACTTACGATAATACTCTTTCACCAGCGTTTTGTTGTCTTTGCCATCCGGGCTACCGGCACGGCGGATAAACTCATCCTGCATATCCAATATTCTAGTCAACAGAACATCAGCTTTTTCCTCCTCTACACCAGGAATAAATAGCCTACAAACCAATACTTCAGAAAATAGTTCACCTGCTACATAGCCGATTTCTTTCTTTAAAATTCTTCTCTTAGCCATAATTTTCAAATTAAATTATCTACAAATCTACAAAATCCTTTATTAAATAACTCATACCGCGGGAAAAAAGATAAAAATAATGTATCTTTGCAGCTTCAAATTCTCTGATTATAAACAAAATCGTTTATGGATACAAAGACAACAACGCCAGAATATCTCTTTGAAAGCAGTTGGGAAGTCTGTAATAAAGTGGGAGGAATTTACACTGTGCTGTCTACAAAAGCGCATACTCTGCAACAGATGTTCAATGATAAAGTTATTTTTATCGGACCTGATGTGTGGGGCCCCGCAAATGCTCCGGACTTTATCGAAGATGATACTCTGTTTGCTGATTGGAAAAAACATGCGAGAACCACTGATAAGCTAAAAATGAAAGTCGGACGCTGGAACGTGCCAGGTACACCTCCGGTCGTTTTGGTCGACTTCAAGCCTTTCTTCAGTGAGAGAGACGCTTTTTTCTACTCCATGTGGGAAAATTTCCGGGTAGATTCGATGCACGCTTACGGTGACTATGACGAATCCTGTATTTTTGCCTATGCCGTAGGAAAAGTGATAGAAAGTTTCTACAACTTCTATAATCTCTCCGACAAAAAAGTAACAGCTTTATTCAATGAATGGATGCTGGGTATGGGAGCACTTTACATTCAAAAGCAACTTCCTGCCATTGCTACGCTGTTCACTACACATGCTACTTCCATCGGGCGTTCCATTGCCGGTAATAACAAGGCTTTATATGCTTATATGGACGGATACAACGGCGACCAGATGGCAAAAGAACTGAACATGGAAGCCAAACACTCGCTCGAGAAACAGGCTGCACACCATGTCGACTGCTTCACGACGGTCAGTGATATCACAGCCAGGGAGTGTAAACAATTACTGGATAAAGCACCGGATATTGTTACTCCGAACGGCTTCGAACCGAATTTTGTTCCCGAAGGAAAAGAATATATAAAGAAACGTGCGGAAGCCCGCAAAACATTGATCAATGTAGCTGAAAAACTCCTGGGATGTTCCATCTCTCCGGATGCATTACTGGTATCGACCAGCGGACGTTACGAATACCGCAACAAAGGGATCGATGTTTTCATCGAGGCCATGAACCGCGTGCGCAACTCAGGAGAATTACAGCGCGAAGTCGTTGCGTTCCTGATGGTCCCTGCCTGGGTCCGTGATGCACGTGCCGATCTGAAAGAGGTCATTGAAAAGAATATTCCGACGACCTCTCCCATGCAAATGCCTTTTATTACCCACTGGCTGAACCTGATGGATCAGGACAAGGTATTAAATTATATCTCACATGCAGGATTTACAAACCAGGCTTCCGAGAAGCTCAAAATCATATTTGTTCCCTGCTATCTGGACGGACGCGACGGTATCTTCAATAAACCCTATTACGATCTGCTGATCGGTATGGATGTTACCGTATATCCGTCTTACTACGAACCCTGGGGATACACACCACTGGAAAGTGTTGCTTTTGGCATACCGACAGTAACTACCAACCTGGCCGGATTCGGCTTATGGGCGGAAAAAAGTGTATCCGGCAAAAACATCAGTGAAGGAGTTGCCGTTATCGAACGGACAGACTTCAATTATTTCGATGTTGCCGACGCTATCACGACTTCAATTCTCTCGCTCGTCAAGAAAGATGAAAAGGAAGTTGAAGAAATACGCAAACGCTGTTTCAAACTGGCAAAGCAGGCTGAATGGAGCAAATTTATCGTATTTTACCAAAAGGCTTTCAGCGATGCACTAGCAGCTGCGGCCAAAAGAAATGGTTAAATTTGGCTCATAATTAGCGAGATAATCCTATCTTTGCCACAGTTTTTTACATCTTATTTTAAGTTGAATCATTTTAAATCTCACAATAATGAAAATCAAAGCGAATAACGCAAACAGTCCGATCTGGAAGGACGTTTATTCACATTCGATGCTTCCTGAAGTATTGCAACCCTTACACGAAATGGCGACAAACCTGTGGTGGGTATGGAATCATGAAGGAGCTAAATTATTTGGAAAAATCGACAAAGACCTTTGGGTATCTACAGAAGGTAACCCGGTGCTTTTGCTCCAAAGCTTATCTTACAAACGCATTGAAGAAATCCAGGCTGACAAAGTATTGATGGCCGAAATACAGGAAGTTTACGCTGGCTTCAGGGAATATGTAGATACTAAACCTGATGCAACGAAACCTTCTGTTGCTTATTTCAGTATGGAATACGGACTTACCAACGTACTGAAAATCTACTCCGGTGGTCTGGGCGTACTGGCTGGTGATTATCTGAAAGAAGCCAGTGACAGTAATATCGACCTGACAGCTGTCGGATTCCTGTATCGCTACGGATATTTCACACAATCCCTGTCTATGGACGGACAGCAGATTGCGAACTACGAACCACAGAATTTCAATTCATTACCTCTTTCTCAGGTTACACAGTCTAACGGCGAACCGATGGTTTTGGAAGTTCCTTACCCCGGCAGAACCGTATATGCTCACATCTGGAAAGTAAGCGTAGGCCGTGTGCCTTTGTATCTGATGGATACAGATATTCCTCAGAACAGCGAATGGGACCGCTCGATCACTCACCAGCTATATGGTGGCGACTGGGAAAACCGTATGAAACAGGAATATCTGCTAGGTATCGGTGGTATCCTGATGTTGAATAAATTGGGGATCAAAAAGCAGATCTACCATTGCAATGAAGGTCATGCTGCATTGATCAATGCTCAACGTTTAGTTGACTATATTCAGAACGACAGACTTACTTTCAACCAGGCGTTGGAGGTTGTGCGTGCTTCTGCTCTTTATACAGTACATACGCCGGTTCCTGCCGGACACGACTATTTCGATGAAGGCCTGTTCGGTCGTTATATGGGTGAATTCCCTGGTAAGCTGGGTATCAGCTGGCAGGAATTTATCGATATGGGACGCGAAAATCCGGGTTCCAACGAAAAGTTCTCCATGAGCGTATTTGCTTTGAACACTTGCCAGGAAGCAAACGGTGTAAGCTGGTTGCACGGTAAAGTATCACAGAAGATGTTCGCTCCGGTATGGAAAGGTTATTTCCCTGATGAACTTCACGTTAGCTGGGTTACCAATGGTGTACACATGCCGACATGGGCTTCTACGGAATGGAAACGTTTCTTCTACGAACATTTCGACAAGAAGTTCTTCACCGACCAGTCGAACAAAAAATACTGGGAAGCTATCCAGAATGTCAACGACGATGATATTTGGGATCTTCGCAAGACATTAAAGAAAAAGCTGATCGAATATATCAAAGTTCAGTACAAACAGAACTGGTTGAAAAACCAGGGCGATCCTTCAAAGGTTGTTTCCGTACTTGAAAAGATCAACCCGAACGCACTGTTGATCGGTTTCGGGCGCCGTTTCGCGACTTACAAACGTGCTCACCTGCTGTTTACCGACCTCGACCGTCTGGCTAAGATCGTAAACAATGAAAAATATCCGATCCAGTTCGTATTTACAGGTAAAGCTCACCCGGCTGACGGTGGTGGACAGGGATTAATCAAACACATCGTTGAAATCTCACGCCGTCCGGAATTCCTGGGTAAGATCATCTTCCTCGAAAACTATGACATGCGCCTGGCTCGTCACCTGATTGCCGGTGTCGATGTTTGGTTGAACACTCCGACACGTCCGCTGGAAGCTTCCGGTACATCTGGTGAAAAAGCTGAAATGAATGGTGTACTAAACTTCTCCGTACTCGACGGATGGTGGTACGAAGGTTACAAAGAAGGTGCTGGTTGGGCATTGACCGACAAGCGTACTTATGAAAACCAACAGTACCAAGATCAATTGGACGCTGCAACAATCTACCATATCCTGGAAACAGAACTTATCCCGACTTATTATGCTAAGAACAGCAAGGGATATTCTCCTGAATGGATCCAGTATATCAAAAATTCCATGTCACAGATCGCTCCCGACTATACAATGAAACGTATGTTGGACGATTATATCAATCGTTTCTATAACAAGCTGGCTACTCGTTCCGCTCATTTACGTGAAGATAACTTTGCAGAAGCAAAAGAGATCGCAGCCTGGAAAGAAGAAGTGGCAGAACATTGGGATAGCTTCCAGGTTGAATCATTCACCTGTAGCAAAGACCTGGCTATCGACGGACCGGTTGTTGGTAAAGAATACTCTTTCAACCTTGTGATCGACCGTAAAGATCTTCAGGGAATGTTAGGAGCCGAAGTGGTTGTTACCAAAGAAAATTCTGAAAACCATCAACTCGAATTACTTTACACTAAACCGTTCGAATTGAAGAAAGAAGAAGGTTCTAAACTGTTCTTCGAACTGAAAACGACTTCAAGCGAAGCTGGTGTTCATAAGATGGGCTTCCGTGTTTACCCTGTAAACAAAGAATTGCCTCACCGCATGGACTTCGCATATGTTCGCTGGATTCAGTTATAAAAAGAATTCCATATAAACTAAGTAAAAAAAGGATGCTCTCCCCGGAAAGCATCCTTTTTTTATTCGATTGCTAATATCCGGGATTCTGTGTCAGATTGCCATTCAATAATAAAATATTCTCCGGAATCGGGAAAACGGTCGTATAACCGCTGCTTTCATCCGGCAACTGCGGACGGCTGCTATAGGCACGTGTAAACAGTCCGAAACGAACCAGATCCTGTCTCCTCCACCCTTCCCAGGCAAATTCCATTTGCCGTTCCGCCAGAAGATTCTCCAATGTGGCCTGCCTGTCAGCCATACCGACACGGGAACGTACCTGATTCAGTTCTGCATCCCCGTTCTCTCCGTTCCTAACCTTGGCCTCACTCTTCATCAAGAGGACATCTGCATAACGGAACAACACAATATCATTATCCGACAATTTTCCGTCTTTAGTCGCCGTTTTATCTATCGCATATTTCTTCATGCGGGCACCGGCCACTTTTTCATACGGTTTGCCGGTAATATCCACATCCACCAGCCAGGGCAGATACTCCAGCACCTCTCCGGTATCGAGCCGGACAGTATCTCCATTCAGATCGAGTACGACACCGGCAAAATAACATTTACTGAAACGGGCATCGACCTCTTCCGTATCATAGCCAAAAGTCCGGAGTACTTCCTGAGTGGCAGAAGAGCCGTTTTCTCCGGATAACCCATATGCTTTCGCATGATTATAGTGACGGGAACGAAACAGGTATTGCATCTGATTCGTATAAAAGTTCTTATCCATCGGAACAGTAAAGATATTTTCCACCGATGTTTCGTTGAATACTGAAAAATTCTCTTCATAAGTAGGTGTAAGCCGATAACCCGATGCGGTAATGGAATCACAATAAGCCATTACCGTCTGCCAGGCATTCAAACGCTGCCCGCCCACCTCAAAAAACAGGTTCCTGCCGTCCGGACGACTACCGCTGGTCCAGTTATTATTCGTATAAATCTCAGCATTCAAAGCTAATTTAGCCAACAGGAAATAAGCTACCGGACGAGTCATACGACCATAATAGTCACCGAACTGGTTGCTACGTTCCGGACTCAATAAGGGAGTTGTCTCCTGCAATTCTTTCACAACAAATTCAAAAACCTCCTGACGCGTACTCTGTTTGACCTCTTTCATCGGTGTAGAAGATGACAGCACAAGAGGAACACGTCCGAACATATCCACCAGATAATAATAATACATCGCCCGGAAAGCCCGTACCTCAGCCATATAAGGCGGAATATATTTATTTCCGGTCTGTTTATAAAATTCGTCCAGACGCTCCAGCGACTTATTACTCAATACTATCACCTTATACAAATACTCCCACGTGGCCCGTATCGCATCGCTGCTCACCCCCCATTTATGCAGGAAAAGACCTTGCCAGAAACCACCGTCATACCAGTCACCGCCACGTGTAGGCAGAATAGCCTCATCGGTAGTGAATGTATTCAGATCGTATATTCCCCGGTATGTCCCTTGTAATCCCTGACTATCGCTATAGCCTCCCACATAATTATAAAGCGTAGCAACCGTATTCAGATAAACAGCAGTCGCACTATCATACGCATCTTCTTCCGATATCTGATCCCTCGGATTCTCTTCCAGAAACTTACTGCAGGAAAGCAAAGCAAAGCTATATAATATACAGAAAAGCAAAACAAACTTCTTCATCGCCATAAACTATTAAAATTGAAAACTCAAACCGACCGTATAAGAGCGGTAAACCGGATAGTTCCGTTTATCGTCTATTCCCAGCGTATTATTTACAATATAACTATTGATCATCGGCGTCAAACCGGAATAACCGGTGATCGTCGCCAGGTTGTTGACAGAACAGGACAAACGCAGATTCTGTACATATTTTCTCCATTTACCCAAAGGCACATTCCAACCGACAGTCAGGTAATCGAAATTGATATAATCCCCTTTCTCCAGCCAGTAATCTGTAGCTGTCTGATCCTTGATATTTTGTTTAGGAGCCCCTTGCATAACGTTGTAATCAGGGAAACTCCCCATATTCATATAAGTAAGAGAAGTTCCGTTATAGATCTTATGGCCGAATGCTCCGTTTATCTGTAAAGAGATATCAAACTGTTTGTAACGGAAACTGATATTCGATCCCAGCATTGTCTTTGGTGTTGCCTGTCCGGCGATGTAACGGTCTTCGCCATCTTCCAGGTTCACGCCGTTACCATTCAGGTCAGCAATCTCATACTGGTAACTCCCGTCTTCACGCTGCGTCAACCCGGTACAATGAGGAAGATAAAAGACACCTAACGGTTGTCCGACCACCTGGTAAACAATGTGGTTATATCCGCCATGAAAACCGGCGCCGTTCAGGTCCGAAATACTGGTATATTCAGGAGCCGACATATATTCACCGTTGTACATACCACTCAGCGATAATAGTTTATTCTGCTGGAACGTCACATTCACATTGACACTCAGCTCCATATCTTTCGTCTGCAACGGAGTAACCCCGAAGCCCAACTCTACACCGCTGTTCCGCATAGAACCCAGGTTTGCCAACAACTTATTATAAGCAAAAGGAGGAACACTCACATCATAAAGATAAAGCATATCGCTGGTTTTCGAATTATAATAATCGATCGTCATCAACAGGCGGTTACGGAAAAAACCGACATCTATACCGGCATTCACGGTACGTTTTACCTCCCACTTCAGATCGGGATTGGCATTCCGTATCACACCCATCGTTACCGTCGGGCTTCCTCCCACCGATACAACGCCATTAGGCTTAACCAACTGCAGGGAATTATAGCTGTCTATTGCATCCTGATTACCGGACAAACCATAACCGGCACGTAATTTCAGATTGTTCAGGAAAGTGAACTGTTTCATAAAATCCTCTTCCGTTATCACCCAGGCGGCCGAAACCGAAGGAAAGAACCCCCATTTATTATTCTTACCGACTTTCGAAGAAGCATCCGCACGGGCATTGACCGTTGCGACATATTTGCCGGCATACACATAATTCACACGCCCCAGAAAAGAACTCAAACGGGGATCTTCATAATAAGAGTTCGTTCCTTCCCAAAGCCGTACGGCACCGGCCTGCAAATTATTATACCCAAACTTATCCGTAGAAAAATTGGTGACCGTTGTATAAAATCCGGTCAATATATTCTTCTGTGCCTCTGCCAAACCCAGCGCATCCAGATGATGCTCACCCCAATCGTTGGAATAACTCAGCATCAGATTCCCCAACAGGTCTTCCATCTTCCTCTCCCCTTTATAGGCTTGTCCGTGTGCCCATACCGTTGTCGGCAGATATTGGGAGTTATCTATTATATTATATGTATAAGAACCGAAGGCGGAAAACTTCAATTGCTTGCTCAGCTTCAGTGTAAACTTGAGATGCGTATTAAAATGAGCATTCGAGTCGTCATCTTTTACTTCCAGCCAGGCAAGCGGATTAGTGATCTGGCTGGCATTGGTTACCCCATTCCACGCTCCGGTCTGTTCATCCCGGTGATTCGGGAATGTCGGGTTGAAAGCCGCAGCCGAATAAAAAGTCTTCTGGATATCGTTCAGATAACGATTCTTTTGAAGGGAACCGAAAACACCCAGATCGATCTTCAACCGGTCGTTGAACGCACGCTGGGCAATATCCAGCTTGACTGTAAAATTCTGCAAATCATTGGTCCGCACTACCCCATCCCGGTCCATAACCCCGAGGGAGGCACGATAATTGGACGTTTCAGAACCTCCCCCCAAAGCGATATGGTGGTTCTGCACAATCCCGGTCCGGGTTATTTCTTCCGAAAAATTCGTATTGAAGCCCAGATCCAGTATTTCGATATTACGGTCTGCCGCCACTGCCCGGAAGTCATCTCCCGACAACATCTTCATATTCTTGTAGACCGCCTCGACCCCGAAACTGCCATCGTAACTGATACTGAACGCACCGCCTTTTCCTTTCTTCGTAGCGACTTCGATAACTCCCGAAGCACCACGAGAACCGTATTGAGCCGTCTCGGAAGCATCTTTCAGGATGGTAAAGCTTTCGATATCCGCCGGATAGATAGAACTAAGCGTATTCAGATCGGAAGAAACACCGTCGATAATAACCAACGGATCGTTCCCCCCTGTCAGGGAGGTTGTTCCCCGAACCCGGACAGAACTCAACGCTGCCGCCCTGTTCGCCCCGGTAGAAATACTGACACCCGCCGCCTGCCCGCTCAAGGCATTCAGCGAACTGGATACATATCCCTTGTTCATACGTTTCTCGGAAACTTTATCGACAGAACCGGAAATGGTCTGCTGCCTGCCGGTAGCATATCCGACAGCGATCTCATCATCCAGTCTCACAGTATCAGGAACGACCGTTCTGAATGTATCCGGCAATAACGGTGCTACCTGTGCCTGCCCATCCAGTCCGGAAACAAATAATAAGATGACAGGATATATCATTAAACAAGAATGAAATAACTTAATCATATGCACACAGATTTAAGATTAGTAAACCCCTTTTTAATAAAACTACTGATCAATAGCGATTGTTCATGCTACCGGTAATGTTTTTTAAGAAATCCGTTCTCCCCCTATTTAGCGATAATTAATAATCCGGAGAATTAAATTATTTACGGAAATATTTCTTTATTCAGCAATACATTGTACCTTTGTCCTCGATAAAAACAGGAAGTATTTTTATAAGTAATAACATATAAAACTTATTATTATGTCTAAAGTAACAGTTGTTGGCGCCGGTAATGTAGGTGCTACTTGCGCAAATGTTCTTGCCTTCAATGAAGTGGCAGACGAAGTTGTAATGCTTGATGTAAAGGAAGGTGTTTCCGAAGGTAAAGCAATGGATATGATGCAGACAGCTCAGCTGCTGGGTTTCGATACAACAGTTGTAGGTTGCACTAACGACTATGCTCAAACTGCAAATTCTGATGTTGTAGTTATCACTTCAGGTATTCCCCGTAAACCGGGTATGACTCGTGAAGAGTTGATCGGTGTTAACGCTGGTATCGTTAAAAGTGTAGCTCAGAACATCCTGAAATATTCTCCGAATGCAATTATCGTAGTTATCTCTAACCCGATGGATACAATGACTTACCTGTCATTGAAATCTCTGGGTCTGCCGAAAAACCGTATCATCGGTATGGGTGGTGCATTGGATAGCTCACGCTTCAAATATTTCTTGTCTCAGGCTTTGGGATGCAACGCTAACGAAGTAGAAGGTATGGTAATCGGTGGTCACGGTGATACAACAATGATTCCGTTGGCTCGTCTGGCTACTTACAAAGGTATCCCTGTTAGCAAATTGTTAAGTGCTGACAAACTGCAGGAAGTGGTTGCTTCTACTATGGTAGGTGGTGCTACACTGACTAAACTGCTGGGTACTTCTGCATGGTATGCACCGGGTGCAGCAGGAGCTTATGTAGTTGAATCTATCATCCACAACCAGGGTAAGATGGTTCCTTGTTCAGTTTATCTGGAAGGAGAATACGGCGAATCAGATCTTTGCATCGGTGTTCCTGTTATCCTTGGCAAGAACGGTATCGAAAAGATCGTTGAATTGGAACTGACAGCTGAAGAAAAAGAATTGTTCGCTAAGAGCGCTGCAGCTGTTAAGAAAACAAACGAAGCATTGAAAGAAGTAGGTGCTTTATAATCAGTAAACAAACTCGATTGATTATATCTTAAGAGGATAGCTCCACGGAGTTATCCTCTTTTTATTTTTATCATTAACTTTACACAAAAAAGAATCATGATACGCCCGATGACATTGAACGATGTGAGTGAGATAACCTACATCTATGCCCACTACGTAAACAATACCGTTGTGACTTTCGACACAAAAGTCCCGTCTGAAACAGAGATGCGCGAACGCCTGCTGCCTATTATCGGGAACTGTCCTGCCTGGGTTTGTGTGGAAGAAGGTAAAATAGCAGGCTATTGTTACGCCCATGAATGGAAAACGAAGAAAGCCTACAGCAGCACCGCAGAAACGACCATTTACCTGCATCCGGAGCATCTCAGGAAAGGATACGGAAGAATATTAATGGAACAACTGATCGAAGACTGCCGCAAACGCTCCTACCATGCACTGATCGCCTGTATCACTATCCCCAACGAGCCGAGTGTGAAACTCCATGAGAGACTGGACTTCAAACAGGTATCCCACTTTCATGAGGTTGGACGGAAATTCAACCGATGGCTGGACGTTGCCGATTATGAACTAATTCTTGAATGACCCAGTATAAAATTAAATTCTCCATATCTTGTAAGAAATTACCTGCTTCAACGACTATATAGTACAGTTCAATAAAAAACATTCAGTATGAAACAGTCGCATGAAGATTTCCTCAGGATACTGTCCGACTACCAGGGTATCATCCACAAGGTAAATCTACATCGATAAAAGCATCGCTTACCAAAAGAAATATGATACCTCCATCAGTATCGGACTAACTCTTTTTATCGTAGGAATCTTTATCATACAGAATTATATCCTACACGGAACAATCATTTTGTTCACATTAATTGTGGTACTGATTACGGTATCCATTGCATTATATTTATCCTACGTTCGCAAAAAACGCTTCAAAGAAGTACGTAATTACTTGCAATCGTTATATGAACAGTTGAATGAAAGCAGGTGAAGATAAAAGTAACTCTTTCCTTTCTTAGAGAGGAAAGAGTTATAGCCAGACACTAATGAAGAAGAATGTTCTTTTTCGAATCTCTTCTTGCATCCTATTCAATATCCATTTTCCGGATCGCGTTCAAACTTTGCCTTCTTCAGTTTTCTGTTGATCGCTTTGGAAGTACGAAAGTTAAGCCCTTTTACAGTGATCGACTCGGCACGTATCTCGTTCTTCTTTTCTACAAGGCGACTTTCGGCTGAGACAGAAAAAGTCCCGAAATCATTCAGACAAACGTCAAATCCCTCTTCCAATAGTTCGATTATGGAATCTTCTATCAGCATCCATGAACGGGATAACTCTGCCCGAAGCGGTGCCGAACCATGCGAAATATGGTCGAATAACTTATCTTTATGAATCGTTCCGCGACTGACAACTTGCGGATAATACCCTTTTACTTTCTCCCCTTCCTTATTCAGATTGTCATAAATAGGAGTAAATTTATACCTTATACTCATGGATTTACTTTTTATATCAGATTGTACAGTTATTACTTTATTTTCTTAATCATCCTCCTAAAGATAGACTTTTATTTTCAAACTCTCCATACATATTCATATAAATCTGTCATTCAGAAGTTACGTAACAAGTATTACTCACATTACAGGAAAGTATCTTCAGACAAACGGGAAACTATTTCCCGGTATATTACAAACTATACATACCCTGTACACCTTATCGTATATAAGTAGTACAGTATATCGTATATAAGGTGTACAGCATATCAGGCTTTAGTACTACAGCATATAAATAGTTTGTAATATACCGGGAAATAGTTTATCATATAATAAAAATTAGTTTTTAGTAAGACAACCGATAGTTCATCGGTTAGTGCCCCGGGTAAAGACAAAAAAAACGAGGATACCTATGCAGATATCCCCGTCCCCTTTTATATACAAGCTTGTTATCTTCCGATAATCCCCAGTTTGGAATCATTGATAAAATCAATGATATGCTGTATTTCATCACTCATCGGCACCTGGTCCTTGATCATCAGCAAGGCATCAAAAAGGCTGGTGTTACCCTGATAAATGATGCGGTAGGCATGACTGATATGTTTAATGACCTTATCGCTCACCCCCTGGTGTGACAGGATGAAAGAATTAACGCCATAATAAGTAGTCGGTTCCTGAGCCGCCACGATATAAGGAGGAACGTCTTTACGGAAACGGCAACCGGTCTGTGTCATCGACCAGGTACCGACACGGCTACCCTGGCTTGCCAAGACGTTTCCACCGAAGATCGAATAATCTTCAAAGAAACAATTACCGGAGACCTTGCTACCGTAACCCAATACGCAATGGTTTCCGATATGTGTATCGTGTGAAATATGCACCCCTTCATGTAGGAAATTACCATTACCGATAAAGGTCTGCCCTTCCGGAGTCGTGGCACGATTGATCACTACGTTCTCACGGATCACGTTATCATCGCCTATAACGGCTAATGTCGTGTCGCCTTTATATTTGAAATCCTGGGGTTCTGCCGCAATAACAGCCCCATTGAATACACGGTTACCTTTCCCCAGACGTGCACCACTCATGATACTGGCATGAGGCATGATCTCGCAATTATCGCCGATCTCGACATTCTTATCGATGTATGCAAACGGATGAACAGTAACGTTCGCTCCCAGTTTTGCACCGGCATCTACATAAGCTAACGGACTAATCATAATAATCTAAGTTTTAATGGTTATTACTCTCTTCCTCCACCTACAGCACTATACAGGTTGATAACAGCCTGCATACGCTGAACGTTGTCGGATACTTCTGTCAATTGTGCACTCAAAAGGCTCTGCTGGGCCGACAGGATCTCCAGATAAGTGGACTCAGCCGACTGGAACAACGCTTTCGTATATTCTACAGCTTTCTCCAATTGTTGGATCTGCTCTTTATCCTGAACCAGCATTTTATTGGTTGCATCGTACAGATGCAATGCGTCGCTCACCTCTTTTCCGGCCTGGAGGATAGCTTGCTGATAATTCATCTGGGCGATCTTCTCTTCCGCTTTCGACACTTTCAGGTTAGCCATCAACTTGCCGTTGTTGAAGATTGGTTGTGCAAGAGATGCCAATGCCTGGAACATGAATTGTCCCGGATTGGAAACTGTAATACCCGAGCCATTCGTCCAACCGGCAGTAGCCGTAATATTCAACCCCGGATAGAAAGCAGCACGTGCTTTGTTCGTTGTATAATAAGCGCTTGCAAGCGACATTTCTGCGATCTTCACGTCCGGACGGTTTTCCAGCAATTGCAAAGGAACACCTGCCATCAGTTCATCCGGAATATATTGATCTTCCAATCTGCCACGTTCGATCTGCTGGGGTGCTTTCGCCAACAGTACCGACAATGAGTTTTCTACTTCACGAACCTGACGTTTCAGGTTGATCAGTGAAGAAGAAACCTGGTGGTATACGGCTTTCATCTGTACAACGGCTGCTTCGGTGGTCATACCTGCCTCCTTCATAGCTTCCATCGCGCGTACATTTTCTTTATAGATATCGACCGTTTCTGTTGTAATCTCTACCTGGCGGTCGAGCATCAGCAAAGTAAAATAGGTATTGGCGATACCGCTGATAAGCTGTGAACGTACTGCCTGCTGTGAATACTGGCTTTGCAGATAGATCGTTTTCTGGTCGCGGCTTGCATTCAGCAGCTTACCGAACAGATCGACTTCCCAGCTTGCTGCTGCCGGTAAGGTATATGCTTTGGCAAAACTGGAACTACCGATCGTCGTAGTGGAACCTTGCGGAGCCAGATTCAGAGACGGCAGGAAAGACAAACGGGCGGCTGTCAGCAATGCTTTCGATTCTTCCACACGGAGAACTGCAGCCTGCATATCCACATTGTTTGCCAGTCCTTCTTCAATCAGAGACTGCAACTTCGGATCACGGAAAATATCCGTCCAGGGTATATTCCCCATATTGGTCGTATCGGCAGCCAGGGTGTCCGTAACCGATACCGGATCACGGTAAATACCGGCGGTCTCTATCGTGTCAGGACGGTCGTATGCTTTGTAAATGTGGCAACTGCTCAGTAGAGCGGTTGCACACATCATATATATAACTTGATTTTTCTTCATTGTCTTCTCACTTATTTTTTAGCGTACTGTTCTATTTCCGTATTCAGATCACTGTTGTCCAAATCTTCCCATTCGATCGGTTTAACCTTTTCCTGCAGGTACTGGAATACTACGAACAGAGCCGGAACGATCAGGATCTGGAAGATCATACCGACGAACATACCACCGATAGCAGCAGTACCCAGTGTACGGTTACCATGAGCTCCAACACCGAAAGCGAACATCATCGGCAACAAACCGACTACCATCGCCAGAGAGGTCATCAGGATAGGACGCAGACGGGCGGCAGCACCTAATACGGCAGCCCAGGTAATACTCATACCCATACGGCGACGGTCGAGGGCAAACTCTACGATCAAAATAGCATTCTTAGCCAACAGACCCATCAACATGATCAAGGCGATCTGCATGTAGATGTTATTCGACATCGTTCCCAGTATCATCTTCAAAGCCGGGATACTGCCTAAAGCAGCCCACCCCTGTACGAACAGGAAGCTACCCATCAAACCGAACGGTATTGAAAGCAATACGGCCAACGGCAATACATAACTTTCATACTGTGCACTCAGCAACAGGTAAACGAACACGAAACAGAGCACGAAGATCAGACCGGTCGTACTACCGCTGGTTTCAGCTTCTTCACGTGCCATACCTCCCAGTTCATAACCGAAACCGACAGGAAGTGTCGTGCTGGCAACTTCTTCAAGGGCTTTCAGTGCCTGACCGCTGGTAAATCCTTCAGCTGGGGCAACCATCACTTTCATTGACGTATACATATTGAAACGGCTGATGATATCCGGTCCGTATACTTTCTCGATCGTAATGAACTGAGAGATCGGTGCCATTTCGTTACCGTTACGAACCTTAATATTCTTCAATGATTCCATGTTGGCTCTCAAAGAAGGATCGGCCTGTACCATTACACGGTACATCTTACCGAAACGGTTGAAGTTGGAAGCATATAAACCTCCGTAATAACCTTGCAACGTCATAAGGATATCGCTCGGGCTGATACCGACTTTCTTACAAGCTGCGGCATCGATATCGATCATATACTGCGGGAAGTTCGGGTTGAAAGTAGTCTGTGCAGACTTGATCTCCGGACGGGCGGTCAATGCTGCCATATAATCTTTAGAAACGGAGAAGAATCTTTCCAGGCTACCACCTGTCTTATCCTGCATGTTCAACTCGATATCACTGGATGCCGAATAACCCGGAATCATAGGCGGGGTAAAGAACAATACCTGTGCATCCTTCACGACTTTCTGGGCACGCATGAACAAACTGGCATAAACAACTTCGGCACTTTGAGTCATCGAACGTTCATCCCAGTCTTTCAATTTGATGATAAACGAACCGTAAGACGATCCCTGACCACCGATAAAGCTGAAACCGGTAATAGCAGTACGCGATTTAACAGCAGGGTCGGAAGCGATCAGGCTGTCTACACGCTGCATGATTTCCTGCGTACGCTCCTGTGAAGTTCCCGGAGGCAAAGTCACAGCTCCCATGATCGTACCCATATCTTCATTCGGCACCATACCGGTCGGTGTGACCTGCATGAAAAATAGCAACAGGGCAATTGAAGCGATAACCGTTCCGAAAGTAAGCCATTTCTTTTGAATAAAGAACAGAACACGTTTCTTATAACTCTTCAGCAATGAATCGTAAGCAACATTGAAAGAGGTATGGAAACGGGATACGAATGTTGTTTTCTTTTCAGCATGCTCATCGTGGGGTTTCAGGAAGATGGCACACAACGCCGGACTCAATGTCAACGCATTCAATGCAGACAGACCGATAGCAATAGCCATCGTCACACCGAACTGGCGATAGAATATACCGGCTGTACCCCCCATAAAACTTACGGGGATAAACACGGACATCATCACCAATGTAATAGAAACGATCGCTCCGCCAAGTTCACTCATTGCATCGATAGATGCCTGTTTCGCCGATTTGTATCCCTGGTCCAACTTGGCATGGACCCCCTCGACGACGACTATGGCATCGTCGACCACAATCGCAATGGCAAGTACCATCGCACAAAGCGTCAACAAGTTAATGCTGAACCCGATCAATGACAACAAAAAGAAGGTACCAATCAAGGCTACCGGGATCGCAATCGCAGGGATCAACGTTGAACGCAAATCCTGCAGGAAGATATAAACAACGATAAATACCAGGATAAATGCCTCGATCAAAGTCTTCAATACCTCATGGATAGAAGCATACAAGAAGTCGTTGGCATTCATGGAAACTTCTACTTTCATTCCCGGCGGCATTGTCTTTTCTGAATTTACCAACAGGTCCTGAATGTTAGTGATCGTTTCCGTTGCATTCGTACCTGGCATCTGGTAAACAATACAAGCCACGGCATTATGTCCGTTTACTTTATTTACGAAGTTATAGGTCAGACGTCCTAATTCGATGTCGGCTATATCTTTCAGGCGAAGCACTTCCCCGTCGGGCAATGCTTTCACAACGATATTTTCAAATTCATCCGCACTCTGCAAACGGCCTTTGTAACGGATCGTATATTGGAAAGTCTGATTTCCCTGTTCACCGAAAGAACCCGGAGCCGCTTCCACGTTCTGTTCTGCCAGGACATTGGAAACATCGTTGGGAACCAATTTATATTGTGCCATAACATCCGGTTTCAACCAGATACGCATAGAATAGTCGGTACCCAATACATTCGCATCACCTACACCCGGCACACGCTGTACTTCAGGAATCAGGTTGATCTTTGCATAGTTTTCCAGGAACTTCTGGTCATAACGGTCTTCCGCGTCATAAACGGCAAAAACGATCAACATAGAGTTCTGACGTTTCTGGGTCGTCACACCGATCTTCGTTACTTCGGCGGGCAACAGACCTTGCGCCATAGAGACACGGTTCTGAACGTTTACCGCTGCCATATCGGGATCGGTACCCTGTTTAAAATATATGGAGATATCGGCAGCACCGGTATTTGATGCAGTCGATGTCATATACATCATATTCTCTACCCCGTTGATCTGGTCTTCCAGCGGCGCAATCACACTATTCAATACAGTCTGCGCATTGGCACCTGTATAAGTGGCCCTTACCGAAACAGTAGGAGGCGCGATGTCCGGATACTGGGTAATAGGTAATGTGAGCAAACCTAATATACCCAGGATGACAATCAAGATGGAGATCACCGTTGAAAGCACCGGACGGTTAATAAATCTATCTAATTTCATATTTTACTTTTTTATATACGAAAGCAATCAGGCGGAAACCCGATCCACTCTATACCTTTAATTAATTAAAAGCTGTTTTTAAATTTCCTTCATTCTGATCTTTCATCGCCTGCTGAAACTTAGCATCCTGTTCAGCCTTCGTGATCGGCGTGATTTCCTGACCGTCACGCAAACTCTGAACACCTTCGATAACGATCTTATCGCCACCTTTCAGACCTTTGGTTACAAGATAAGTCTGTCCGTCGCTTAAAGGAGAAATCTGAATTTCCGTATTCTTGATTGTATTATCCGATTGCAGTACATATACAAATTTCTTGTCCTGGATTTCAACCGTAGCTGATTGCGGGATCATAATAATACCGTCCATGGTATATGGGAATATAACATTACCTGTACCACCGCTTCTCAGGATTTTTTTGTCATTAGGGAATATGGCACGCATACTTACCGAACCTGTAGACTGGTCGATCACACCGCTGACTGCGTCGATCTTTCCTTTTTCATCCAACATAGTTCCGTCTGCCAGTTGTAACTGAACAGCCGGCATCTTATCCAATTGTTCTTTCAAAGTGCCGCCAGCCTTTGTCAGCTGCAACAACTCTTTTTCCGTCATGGAGAAATAAACATAAACATCTCCGATCTCGGATACTGTCGTCATCGGACTGGAGATAGACGGACTGACCAAACTTCCGATACGATACGGGAAAGTTCCGACTACACCGTTGGAAGGACTTTTCACAGTACAAAAATCCAGATTTTGTTTTGCACTTACCATAGATGCCTTCGATTGTGCCAAAGTTGCTCTGGCTGATGCCAGCTGGTTGACAGCGGTCTGATACTCAAAAGAGCTGATAATGGCCTTATCATACAAATCTTTCTTATTCTTCTCGGTCAACTCCAACGTACTGACATTCGCCTGTGCCATCTCTACCGCAGCTTTCGCCTGGTTGTAGGCGGCTTTATACTGTGTCGGATCGATTTCAAACAAGGGCTGGTTTTTACGAACTGTCGCCCCTTCATCAACACATAACTTAACAATAAACCCTGATACCTGCGGACGAATTTCGATATCCTGCGTCCCTCTGATGGTAGCCGGATAAGAAGTTGTCTGGTCGGAAGAAGAAGAATTAACGGTCATTACAGCATATTCACTGTCGCCTAACTTCATACCCCCCTGGCTGTTTCCACAGGCGGTTAATAAAGACACTCCCACTGCAAATAACGCAATTTGCCTTAATTGGGTAATAGTAGTTCTCAACATTTGTTTATTCATAATTATAATTTAATATATTTCTGCCTATTAATAGTTTCATACTTTTTATTTGAAGGCTTGTATTATCAGGCTCGACAACAGGGGACTTATATCCTAAAAAACGTACAAATGTAAAATCTTTTTATTGTACTTTTCCCGTTTATACATTCTTTTATACTAAAAAATAGCTTTATTTATATGTAGAGATCAAACAGATAGCCAATATTTTGACGGATCGAAAGTAAATTAGTCCAAATTTGCATATATTCTTAAAACGAGGTTTGCTTATTCAATAATTTAGTTTAAATTTACAGCTATCTATAAACTTAATTAATCAATAAGCTGATGGGACCAAAGTTTTCAATTTCGGAAGTATGTAGCACTTCATGGCAACGGACCAAAGCTCAGATATGGGTTTTGTCCGGATTATTGATCGGTATGACCATAATTTCTTTCACTTTAAGTGCATTTGCTATGCCTATGCAGAAATCCATAGTGGGTACAATCGTTATCAATCTGATTAGTTGTATAATCTCATGTATCTTTGCTCTGGGATACATGAAAAACATATTCCAGACTCTGGATGGAGAAGAGCCGCAGTTTTCGGCCTACGGCCAGCAAGCCCGTAAAATCATCACTTACTTCGTGGCTAATATTTTTATGGGGATCATCGTCCTGTTCGGTATCTGCCTGTTCGTTATCCCTGGTATATACCTGGCCATACGGTTACAGTTCTTTACAGCTTTCATTGTTGAAGAAGATGCCGGGATCATCGAATCGTTAAAACGCAGCTGGGAAATAACCCGCGGACAAGAAATGCCGTTGTTTTTACTTATGCTGGCAATGATCGGTATTTTTATACTGGGACTTATCGTGCTGGGGATAGGAATTTTTGTAGCAATGCCTCTTATCTATGTGATGTATGGCTATGTTTTCCGTAAACTTAATGCACCTTTGCAAATTATTGAAGAATTATAAATTGAATAACACTAAACAGCCCGTAGATTTCTAAAGTCTACGGGTTACTTATGATAACAAAATTGCCCTATGGGGAAGACTTACAGAATTAAAGACATAGCAGAATTATCCGGTGTATCCACCGGAACTGTCGACCGCATATTACATAACCGCGGAAAAGTATCGGAAGAAGCACAGAAGAAGGTTGAAAAAGTTTTAAAAGAGATAGACTATCATCCGAATCTGATAGCCCGTTCACTGGCACTTAAAAAGAAGTATAAGTTCATAACACTGATACCTTCTTTTGCACAAGGCGAATACTGGGCCAAACTGTCCGAAGGGATCAACAAAGCAGAGCAGGAACTATTCAGTTACAATATCGAGGTCGACCGAATGTTCTTTAACCAGTATGATAAAAGCAGTTTCGACAATCTGATACCGAAAATCGAAGAGGCCGATTGCCAGGGAGTGATCATAGCCACTCTTTTCAAAGAGAGTGTCATCCAGCTCACTCAGCAACTAGATAAGCTGGAGATACCCTACGTGCTGATCGATGCCTTTATCGAAAACACAAACTGCATCGCTTATTACGGAACCAATTCCTATGATTCCGGATACATTGCCGGACGACTGCTTTTCGAGCAAATACAACCGGAAGATAACATTGCCATTTTCCGCTTTATCCGTAAAGGAGACATGCATTCGACACAGGTGATGAAACGCGAAGAAGGTTTCCGTGACTACCTGTACGGTCATGATTTCCTGGGGAAAATATATCCGGTACATATCCATGCCGACGAATCGGAGGAAAATAAAGAGATACTCGACTCTTTCTTCGCAACACACGAAGAGATCAAGGCCGGTATTATCTTTAATTCCAGGGCACATGTACTGGGAGACTATTTCCGGAACCAGGATATCGACAGACATTTTAAACTGATCGGTTACGATGTGATCGACTCGAACCTGAATCATCTGAACGACGGATATATCACTCACCTGATCGCACAGCGTCCGGAAGTACAAGGATTCAATTGTGTCCGTGCATTGTTCCGCCATCTGGTGTTGAAGGAAAAAGTCGAACAAATCAACTACATGCCCATTGATATACTTATTAAAGAGAACATTAAGTATTACAACAACTATATTTAAAGGCATAAATTAATTATTTTTCTTCGATATTTTTTTTGTTTGACAAATAAATACCATACATTTGCATTCGATGTGTGCTCGCACACATATTGGCAATAAAATGAAAATATCACAATAAAAATCATATATAAAATGGCTAATTTATTTTGTATTAAAGACAGAGTTGTCATTATTACCGGTGGAGCCGGTATCCTGGGTAGTGGAATCGCAGGCCATCTGGCTGAAGAAGGTGCTAAAGTTGTAATCCTTGACCGTGCCGTAGAAGCCGGCGAAAAGATCGTTGCCGATATTAAAGCAAAAGGAGGTGAAGCCTGTTTCTTCCTGACTGATGTTTTGAACAAAGAAACACTTGAACAGAATAAAAAAGATATCCTTGCCAAATATGGCCGGATCGACGCATTGCTGAATGCTGCAGGTGGTAATATGGCAGGTGCGACCATCGGTCCGGACAGCAACATCTTCGACCTGCAGATCGATGCTTTTAAGAAAGTGGTAGACCTGAACCTGTTTGGAACCGTACTTCCGACAATGGTATTCGCCGAAGTAATGGCACAACAAAAAGAAGGTGCCATCGTGAATTTCTCTTCCGAATCGGCTCTCCGTCCGCTGACACGTGTTGTCGGATATGGTGCTGCCAAAGCTGCTATCTCCAACCTGACCAAATACATGGCTGGTGAATTGGCTATTAAATTCGGTGAAGGTTTGCGTGTAAATGCGATCGCTCCGGGATTTTTCCTGACGGAACAAAACAGAACACTGATGACCAACCCAGACGGTTCTTATACGGAACGTGCTAAATCAGTTATCGCCCATACACCGTTCAGACGTCTGGGTACACCGGATGAATTGTTCGGTACGATCCAGTATTTAATCAGTGACGCATCTAAATTCGTAACCGGAACAATTGCTATTGTGGATGGCGGTTTCGATGCATTCTCTATCTAATAATTCATAAACACGATACACTTATGTATTTATGCGAACAAACGTGGCGTTGGTACGGGCCGAATGATCCCGTCAGCCTCTGGGATATCAAACAGGCCGGAGCTACCGGTATCGTAAATGCCCTGCATCACATCCCCAACGGGGAAGTATGGACAGTGGAAGAGATCATGAAACGGAAAGAAATGATCGAAGAAGTCGGTCTAAGATGGTCCGTTGTAGAGAGTGTCCCTGTACATGAGCATATTAAAACACAAACCGGAGATTTTCAGAAATATATCGATAATTACAAAGAAAGTTTACGTAACCTGGGTAAATGTGGAATCAATGTTGTTACATACAACTTTATGCCTGTACTCGACTGGACACGTACCGACCTGGCTTATACAATGCCGGACGGATCCAAGGCACTTCGTTTCGAACGTGCCGCTTTCATAGCATTCGACCTTTTTATCCTGAAACGTCCGGGAGCTGAAAACGACTATTCGGCAGAAGAAAAAGCGAAAGCAAAAGCCCGCTTCGATATAATGACGGAAGACGATCGCCTGTTGCTTACCCGCAACATGATTGCCGGCCTGCCCGGATCTGAAGAAAGTTTCACCGTAGAACAATTCCAGGAAGCATTAGACCGCTATAAAGATATCGATGCAGAAAAACTGCGTGCCAACCTGATCTATTTCCTGAAAGAAATTGCTCCGGTAGCCGACGAGGCTGGTGTCAAACTGGTTATCCATCCGGATGATCCTCCCTACTCTATTCTCGGTTTACCGCGTATCCTGAGTACGGAAGATGACTTCAAAAAGCTGATAGAAGCAGTTCCCAATAAAAGTAATGGTCTGTGTCTGTGTACCGGTTCATTCGGTGTCCGCAGCGACAACGATCTGGCTGGCATCATGGAACGCTATGGCGACCGTATCGATTTCGTCCACTTCCGCAGTACACAACGTGATGCTGAAGGAAACTTCTACGAAGCAAATCACCTGGAAGGCGATGTAGATATGTATGGCGTAATGAAAGCGCTGCTTGAATTGCAACAAAAACGCGGTTGTTCGATCGCTATGCGTCCGGATCATGGCCACCAGATGATCGATGACCTGAAAAAGAAAACAAATCCTGGTTATTCCTGCATCGGTCGTCTGAGAGGTTTGGCTGAACTTCGCGGCTTGGAGATGGGTATAGCTAAATCTCTTTTTAAGAAATAACAGAGATAAATATTTCATTTCTTATTGATTTATATAGAAAAAGGTGTCCAATTCCGATTGGCGCCTTTTTTCTGTTTTATCACTTGTCAATTCCACTACTCCGACCATTGAAAAGCATAAATAAATGAAAAATAACTATAAAGTATTCCTGATTAGAACTTTAGACTGGATTGTTTTTTCTATTTTTGTCCAGCTAAAAATTATTTTCATAATGCCTAAGATCTATAGTTACATATTATCATTTATTACACTCATAACACTAACAACCTGCTCAACGGTACTATCAGTGCAAACGCCCCCATCAGTATCCGATCAGGAAATCGTTATGTCTCCCCCAGCTACAGAAGTTCCGCTCCCCAAAGTTGATTACATATTTCTTCCCCCGACACCGGAACTAGAAAAAACAGAATATGCACGTAAAGATATTACAGAAAACTTTTCTCCGCGGGAAAAAGCAGATATAGCAGTGCCCGATCCTAAATTACTGGCTGATGAAAATTCACTGGTTATCGATTTAGCTCTCATTACTGGAGACGATTATGCATTTCCTTTACCCGGAGCAAAAGTCATTTCACCTTATGCTGGCCGCAGAAGACATCATTCCGGAGTTGACTTGAAAACATGTGCCAACGATACGATTGTTGCAGCATTCGATGGTATTGTCCGTATGGCTAAACCTTATGCCGCTTATGGAAATGTGGTGGTTATCCGCCATTATAACGGGCTGGAAACGGTTTACAGCCACAATTCAAAGAATCTTGTAAAAGTTGGCGAGCGTGTAAAGGCTGGCGATCCGGTAGGATTAACAGGACGGACCGGAAGAGCAACTACCGAGCATCTTCATTTTGAAGTACGTATCAACGGACAACACTTCAACCCAAACAAAGTGTTCGATATGGAAAAACATAAATTGCACAATTCTTGCCTCGTTGCAACTAAAACAGGAAGAAATATAGCCGTAAAAGCAGTTGATATACTTCCGTATCAGCGGGAAAGCGAATATCGATATTCTTATGCAGGCGTTCCTGTCTCGGACAAGAATAAAAAAATAGACTTATAATTACAGCATAGAAACAAAAAAGCTTGCAATCATTGATTACAAGCTTTTTTTGTGGAGCTGGAGAGATTCGAACTCTCGTCCAAACGAGGAACTAATCTGCTTTCTACATGTTTATCTTCGCCTTCGATTGTCGGGAGCAAGCAAGACCGAAGCCACCCACTTAATCCTTATCCTCTAAATTTTCGTCCGAAACCCGAGGCTCATTTCAGACTATCTCCGATATTGCTGCACCACCTGATCGGAACGCTTCGGAGCAACAGCATCCGGGTGATGTCACGTCCCCGCAACTATTGCAGGGATTAAGCTTGAATCTACTATACTTCGATTAAGCAGCGAGAGCGTAATTGTTTTCGCCAGTTAATTGTTCGTTGTCTGAGATTTAAGTGCAAGCCAACCACGCACTACATGCTTACAAACCACTTCTGCCCGCTGTCTAAACCGGTCAGCCCCATGATTTGAGAGTACAAAGATACGAAGAATCTCCATATCTCCGTACTCTATTTAGTTTTTTTATTCTATTACCCCTATTTCACGGAACCAGTCTTCAGCCCTGTCAGGCCATTCATTGACAGCCGCCCCCGTGTCTCTCAAACCGTAACCATGTCCGCCTTTGCTATACAAATGCATCCAGACAGGAATACCTGCTTCTTTCAAGGCATAATAATAGAAAAGGCTACTGTTAATATAAGATTTATCATCTTCCGTCTGAATCAACATAGTCGGTGGTGTAGCCGATGTCACTTTAATCTCCGGTGCTAACCCGAAGTTTTCACCGTCCAGATAAGCTGGATAGACCAACAGACAGAAGTCCGGACGACAGCTAACCTTATCTGCAGCATCGACTGCCGGATAGGTTCGCTTATCAAAGTTATTACTAACCATAGCAGAAAGATGCCCCCCTGCTGAAAATCCCATTACACCGATACGTTGCGGATCGACATTCATCTCTTCTGCATGCGCTCTAACATAACCGATCGCACGCTGCAGATCCTGCAATGGTGCTTCATGCTTCTCACGACCTTCCCGGCGAGGAACACGATACTTGACCAATACAGCTGTTATTCCCAGATTATTCAACCATTCACAAACTTCATCTCCTTCCAGGTCGTAAGCCAGAATATTGTAGCCGCCACCAGGACACACAACCATTGCCGCGCCTGTTGCCACTTCATCGGGAGCCGGATAAACCGTAATCGTCGGTTCACTCACATTGGTAACCCGCAAGACTGTTTCACCACCGGTTTTACCTCCATCGGTATCAGCCTTTTCTATCAGCTTGGTTGTCTCACCAGGTGCCCCCTTCGGGAACAACAGGATCGGGTTATCTTGTGCCATAGCTGAACCAATTAAACAACTTGCCCCAACAAGCAGGAGCATACATTTTCTGATCATACACTACACTGTTTAAAGAATTTATAAGAACCATTATTTTTGAGGGAAATTCGGACTATACAGCATTGTCTTTTCCAACGTCATTAATTTACCATCTTTCACAAAAGCTTCTCCTCGTTCCGAAAGATGTTTAACCATCTCTTCACGGAGTTCTTTCAGTTGTTTACCATACTTGGGTTTTGAAGAACAATCAACCAGTTCACCCGGATCTTTTACCAGGTCGAACAACTGTTCTTTTCCATTATGGAGATTCCATACATATTTCAGTTTACCATCCGTCAAAGCACACCAATAATTATCTGCACTGTAACAGGTGGCATGTTCCATGTCTATATATTTACGCCATTCATTTCCACGCCCCTGTACCAGCTTCAGCAACGAGCTTCCATCCATATCAGGAGGAACTGCACCGCCTGCCAGATCGATAAAGGTAGGCAGGAAATCACGAAGTTCAACGGGTTGCTCGATCTTCGTTCCGGCCGGAACAGTTTTATCAACATACGACGGCCATTTTACAATATACGGAATATGAGCTGAACCTTCATACGGATAAGTTTTTCTCCAATGATAATGATCCCCCAGCATGTCTCCATGATCGGCAGTAAAGCAAATTACAGCATCATCATACATACCTTTCTCTTTCAAGGCTGCGATAATCTGTCCTATCTGATCGTCGATGAAAGTAATATTTGCATAATAATGCCTTCTTGAATTAACGGCATATTCGTCTCCAAAATTACCAAAAGGAGCATCGGATGCAACCTTCTCCGGATCGAGACGTTCTGCATACCGGCCACACCAGTCACCTATAAACGGCTTGGGTATTTCTGTATTCTTATACATATCCAAATAACGCTTCGGTGGGTCATAAGGACTATGAGGACGGGCAAAAGATACTTTCAGGAATAAAGGCTTATCATTATCATAATTACGGATAAGTTCACAGGCTGTCTGTCCGGTCCAGGTAGTCGGATGCAAACGTTCTTCCAGTTTATAAATACCAGCGCCATGATCATTCCAACCAATGCCTGTCAAGTCCGGATTCTTCCCCGGAGCATTCAACTGGAACCATTCGCGATAATCGCTGATAAAATCTTTTGATTCTACTCTACCGCTTTCGTCGATTAAAGTGGCATGGAAACCATGAAGAGCCTTCTGTGGGAACCAATGCATCTTTCCAACGCCAAATGTAAAATAACCCAGATTACGCAACATCTGAGGCATTTCATATTTATATTGTTCCGCCATTCTGCCATAGCCTAACATACCATGATGCCAGGGAGACAAACCTGTCAACAGGCCGGCACGTCCGGGCGTACTACTGGGAGCTGATGAATAACCGTTTACAAACAAAGTTCCTTCTGCTGCCAATTTATCCAGATTAGGAGAAATCACAGCTTTATTCCCCATACACCCCAATGCATCTCCACGATGCTGGTCGGTCATAATAAAAATGACATGGGGTTTCTTTTTCATTTCCTTTTGTTCTTTGTTTTGTTCATTTAAGGAAGCAGCAGATTGAGCGGAATGATTAAATCCGACTCCTGCACCTGCTAATAGTGACGATTTAAGAAAGGCTCTTCTTTTCATTATATGTTTTTCTATGAATACTGATTCAGATAGCGAAGATAAATATCTTATTTGATTCGTGCAATCAGAAGAAGGTTAATATTATCGGGAAGAATAAAACAAAAAAAGGAGTCCACTCTTTCGAATGAACTCCTTTCTACCTTTCAGCTCTCGCTTACTAAAACGGCGGCTATCTACTCTCCCACTTTTACGCAGTACCATCGACGTGGTTGGGCTTAACTTCTCTGTTCGGAATGGGAAGAGGTGGATCCCCAACGCTATAACCACCTTAATACCTTTTAAGATGTTTGACTTTGGACAACGTTACTCTAACGTAACTCATTTTCTTTGAGCTTATGACAGGCATTTCTACCTACCACCTGCTGATATATCAACCCTTTCCCCGGAAAAAGAAAGTCTCGGGCTATTAGTACTACTCGGCTTCGACATTACTGCCCTTACACCTGTAGCCTATCTACGTCGTAGTCTACAACGACCCTCAGGGAGATCTTATCTTGAGGCTGGCTTCGTACTTAGATGCTTTCAGCACTTATCCAATCCAGACTTAGATACCCGGCGGTGCACCTGGCGGTACAACCGGTAAACCAGAGGTCTGTCCAACACGGTCCTCTCGTACTAGTGTCAGAGCCACTCAAATCTCCTACGCCCACGATAGATAGAGACCGAACTGTCTCACGACGTTCTGAACCCAGCTCGCGTGCCACTTTAATGGGCGAACAGCCCAACCCTTGGGACCTTCTCCAGCCCCAGGATGTGACGAGCCGACATCGAGGTGCCAAACCGCTCCGTCGATATGAGCTCTTGGGAGCGATCAGCCTGTTATCCCCGGAGTACCTTTTATCCTTTGAGCGATGGCCCTTCCATGCGGAACCACCGGATCACTATGCTCTAGTTTCCTACCTGATCGAGTTGTATCTCTCCCAGTCAAGCACCCTTATGCCATTACACTCTACGACCGGTTACCAATCGGTCTGAGGGTACCTTTAGAAGCCTCCGTTACTCTTTTGGAGGCGACCACCCCAGTCAAACTACCCACCATACAGTGTCCTCGCATATCGCGAGTTAGAACTCAAACAACCAAAGGGCCGTATTTCAACGACGGCTCCACAAATACTAGCGTACCTGCTTCAAAGCCTCCGGCCTATCCTACACATTAGTTGCCCAAATTCAATGTAAAGCTATAGTAAAGGTTCACGGGGTCTTTTCGTCCCATCGCGGGTAATCGGCATCTTCACCGATACTACAATTTCACCGAGCTCACGGTTGAGACAGTGTCCAGATCATTACACCATTCGTGCAGGTCGGAACTTACCCGACAAGGAATTTCGCTACCTTAGGACCGTTATAGTTACGGCCGCCGTTTACTGGGGCTTCAATTCAATGCTTCTCTTGCGATGACATCTCCTCTTAACCTTCCAGCACCGGGCAGGGGTCAGGCTGTATACTTCATATTTCTATTTTGCACAGCCATGTGTTTTTGTTAAACAGTTGCCTGGACCTATTCTCTGCGCCCACCTGTTACAGTGGGACCCTTTATCCCGAAGTTACAGGGTCAATTTGCCTAGTTCCTTAACCGTGAATCACTCGAGCGCCTCAGTATTCTCAACCCAACTACGTGTGTCCGTTTACGGTACGGGTACTTTATTGATATGCTTAGCGGATTTTCTAGGGAGCCTGATTACGTCCATATTACCTTGTACAAGTACTCGGTATACTGTCAGGTTCAGCTCTCAAAGCGGATTTGCCTACTTCGATCAACGCCTACACCCTTTAACCATCTATTCCGTCAGATGGCAGGACTGTCACTTCTCCGTCTCCACATCGCTCAATAAAGTAGTATGGGAATATTAAACCATTCTTCCATCGGAATCGCCGTTCGGCTTATCCTTAGGTCCCGACTTACCCTGATCCGATTAACGTTGATCAGGAAACCTTAGTCTTTCGGCGAGGAAGTTTCTCACTTCCTTTATCGTTACTTATACCTACATTTGCTTTTCTATGCACTCCAGCAAGGGTTATCCCTCACCTTCAACGTCCATAGAATGCTCCCCTACCATCTCTTACGAGATCCATAGCTTCGGTAAACAGTTTATGCCCGAGTATTATCCACGCCAAACTCCTCGACTAGTGAGCTGTTACGCACTCTTTAAATGAATGGCTGCTTCCAAGCCAACATCCTAGCTGTCTCTGCAGTCTGACTTCGTTAGTTCAACTTAACTGTTATTTGGGGACCTTAGCTGATGGTCTGGATTCTTCTCCTCTCGGACGCGGACCTTAGCACCCGCGCCCTCACTCCTTATCAATATATAGCACGCATTCGGAGTTTATCTGGACTTGATAGGCGGTGAAGCCCTCGCATCCAATCAGTCGCTCTACCTCATGCTATACTAAATAAAGGCTGCACCTAAATGCATTTCGGGGAGTACGAGCTATCTCCAAGTTTGATTAGCCTTTCACCCCTACCCACAGTTCATCCGAAAGCTTTTCAACGCTTACCGGTTCGGTCCTCCAGTTAGTGTTACCTAACCTTCAACCTGACCATGGGTAGATCACTTGGTTTCGCGTCTACTCCCTCCGACTAATTCGCCCTGTTCAGACTCGCTTTCGCTTCGGCTCCGTATCTGAAATACTTAACCTTGCCGGAGAAAGTAACTCGTAGGTTCATTATGCAAAAGGCACGCCGTCACAGCTTACGCTGCTCCGACCGCTTGTAGGCAGACGGGTTCAGGGTCTATTTCACTCCTCTGTTCGAGGTTCTTTTCACCTTTCCCTCACGGTACTGGTTCGCTATCGGTCTCTCGGGAGTATTTAGCCTTACGGGATGGGCCCCGCTAATTCACACAGAATTCCTCGTGCTCCGCGCTACTCAGGATACCACTAGGCTTCGTTAGAAAGTCGTGTACGGGATTTTCACCCTCTATGATCGCTTTTTCCAAAGCGTTCCACTTTCCTAATTTCTTGCCACGGCGTGGTCCTACAACCCCGGTATTGCCTAAACAATACCGGTTTGGGCTCTTCCGCGTTCGCTCGCCACTACTTGCGGAATCATTATTATTTTCTCCTCCTATGGGTACTTAGATGTTTCAGTTCCCCACGTTCGCCTCCTTTACAGGATGACAGGCCTTCAACCTGCCGGGTTGCCCCATTCGGAAATCCGGGGATCAAAGATTATTTGCATCTACCCCCAGCTTATCGCAGCTTATCACGTCCTTCATCGCCTCCGAGAGCCAAGGCATCCACCGTCTGCCCTTGCTTACTTTCTTTTGTCCGGTCACATTGCTGTGAATCGGATTGATATATCTTCAGCTTGCTCTTATTCGTTACTTTATTTTACGTTGTCCATCATGTCAAAGATCTTTTTCAGTTGACAGTTGACAAGCCACAGTTGACAGTTTATCAACTATTTTGTCTACGTCTTCCGATGTGTGGAGAATAACGGATTCGAACCGTTGACCCTCTGCGTGCAAGGCAGATGCTC